>JBKICP010000414.1:0-27261 GCA_046567085.1 Acidobacteriota bacterium
GACATTCCCCCGAACACCCTCGTCGGAGGCAATCCGGCACGAGTCATTCGCCGGATCGGCGACTGAGCGACGCCCAAACTCTCCAGCGCTTACGCGGGTCCAGCCTATCGTGTGCCGGGTTGCAGATCGCCAATCTCCGGACGCGTCGGCCCCTGGGCCTGGAGTTCCTTCGCCGTCGCCTCCACGTCGCGGAAGAAGCGCAGGAAGTTGCCACCGAGAATCTTGCGGCAGTCATCGGCGGAGTAGCCTCGCGCCATCAGCGCTGCGGTGATCTTCGGCAGATCGGCCGCCGAGTCCATCCCTTCCGGCGACGCCGGGATGCCGTCAAAATCCGATCCCAGGCCCACGTGATCGATGCCGGCGACCTTCGCGACGTGGTCGATGTGATCGATCAGCGCACTGAGCGGCGGGCGGGGAATCTTCGCGGCCCACTGCCGGTCGAGCGCATCCGTCATCTCATAGGTGATCGTCCTGCCCTGGGCCTTCCACTCCGCGATCTGCGCGGCTTCGCCGGCCTTGCGCTCCGGTGCCTGTGCCTGCCATGCCTTCCACCACGCATCGCTGATAAAGCCGGAATAGAAATTCACCATCACCACCCCACCGTGACTGTGAGGACCGCCGCTGCGAGCGACCGCGCGCAGCATATCGTCGGTCATGTTGCGCGGAACATTGGTGAGCGCGCGCGCCGACGAGTGCGAAGCGAAGACGGGCGCACGCGAGGTGATCACGGCGCGGTAAAACGTCTTGTCCGAGACGTGCGACAGGTCCACCATCATGCCCAGCCGGTTCATCTCGTAGACCACATCCTTACCGAAATCCGACAGTCCGTCCTGAGTATGCTGCACCGTCGTGTCGTCGGCATCGCCCGACGAGTCGGCCCACCCATTGGAGTTCGACCAGGTCAGCGTCATGTAGCGCACGCCGAGCCGGTAATAATCGCGCAACAGGCCGAGCGAGTCCTCGATCGAGTGCCCGCCTTCGATCCCCATCAGCGCAGCAAGTTTGTGGTCGCGATGCGCGCGCTCGATGTCCTCTGCCGAATAGGCCATCATCATCTGATCCGGATGCGCATCGGCCTGTTCGCGCACCGCGTCGATCAGTTCCAGCGTACGCCGGGCGTAATGGCCCGCATACAGCTTCGGCTCAACCCAGATGGAGAAGAACTCGGCGCCGAGGTTGCCTTCTTTCGCCGATGCGAAGTTGAGGTAGCCGCCCCCCAAAGGCTGGGTCAGATCGTAGTGATCATCGAGCATGCGCTGCGGCGTGTCGGCATGGGTGTCGATGACTATGGCGGAGCGATGAACGGTTTCGGGGCTCAAGGTCGAGTGATGGGTCACAGGTTTGGCGGTCGACTTCGTTTGGGCGAGGGCGGGCAAAGTCAGGGCAAAGAGGAGGAACAGCCTCGTTAGCTTCATGGCTGGATTTTCCGGTAGCAGGATTGTAGCAACGGAGGGAAGGTCGCGCCGCGCGCGCGTCCCACATCCCCGGCGGCCAGGGATGTGGGCACCCAGGGTTTGTTTACTTCTCCAACTCCCAGCTCGTCACGGGCGCAATCGCTGTTACCGTCTGCTTGCGTTCGCGCCAGGCCCCGCAGAGATAGTCGCGGTTCATCTTTGCGATGACTTCGAGCTGAATCTCCTTGGGACACACGCCGGTGCATTCGCCGATATTCGTGCAGCTGCCGAAGCCTTCGACGTTGGCCTGCGCGACCATGCGCACCGCCCGCCGATCGGCCTCAGGCTGGCCCTGGGGCAGCACGCCCAGATGCGCAATCTTCGCGCCCGTGAACAGCGCCGCCGATCCGTTCGGGCACGCCGCGACGCACGCGCCGCATCCGATGCACGCCGCCGCATCCATAGCGGCGTCAGCGACTTCTTTCCCGACCGGAATGGCATTCCCATCCGGGGCATTGCCCGTGGAAACCGAGACGTAGCCGCCGGATTGAATAATGCGGTCGAAGGCCCGGCGGTCGACGACCAGATCCTTCACGAATGGGAACGCCGTCGAGCGCCACGGCTCAAGCACCAGCTCGTCGCCGTCCTTGAAGTGGCGCATCGTGAGCTGGCACACCGTGGTTGCCGGCTGCGGTCCGTGCGCAACGCCGCTGATCATGAATCCGCACGATCCGCAGATGCCCTCGCGGCAGTCGTGCTCGAACGCCACCGGCTCCTCGCCGCGCTCGATCAAAGACTCATTGAGCACGTCGAGGCATTCCAGCATCGACATCTCCGGATTCACATCGTTCACCGGATAGCTCACGAACCGGCCCTTTTCCGCAGGACCCTTCTGCCGCCAGATGGTCAATGTCAGTTTCATTTACTTGTAGCTCCTCTGGCTCGGGTGAACGTAGGCAAACTCCAGCGGCTCCTTCGTCAGCTCCGGCTGGTTGCCGGGACCGGTGTAGCCCCACGCGGCCACGTAGCTGTAATGCTCGTCGTCGCGCTGCGCCTCGCCGTCCGGCGTCTGGTACTCCTCGCGGAAGTGCCCGCCGCAGGACTCGTTGCGCTCCAGCGCGTCCAGACACATCAGCTCGCCCAGCTCGAAGAAGTCCGCTACCCGTCCCGCTTTTTCAAGGCTCTGGTTCAGGTCATTGCCCGAGCCCGGGACATTGACGTTTTGCCAGTACTCCTCGCGCAGAGCGCGAATCCTGCCGATCGCCTCCTGCAGTCCCTTCGCGTTCCGCGACATGCCGCAGTCGTCCCACATAATCTTGCCCAGTTCGCGGTGGAACGAATCCACGGTGCGCTTGCCCTTGATCCCCAGCAGCCTGGCGATGCCTTGTTCGGTCGCAGCAAGCGCTTCCTGTGCGGCAGGATGATCGGCCTTCACCGGCTTCGGCTTCGCGCTGGCCAGATAGTTGCCGACGGTGTAGGGAATGATGAAGTAGCCATCCGAGAGCCCCTGCATCAGCGCGCTGGCGCCCAGCCGGTTCGCGCCGTGATCGGAGAAGTTCGCCTCGCCCAGCACGAAAAGTCCCGGAATCGTACTCTGCAGCTGATAATCGACCCACAGCCCTCCCATCGTGTAGTGGATGGCCGGGTAGATGCGCATGGGGACCTTGTAGGGATCCTCGTCCGTGATGCGCTGGTACATGTCGAACAGATTGCCGTAACGCTCGCGGATCGTCTCCACGCCAAGACGGCTGATCGCATCGCCGAAATCGAGATAGACGCCAAGCCCCGTCTCGCCCACCCCGCGTCCTTCGTCGCAGACGGCTTTTGCGTTGCGCGAAGCGACGTCACGGGGCACAAGGTTGCCGAAAGCGGGATATTTGCGCTCGAGGTAATAATCGCGCTCGTCTTCAGGGATCTGATCGGGCCTGCGCTTGTCCCCCTTCTGCTTCGGTACCCAGATCCGCCCATCGTTGCGCAGCGACTCCGACATCAGCGTCAGTTTCGACTGGTAGTCGCCGGAGACCGGAATGCAGGTGGGATGAATCTGCGTGAAGCAGGGATTGGCAAACAGAGCTCCCCGCCGGTGCGCCCGCCAGATCGCCGTGGCGTTCGATCCCTTGGCATTCGTCGAGAGGTAGTAGACGTTCCCATATCCGCCCGTTGCAAGGATCACCGCATCGGCCAGATGGACCGCAAGCTTGCCCGTGATCAGGTTGCGCGTCACGATGCCGCGCGCCTGCCCATCGATCACGATCAGGTCCAGCATCTCGGTGCGCGGATACATCTTCACCTGCCCGGAATCGACCTGGCGCTCCAGCGCCTGATAGGCCCCGAGCAGCAACTGCTGCCCCGTCTGCCCGCGTGCATAGAAGGTACGCGAAACCTGCGCCCCGCCAAAGGAGCGGTTATCGAGCGAGCCGCCGTATTCACGCGCGAAGGGCACGCCCTGCGCTACGCACTGGTCGATGATGTCGACGCTGTTCTGCGCGAGTCGGTAGACGTTGGCTTCGCGCGCGCGGAAGTCGCCGCCCTTCACCGTGTCGTAGAAGAGACGGTAGATGCTGTCGCCGTCGTTCTGATAGTTCTTCGCCGCGTTGATGCCGCCCTGCGCAGCGATCGAGTGCGCGCGCCGCGGTGAATCCTGAAAGCAGAAGCACTTGACGTTGTAGCCCAGTTCGCCCAGCGTCGCAGAAGCCGATGCGCCGGCCAGTCCCGAACCAACCACGATCAGGTGATGGCGGCGCTTGTTCGCCGGATTCACCAGCTTCATCTCGAAACGTGCGTTGTCCCAGGCCTGTTCGATGGGTCCGGTTGGAGTGCGTGCGTCCAGTTTCATCGTGCCTACCTCACCCATCCTGCGAGAACGCTGATCGGAATCGATATGTAGCCGGCAACAATCAGGATCGCGATCCAGAGCGCAGCCTGCTTCAGCACCGGCGTGTGGCGCGGATGATTCGCCCCCAGCGACTGGAAGGCGCTCCAGATGCCGTGCCGCAAATGAAAGCCGAGAAGGATCATCGAGAAGATGTACCAGGCCGAGACCCACCACACGCTGAAGCCGGTCACGACGTTGTAGTAGATGTCCGTCTCGCTGAAGGCCGCCGCCCCCGGGTGCAGCGTCCCCGCCGTGAACTCCAGCAGATGGAAGATCACGAAGGCCAGGATGATCGGGCCGCTCCAGTACATCGTGCGGTCGGCGTAGTTCGAGGCCACCGACTTCTTCACCTTGTACCCGACCGGACGAGCCTTGCGGTTCCGCAGCCACAGCTGGAACGTCGCCCAGATATGCAGCAGTACGGCCGCGATCAGCCCGCCGCGGACGATCCACAGCAGCTCGCCCAGGCTCTTCAGGAAGTGCCCGTAGGCGTTGATGCGTGCCGGACCGTCGTAGATCTGCAGGTTGCCCAGCAGGTGGCCGATCACAAACAGAAACAGGATCGCTCCCGTGACTGCCATGATGGCTTTTTTGCCGTTAGTGGATTGCCAGAAACCCGGCGCCCCCGGTTCGCGAGTCTGCTCGCGCGTTCCAGCGATTGCTGTGCTCATCGCGCTTGTACCCTGGATTTCATCACGTTGAACGATCCTCTTTGCGTGGTTGCGGGCAGCCGCGATGGGCCGCACCCTGTGGGAAAGCTGGCTCGAAGGCGAATCTTTATTATTGGTGCGCGGAAGAAGCAGCGTCAAGAAGGCGGCCAACCGTCGGTCACCTGAAGCGGGTAGCGAAAGTACCTTCGGCCATCGCATCCCGGCTCCAGGCCGCTCCGGCTATCGGCTGCCGTCTCGTCGCAGACTGCATACAATCCTTGCGATTTGCAGCTCTTCCTCTGCCGGAATCACACGCACTCTGGCGCAGAGGGCCGGGTCGCCGCTCGTAATTCCAAGGAACTCGAGCCCGTCGCAGATCCAGTTGCGCACCCCGCTGCTGTGCTCTCCGATCCCCCCGGTGAAGACAAGCAGATCGAGTCCGCCCAGCTCCGCCGCATAAGCGCCGATCATCTTGCGCACGGCATGAGCGAAGACCGCGATGGCCAGCTTTGCCCTCGGATCACCCTTCGCCGCGCCCTCCTCCAGCAGCCGCATGTCGGATTCGCCCCCCGAGAGCGCCCCCAGTCCCGAATCGCGGTTCAGCAGCGACTCCAGCTGATCGGCGTTCAGCTGTTCGGTGCGCATCAGGAACAGCACGACCCCCGGGTCAAAGTCGCCGCTCCGCGTCGCCATGGGAATGCCCCCCACCGGAGTCATGCCCATGCTGGTGTCGATCGATTGCCCGTTGCGCAGCGCAACCAGGCTGGCTCCCGATCCCAGATGCGCGCATACCACGCGCTCCGGAATCCCCGCCCCCAGCCGCGTGACGATCGACTCGTAGGAGAGCCCGTGAAAGCCGTATCGCTCGATCCCCAGGTCGTAAAGCCGCTGCGGGAGAGGGAAGTGGCGCGCCGTTTCCGGCATCGTGCTGTGAAAGGCCGTATCGAAGCAGGCATACTGCCGCGCTTCCGGCAGCAGCTTCTCCGTATCGCGGATCAGCGCCACCGCTGCCGGAATGTGAATAGGCGCAAACTGGGTCGCCGCCACCAGCTTCTCCAGCAGCGCCTTGTCGATCAGCTGATGCGCTCGTAGATGCGGCCCGCCGTGGACGACCCGATGCCCCAGCGCCGCCGGACGGTCGTGCCCCAGCTTCCCCATCTGTCCC
Source organism: Acidobacteriota bacterium (assembly GCA_046567085.1). GTDB lineage: Bacteria > Acidobacteriota > Terriglobia > Terriglobales > Acidobacteriaceae > Palsa-343. The sequence goes on from JBKICP010000414.1 coordinate 6,085, forward strand.
AGGATCTCCTCCAGCGCGTGCCCCTGGGAGTTCAGCTTGTAAGCCTCGTCCAGCAGCCTTTTGCCCGCCCCGTCCTTCACCGCCAGCCGCCCGTTGGCATGGCCGATGCCGCTGGCCCCTCCGGCGAGCAGCAGCTCAGGATTGCAGTCGCCCGGCGGATTCCGGTAGAGCCCGAACTTCAGCGACGAGGAGCCGCTGTTCACCGCGAGAACCAGCTCTGCCCTATCGCTCACGGCGCCCCATTCCCTCGCTTCCCAGCGCCGTCACCACGGCCACGTCCAGTTGCGGATCTCCGCCTTGTCAATGCCGTTCGTGTGGGCGTAGTGAATGCTCTCCGTGATCTGGTCGCGCAGCCACTCCTGCGTGTGCGCCCCGATATTCCGCAGGCGCGGCACGCGGTCGATGATGTCGATGGCCAGATTGAAGCGGTCCACGTTGTTCTCAATCGCCAGTTCCAGCGGCGTATTGATGTTGCCTTTCTCCTTGTAGCCGCGCACGTGGATGTTGTCGTGATTGTGCCGGCGGTAGGTCAGCCGATGGATCAGCAGCGGATACCCGTGGAAGTTGAAGATCACGGGCTTGTCGCAGGTGAAAAGGGAATCGAAGTCCGTGTCGGAGAGCCCATGCGGATGCTCGCTTTCCGGTTGCAGACGAAAGAGATCCACCACATTCACAAAGCGAAGCCTGATGTCCGGGAAACGCTCCCGCAGGATCGCCGCCGCCGCCAGCGCCTCCATCGTCGCAATGTCGCCGGCACACGCCAGAACCGCATCCGGCTCCGCGCCCGCATCGGTGCTGGCAAAATCCCAGATGCCGATCCCCTTGGTGCAGTGCCGGATCGCCGCGTCCATGTCGAGATACTGCAGGTGAGGCTGCTTGTCCGCGACGATCACGTTGATGTAGTCGCTGGAGCGCAGGCAGTGGTCGGCGACGCTGAGCAGGCAATTCGCGTCGGGTGGAAGATAGATCCGCGTGACTGACGCGCTTTTGTTCGCGACCACATCGAGGAACCCCGGATCCTGATGCGAGAAGCCGTTGTGATCCTGCCTCCAGACCACCGAGGTGATCAGCAGGTTGATCGACGAGACCGCCGCACGCCAGCGCAGCTCGGTCTTCGCCTTCTCCAGCCACTTCGCGTGCTGGTTGAACATCGAGTCGATAACGTGAACAAAAGCCTCATACGTGGAGAAGAATCCGTGGCGTCCGGTGAGCACGTAGCCTTCAAACCAGCCTTCCAGCGTGTGTTCGCTCAGCATCTCCATCACGCGGCCCGCCGGCGCGATCTCGGTGCCGTCGGAATCCTCGTGCAGGATCTCCTCCATCCACGTCTTTGGGCTGGCTTCGTAGATGGCCTGCAGATGATTGGAGGCCGTCTCATCCGGTCCGAAAACGCGGAAATTGTCCGGATTCCCGCGCATAATATCGCGCAGAAAATGCGCCAGGACCTCGGTGGCGCCCACGTAAGTCTTCCCCGGCTTCTCCACCTTGACCGCGTAGCTGCGGAAATCCGGCATCTGCAGCGGACGGCGCAGGAGTCCGCCATTGGCATGCGGATTCGCCGTGATGCGGCGGGTTCCCTGCGGGGCCAGCGCGCGCAGTTCCGCCACCGGCGTCCCCTTATCGTCGAACAGCTCCCACGGCCGATAGCTCTTGAGCCAGTCTTCGAGTTGCCGCAGATGCCCAGCGTTCTCCGCCACATCCAGAATCGGCACCTGGTGCGCGCGCCAGAACCCTTCCACCTTGTGCCCATCGACCTCTTTGGGGCCGGTCCAGCCCTTCGGCGTCCGGAGCACGATCATCGGCCAGCGCGGCCACCCATTCCCGGCGCCGGCAAGTTTGCCATGCTCCCTTGCATCGCTCTGGATCGAGCGAATGCGGCCGATGCAGTGCTCCAGCGTCGCCGCCATCTGCTGATGCATGGCCCGCGGATCGTCGCCTTCCACAAACTGCGGATCCCAGCCGTAGCCGCGGAAGAGCCACTCCAGCTCTTCATGCGGAATGCGCGCCAGAATCGACGGATTCGCAATCTTGTAGCCGTTCAGGTGCAGCACCGGCAGCACCACGCCGTCGCGCAGGGGGTTGAGGAACTTGTTGCTGTGCCACGAAGTCGCCATCGGGCCGGTCTCGGCCTCGCCATCGCCGACCACGCACGTAACGATCAGGTCCGGGTTGTCGAACGCCGCGCCGAACGCGTGCGAGAGGCTGTAGCCCAGCTCGCCGCCTTCGTGAATGGAGCCCGGCGTCTCCGGCGTGCAGTGGCTCCCGATCCCGCCTGGAAAGGAAAACTGGCGGAAGAACTTCCGCAGACCTTCGATGTCCTGACTCTTGTCCGGATAAATCTCCGAGTAGGTCCCCTCCATCCAGGCATTCGAAAGCGTCGCTGGCGCCCCGTGACCCGGCCCGGCGACGTAAATCATGTTCAGATCCAGCTTCCGGATCAGCCGGTTCAGATGCACCCATAGGAAATTCTGCCCCGGGTCCGATCCCCAGTGGCCCAGCAGCCGCTTCTTGATGTGCTCCGGCTTAAGCGGCTCCCCTAGCAGGGGATTGTCGTACAGGTAGATCATCCCGGCCGAAAGATAATTGCAGGCCCGCCAATAGGCGTCCATCTGGCTGAGTTCCTGTTCGCTGAGGGTTTCCGGAAGGCTGGCGACGGCGGCGGTCATTGGGACCTCTCTCCTCCTGCGCGAAATTCCTGGGAATAACCATATGATGCGCCGAGGACCGGGTGGTTTGGGGACTGTGAAAACACAGCAAGTAAAAAACTCCGGAAAAAAAGCGATCCGCAGGAGTCTCCTCGAAGCACCGCTGGCAAACAGCTACGAACCCCACCACCCGCTCAAAGCGAACGTTTCGCGAACAGCTTTCCGCTAAGAGTTCTTTTGCTAACAGTCCTTGGCTGACCGTCTCTCGCTAACAGTGCTTTTGCTAACAGTTCCTCGCTATTCGCTCTTAGCTGCCCGCTTTTCCCTAACCGCGATCCCCGCGATCTCCAGTTCCAGCCCGCCAAACTCCGGATGATCGTTCTCGCGCAGCCTCCACGCCAGATCAATGACGGCATCCGGCCCGAGGTTCAGCTCGCGCACGCGCGCAGCGAGGTTCCAGCCCACAGCGGAGAACGTCGCGCCCTGGTTCACCCGCAGGCGCACGTGTTTCTCCTTCATAAAGAACGGCGGCGCAACCACGCGCACATTGCGCGCGACAAACACCGGCTCCTCGTTGCCCATGCCGTACGGTTCCAGCCGGCGCAGCCACGTGAACAGCTGCGGCGTGATCTGGTCCAGTTGCAGCTCAGCGTGGCATTCCAGCGGATTCCCAAGGTCCTCGTCGCGCAGTCGGCCGGCGGAATACTCCGTGAGCCGCGCCCGCAGGTCCTCGACACGATCTGCCGGCAGAGAAAATCCCACGGCGTGAGCGTGTCCGCCAAAGCGCGTGAAGATCTCGGGGCAGCTCTCGATCGCCTCCAGCAGATGAAACGCCGGAATCGACCGGCCCGACCCATACGCCTCGCCATCTTCCCGCGTCACCACCAGCGCCGGCTTGCCCGTTTGCTCCACGATGCGCGAAGCAAGAATGCCGATCACCCCGCGGTGCCATCCATCGCCGTCCATCACGATACACCGCGACTCACGGAAGCACGGTTCGTCGAGGCGCTGCGTGATCTCCGCCAGCATCGCTGCTTCGGCAGCGCGCCGCTCCTGGTTCAGCCGTTCCAGCTTCGACGCCAGATCGCCGGCGCGGGCCTGGTCCCGGGTCGTGAACAGCTCGATCACTTCGCTGGCGATGTCCATCCGCCCCGCTGCGTTGATCCGCGGCGCCAGGCGAAAGGCCACGTCCACCGTCGTCAGCGGCCGCCGCGCCGTGTCGATCTGCGCCTCGCGCATCAGCGCCCGGAGTCCCACCCCAACCGGACGTCGTAATTCCGCCAGCCCCAGCGCCACAAAAACCCGGTTCTCGCCCAGCAGCGGAACCGCGTCGGCCACCGTCGCAATGGCCAGCATCTTCAGAAACGACGGCAGGATTTTCGTGCGCGCCCGCTCGATATCCCACCCCTCCAGCAGTGCCTGGGACAGCTTGAACGCCACGCCTGCACCGCACAGGTCCCGGCAGCCGTAGCCGCAGCCCGGCTGGTTGGGATTCAGCACCGCCAGGGCACGCGGCACTCCCAGCTCCGCCTCCGGCAAATGGTGATCCGTGACGATCAGGTCGAGTCCCAGCTCCGCAGCCGCCTCCGCCGCGGCAAACGCGCGAATCCCCGTGTCCACGCTGATCACCAGCCGCACGCCTTCCCGCGCAGCCGTCTCGAGAATCTCGCGCTGCATCCCGTAGCCTTCGCGCAGGCGATGCGGGATGTGGAAACGTACCGTCCCGCCGAGCATCTCAATCGCCGTCTTCAGCAGAACCGTCGCCGTGGTGCCGTCCACGTCATAGTCGCCGTAGATCAGGATCGGCTCCCGCCCGGCAACGGCCTCGCGCACCCGCGCCACGGCGCGCTCCATGCCCAGCATGCTGTAAGGATCGAGCAGGTGTCCGATCGCCGGATTCAGGAAGCCGTCGGCCTCCTCCGCGGTCGTGATGCCGCGAGCCACCAGCAATTCGGCGACGATCGGCGGGAGCCCCGCACTGCGCGCCAGTGCCGCGGCAGCCTCCGCGGAGCAGCGATCCAGAACCCAGCGTTGTGCCGGACGGGGCCGGGGGGCCTCGGCAGGACGCGCAGCTACGGCGCCTGCGGCTTCATCGGGAGCACTCAAGGCTGCTCGTCGTCGTCCTCATCTTCAAAGACGATGTTGCCGAGATCGCCGACCGAGTCGAGCAGCTGCTGGTAACGCTCGTACCATTCGGTGGAAGTCTCAAAGAGAAACAGGATGCCCTGATGGGGAAAGCCGAGCTGCAGGTGTCCGATCTTGCCCACGTGGCTCACCAGCGACTGCGCCTCGTCCAGCTCCGAGATGCCGGTGGTGGCCTGCATTTCGTAATCCTGCTCCTGCACCTCTTCAATGAGCAGCTCGACATCCTCCTTCTCGAGGACCATGTCGCTCATCGTGATGAACGCCGCGCCCGCCGCCTTGGCGGTCTCCACGAAATCCTTCCAGCTGTCCGGATTGCTCTCGTCGCCCCAGTAGATCGCCGGCAAATCGTCGCCGGCGCGCGCAGGAACCCGCCGGATGCCGTGCCCTGCGATGAAGGCCACCATATCGTCCTTGATGGAGGCGAGGTTATCGACGTGCATGGAAAAGGGATTCATCGTGGGAGCCCTCAGTGTATCCGAAAGGGGTGTAGAGACGGCAAGAGCAACGGAGCAGGCAACTGATCTCCCACCCCAAAAAATCAAGGGCCGCGGCAGCGGCCCCCGGGAATGCAGCGGAGATCCGTAGACCTCCGCCGGTCTTTGTCACTGGCTAAAAGTAGAACTTGGCCGCGAGCTGGGTGGCCCGGCCCGGCTGCGGGTCCGTGGCCTGGCCGCCGAAGGAGCTCGGCTGGATGACATTAGTGACGAGGCCGAATCCCGGGTCGTTGAAGTTCCCGTCCGGCATCGCGAAATTGGCGTGGTTGAACACGTTGTACGACTCCAGACGCAGCTCGACATACTGGCTCTCCGTCTTCAGATGGAAGTCCTTGTACAGTTCGAGGTTGGTGTAGTTGAATCCAGGGCCGCGGAAGAAGTTGCGGGGCGTGTTGCCGAACGTGCCCAGCGGCTCCGGAGAGAAGACCGACGTGTCGAACCAGGCGTGGCCCGGGCTCGATCGCGGATTGGAGTAAAGGTGAACGTGGCTGCCTGACATGTTCGGTACATCAGGACACCCGTAATAGGTGAATGCATCGCACCACAGCGAATTGTAGCTGCCACCGGCGTTGATCGTTACCGGGAAGCCGCTTTGAAATGCCGAAGTGCCGCTCACATGCCACCCGCCCAGAGCCTCATTCACGATGCGGTTGTCGCGCATCGATGCCAGCAGCGGCAGCTGATAGTTGTACAGCGCCACAAAGCGCTGACGAGCATCGTAATCGGAACTCCCGTAGTTCAGGTATTCGAAGCCCGGAATGAAATTCACCGGACGGCCATTCTGTCCGCCGGCCGCGTTCGGCGAGCTCCCGCCGCTGGAGGATTCATACCCGGAGCCGTTGTCCAGCGCGTGAGAATACGTGTAGGCCAGGGTAAAGTACAGCCCGTGAGTGGTCTGCTTGTCCAGGCTCGCCTGGAAAGAGTGGTAGCTCGAAGCGCCATTGGAAAGCTGATCTCCGACGCTGAGATACCACGGAATCGTCGTTCCGGGCACAGTGGCTGGCTGAGCGGCATACTGCGGATAGTAGAGATGCAGCAGCGCGCCGCGTTTCTGGCAGGTGGCATCAGCCAGGCAGGCTGCGTGACCGGCTGCGGTGATCGGGTCGCCTTCCGTTACGCGCGGCAGTTTGCGCCCCAGCGAGCCGACATAGCCGATCTGTAGCACCATCTGCCCGGGAAGCTGGCGTTGAATATTCAGGTTGAAGTTATAGGCGTACGACGGCAGGTAGTTTTTGTCGACGTTGCTGAAATCGCCTTCTGCATAATTCGGCCAGTTCAACGGCTGTCCGAAGGTGGGCAGGTGATAAGGAAACGGGTTCATTTCCGAAAGCGCCGTGTTGCCCGTGATGTCACTGAACGGGTCCTGGAAACCAGGGCTGCCGCCCAGGTCCGCTGCGCCGTGGCTCTGGAAGTAATACGGCGGGGAAGAAAGGTTCTGCAGGGCTTCCTCTTCCGAGTCGCGGTTGAAGAAGAGACCAAAACCCGCGCGGACGGCAAGTTGATGGCTGCCCTGAGCGCCAATCAGCTTCTCCGGCCCGCTGCTCGGCGACCAGTCGAATCCGAGCCGGGGCGCGAAGTGGTTCCAGCGTGTGTAGGCCAGACCGTTGGTCGTGCAGCCTGGGTCGCCGGCGTACTGGAGTCCCGGAGGTCCACCCGGATAAACGTTGGCCGAAGTCACAGAGCTGTTGGTCCAGCAAGTGATGCCGTGACCGGCGTACTGGTGGTTCGCCCACGGGCTCTCCGCATCCCAGCCGATGCCGTAGTTGATGGTCAGGTCGCTCGCCGCCTTCCAGCTGTCCTGCGCGAAAGCATAGTACTCGTGCGAAATGGCATCGATGATGCTGCCCGAAGCCTGGGTGTACTGATCCGGAATTCCCAGCACATAGTCGATCGCAGGATCGCCCGAGCTGTAGGTGCCGCCGCCGGAATAAGCGAAAACACCGTTGTTGTCCGCGTAGTAGGGATTGTTGACGCCGAACTGCTCATAGATGGCGCCGAACTTCATGCTGTGGTTGCCGATAATCTTCGTGAACGTATCCGACGCCAGAAGGTTCGTGTCCTTGCGCGGCTGCGGGCCTTCAAAGCTGAAGCCCAGCGTGAAGTAGCCGGTGAGCCCCATGTTCGGCAGTCCGTCCGCGGCCACCTGTGGGGTAATATTGAACCCCACGCTCGACGGAGGCGTCACCTGAGCCGGATTGACCGCGTTGAAGTTGAAGCGGAAGTAGCCCGCACGCAGATCGTTCAGCGTCGAAGAATTGAACGTATGGGTGTAGTCGGCGTTGAAGATCTTGATGTGCCCCGTCTCCACCATCCCGAATCCGGGCAAGCTGGCGCCCCCGAAGGGCAGCGTGAAGGTGTCCGGTGAGGATTGGAAGATGGCCGAAGCCCAGAGAATGTCATTCACGGCCGGGTGGTAATCGGCGCGCAGAATCCCCTGGTCCTGGGCCGCCGTGTCCGCCGTGTTGAAGTCGTAGAGGTAAGCGGTGTTGCCCCCAGGTGTTATTTGCTGCTTATTCGCGGTCGGCACATACTTGTTGAACAGATTGAGGGCCAGCGGATTCCACGCCGTGGTCGGGATCTTCACCGTGCCTCCGGCGAAGGCCGGGCACGCGTTCCAGGCCGTCCCGGCCGCGCAGCCGGCCACCGCAAACGGCATCGGGTTGCTGGACAAACCTGCACCGTTACCGGCTCCGGTTGCAATATTCGGATCCGCGCTGAAGTCGCCTCCGCGCTGCGCCGGGCTGAAGACGTACGAATTCGACGTCGTCCCGGTGCGGCTCCTGAGCCCCTGATACGCAGAAAAGAAAAACAGCCGATTCTTCATCACCGGCCCGCCCAGCGTCCCGCCGAACACATTCTGGTGAAACTCCGGCCTCGTGATGGAGAAGTAGTTGCCGTTGTTGAGGAATGTATCGCGGTAATACTCGAACCCGTCGCCGTGGAAGGAGTTGGTTCCGGTCTTCAGCGTCTCGTTGATAATCGCGCCGGAATTGCGGCTGTATTCAGGATTCAGCGTATTGGCCACAACCGCGATTTCCCCCAGAGCGTCCGGGTTCACCGCAAGAACGTTATTCTGCAGCGCGACATCGTTCACGTCGGCGCCATCCAGTAGATAATCGCTTTGCTGCGTCTGGGCGCCGTTCGCGGAAAAGCTGCCAAAGCGATCGGAAGACTCCATGACGCCCGGTGCGGTCTTTTCCAGCTGGGTCGCGTCACGGCCGAGCAGAGGCAACTGCTGGATCTCCTGGGAGCCGATGTCCGTCTTCAGCTGCGTCTCGGCCGTCTCTACCTGCACCGCCGCCGCCTGCACCTGCACGGTCTCGCCCGTCGATCCAATGGTCAGCGCCCCGTCCACTTCTGGACTGGAGTTGACCGTCAGCATGACACCGGTCTGCTGGAACTTCTTGAACCCCGTCGCCAGAATCGTAACCGTATAGGGGCCGCCGGTTTGCAGTTGCGGGAACGTGTAATAGCCTTTGCTGTCGGTCGTGGCTTTGGTTGAGATTCCCGTGCTGGTATTCAGCGCCGTCACCGCGGCATTGGGGACAACCGCGCCGCTGGCGTCGGTGACTGTCCCGTGGATCGTGGCGTACACGTTCTGAGCGATGGATCGCGGCGTACAACACGCCACCAGGCAGACACTAAGCAGCGCGAACAACCAACGGTTGCGCGTGAACTTCATAGGTTCCTCCAAAAACGAAGAGAAGTTAGGTTTTATGTCCGGGTGCTGAGGAGGATCGCTTCGCCGCGAAGGCGGACGGGGAAGGGGACACTGGGGAGAGTCCTCCTGGCCGCCTGGGACAAAGTCATAAGGCGGGGGCCCAGCGAGACTGGGAAAGAAGTGCATAAGAACAAACTCGTCGCCTCTATTTGCATATCAGTAACCATATCGACTCTGCTATTAGTATTCCGACCAAAGGATAGGCCCGCCGCCGCCGCTCCAGGGACGAAACGTATCTGTTCAGGGACAGAATGCCGTTCTCCCCCGTGCCGGACGGGGCCTCGGTCAACCGAAAACCTTCAATAAACTGGAGAAGTGGAGGCTCGCATCCAGGAATGTGGATGCCGCAGAGGAGTTAGAACGAAAACGCGAGTCTTACGGCGCTCAGGCCTCATCGCCGCGAAAAGGGAGCTGCCGCACATCGGCCGCAGTGCTCCTGGTATCCACCCGAGAGGGAATCGAGCAGGACTCCGAATACGGAGGGAACTTTAGATCCCGAGCTTCTTGACTTCCTCGTTGTAGTACTTGCGGTAGAGGATGTCCCACTCCTGGGAGCCTTCGGGGATAATGCGGCGCTGCGACTCGATCTTTTGCCGCGCGGCCTGATCGATCCGCAATTCTTCCAGCAGCAGATGCTCCAGCGCCTTCCGCGCTTCCTGGCGGATCGTGTTCCGGTCTTCGAGAAAGTCGCATTCCGGCGTTTCCGCCAGCGTGTCGGCGACCACGTGGGCCAGCTTGTTCAGCTTGTCGCGCGAGATTCTCACAGCACCGCCTTATATTTGCGCGCCAGCTCCGTCTTCACCTTCTTGAACATCTCGAAGTAGCTGGCCCCGCTGCGTCGCATCTCCTCCTGGTAGGCCTCGAGGATGACGCGGACCTCATCGTTGATGCGGTCCTCCAGGGACAGCTCTTCGAAGATGCCGTTGTAAACCCGCTCTTCGACGGCGGCCTGCTTCGTCGTCTTGATCATTTTGGCGTCGATCAGATGCTTGACCGTGTGGCGCGCCAGATAGCCAACGTATTCACGAGAAAAAATCATGGAACTCTTTCGGAATATAGCACATGGCGCGAAACGAATAGCCCTTCGCCCGGCCTCGCAGCAGCAATGACTCCCAGGCGGGACCGACTGGAAACGCACCTCCGCGCCGCAGACGCAGCCCTGTGGTACGTTGGGAGTCGGTTTGTCAGGAGTCCCGATGCTCCCGCCCCTGATCGGCCTGGCGTTCGCGGTCTCGCTGGCGGCCGCTCCGCCGCCCTCCGCCAATCCGAGTGTCACAGTCGATCAACTGCGCGCACTGCTGACCCAGCGGTCCCGCGACCGAGACGCCGCCCTCGCGCACCGCCTCGGCGCCCTGCAACTCAGCGAGCGGCTCACCGGAGCCGAACTCCGGAGCCTCGATCAAACGCTGCACCCTGGGCCCAAAACCCATGACACCCTGCGCCTCCTCGCCGATGCCTCGGCGTTTCTGGAGCCGCCACCGGATGAAATGCCGGTTCGCCCGGCGCCCTCTCTCCCGGAACAACAGGCCATGATCGACCGGGCGGTCCGTTTTGTGGCGGTCACCCTCAGCCGTCTGCCCGATTTCTTCGCCACCCGCACCACCCGTACCTTCGACAACCTGCCCCCCATCGTGCTGCATGCGGGCTCAGTTCGCGCCGAGGAGATGCAGCCCGACGGAGTCTTCAGTCAGGAAATCACCTTTCGCGACGGCAAAGAAGTGCTCGGCCATCGACTCACGAAGCGCTTCTCCGGAGTCGGGTTCTTTCCCGCCGGCCTGACCTCGACCGGCGAATTCGGCCCCCTGCCCGCGATCATCCTGCATGACAGCGCTCACGGCAGGGTTGCGTGGAGTCACTGGGAAACCACCCTCACCGGTGTCGTGGCGGTCTTTCAGTACATGATTCCCCACGGCAAGTCGCATTACGAGGTCAACTACTGCTGCGTGAAGGGAGTCGATGACCTCAGCACAGCCTTGCCGACCGGCATGGCCAACGCCTATCACGGCCGGCCCGGCTACCACGGCACCTTCTCCGTCGATCCGGACACGGGCGCCCTCGTGCGCATCACCCTCGAGGCCCTGTTGAAAGCGTCGGACCCGATCACCGACGGCGGCGTTGCCATCGACTATGCTCCGGTGCCCATTGAAGGAGACAAGAGCTACATCTGCCCCGTCCACAGCGTAGCCATCTCCGTCACGCGAAGCCTGATGCCGGGCGAAGTGGAGCCGCACATGGTGCGGCGCATCAACGACGTCGAGTTCACCGACTACCATCGCTTCCGCGCAACCGTGAAGATGGTGCTGCCCGCAGATCCGTAGCAGGCAAGCCGCCCCGCGAACCCAACAAGCGAACCGAAATCAGCCCTCGTTTCGGGACTCGCCTCTCCGCTCGCCTCTTCACTCGCTCCTAACGCTCGTCCTGCCGCTCGTCTCCTTGCTAGCCCTTCCGCTTCCCCTCGCGAATCCGCCGGATCTCCTCCATCCTCTGTGCCAGCAGCTTTTCACGGCCTTCCTGCGTGGGATGGTAGTAGCGGCGTCCGCGCAGCGAATCGGGCAGGCACTCCATATCGGCGATTTTTCCCTCGACGTCATGGGCGTACTCGTAGCCCTTCCCATAGTCGAGTTCCTTCATCAGCTTCGTCGGCGCATTGCGCAGATGCAGCGGCACCGGCTCCTGCCGCGTATTCTCGATATCGGCCATCACCGCGCCATAGGCCGTGTACACCGCATTCGACTTCGGCGCCAGCGCCAGGTAGACCACCGCCTCCGCCAGCGCAAGATCGCCCTCCGGCGAGCCGAGGAAGTCCACCATGTCGCGCGCCGAGAGGCACAGGTTCAGCGCTTCCGGCGCGGCCAGGCCGATATCCTCCACCGCCATGCGCACGATGCGCCGCGCCAGATACAGCGGATCCTCGCCGGCCTTCATCATGCGGCCCAGCCAGTAGAGGGCGGCGTCCGGATCGGAGTTGCGTACCGACTTGTGCAGTGCCGAGATGAGGTTGTAGTGCTCCTCCCCCTGCTTGTCGTACATCAGCACGCGCTGCTGCAGCGCTTCCGTTGCGCTGGCTCGCGTGATGGCATGCCCGGATTCGCCGCCCGCGAGCTTCGCTGCCACCTCCAGCGCATTCAGCGCATTGCGTGCGTCGCCCGACGCATAACCGGCAAGCAGTTCGAGCGCGCCCTCCTCCGCAGTGAGGTGCTGTCCGCCAAGACCACGTTCCGGATCGGCGAGCGCCCGCTGCAGCAGCGTCACAATCTGCTCGTCGGTAAGCTGCTGCAGCGTGTACAAACGGCAGCGGGAGAGCAGCGCCGAGTTGATTTCGAACGAAGGATTCTCCGTCGTTGCGCCGATCAGCCGGATCGATCCCCGCTCCACCCACGGCAGAAAGGCATCCTGCTGCGCTTTGTTGAACCGGTGAATCTCGTCGATAAACAGGATGGTCCGCGTACCCCACGACGCCGCCTTCTCCGCGTCGGCCATCACCTGCTTGATCTCCTTGATGCCGGCCAGCACGGCCGAAAACTCAATGAACGTAGCCTTGGTGGTCTCGGCGATGATCTTCGCCAGCGTGGTTTTGCCCACACCGGGCGGTCCCCAGAAGATCATCGATGAGGCATCGTCGCGCTCAATCTGCACCCGGAGCGGCTTGCCCGGCGCGAGCAGATGCTCCTGCCCAAGAAACTCATCGAGGGAGCGCGGGCGCATGCGCTCGGCCAGCGGCGCCGCCACGGCCGCGGTTGCGTGTTCCGGATGGGAAGCAAAAAGGCTCATCGGCTGTTATCCATCATCGCTCAGAGCGAACGGCAGCGGAACCTTGAGCGCAACCCGCGCCACGCTGCGAGTGCAAGCGGCAAGCGGAGTCCGGGTTCAGGGAAGGGAATCGGGACCTGCGCGCACGAGGCAGCGGCTGCAGGAAGCCCCGGCAGAACTCGCTTCAACCCGCTCGCGTCTCGGCTCGCCGTCGCTGGCCGTGCTTTCAGCGGTCCCCGTGTCCCGGTCCCAAACCACGCGCATTCCGCTGCAGCAAAATCAGCGACCCAACCAGCACCAGCACCATCAGCGCCAGCAGGCTTAGTTCCGCAATCGAGTGCCGGAACACCGTCTCGCTGGTCTCGATCCCGACCTGAGAAATCTGGGTCGTCAGGATAAGCATCTTCCGCACCGTTGCGATCAGCGCCACAATCAGGAACGGCTCCGCCACCAGCGCATGCTCCCGGAACGATACCTGCACCGTATACAGCAGCTCAATAATCAGCAGGATCAGCAGAATCTGATCCAGCAGCCCGATCACCTGTCCCGAGAGCGTATGCCTCAACAATGCCAGGATGAAGCTGCGAATCGACAAAAAGAGCAGGGACAAAGCAGTCGCGGCCAGCACAACGCCCAGGCCGATGTACACGATATCTTCCACCGCCTCGAGCGATCGGGTCACGAGCAGGCGGAAAGGACTTGCCGGAGTCCTCGCGTCAACACTCACGCCGACACTTCTAACCCTTCCGGCCGCATTCAGGAAGAGGATTTCTCGCCGAGGGAGTTACGAAAGGGAACACCTTGGTGTCGATTTTCGCTCAGCGTTGCTCCCGCAAAGTGCAGTTCACGACACGCTGCTTCGCGAAAAGCTCTTCGCCAACAAGGTTCCGCCAAATGATCCCGGCGAACAGTTCCTTCGCTAAACGTTTCTCGCTAACTCCCTTCCTCAGTCCCCACGCGTCGCTGCCGCGCCGCCTCATACAGCAGAATGCTGGCCGCCACCGCCGCGTTCAGCGATTCCACCGGACCCGGCGTCGGAATCGCGATCCGCCCGTTGGCCCGGTCGAGCAGTTCCGCCGATAAACCTGCCCCCTCATTCCCGATCAGCAGGGCCACCGGTCCGGTAAGATCGGCGCGCGTGGCAGCAACCGCCTCCGGGTCGGCCGAGCAGGGAACCGCCGCCAGCACCGGGATGTTGTGCTCGGTGAGCGCTGCAAACGCAGCTGCGGATTTCTCCGCGATCACCGGTACGCGAAACGCCGACCCCGCCGACGCTCGCAGTGCCTTGCCATTCCAAAGGCTCACCGTCCCCGGCAACGCAAAAACGCCCGAGGCGCCGAAGGCTTCCGCCGAACGCACCACCGTTCCGAAGTTGCCCGGATCCTGCAGTCCGGCCGCGATCACCACCAGCGGACGCGGTCCCGAGAGCATCTCAGCCAGCGAAAAACGCGGCGCCTCCACCAGTGCCGCGATCCCCTGGGGCGATTCCGTCTCCACGGCGCTGGCAAACACCGCCGGGGTCAGCGAGACAATGGGCGCCGCGGCCGGTAGCTCGAGGCGCTCCAGCCGCCGCAGGCTCCGCTGATCCGGATCGGCGCGCACGAACACCGTCCGCAGCCCCAAACCGCTCCGCAGCGCCTCCGCCAGCAAATGCTCGCCCTCGATCCCGATGACCGCAGAAACCTCTGCCCCGCTCTGCGCGAACGCCGCGCGCAATTCCCGTACCCTCGCATTCTGGCGACTCTGTACAATGCTGATGAGGCGCGAGCGTTCCGAAACCGTCGGCATGGAGGGATTCTAAACCTCTGTCTGACACCGATCGATCAGACCCGGTTTCATCCACGGAGCGCGTGTGCCGATTCGTTGCTGGATGGGAGAGCCCTTGTCAGCGGAGATTCTGCGCATCCATCCGGACGAGCCTGAGCCCGACCGGATTCAGTATGTTGCGACCTGCATTCGCAATGGCAAAGTTGTCGGCATGCCCACGGATACCTTCTACGGGCTTGCCGTGGACCCCGTGAACCTTCGGGCCGTCGAGAGTATCTATGAAATTAAAACGCGGCTGAAGCAAAAGCCTCTGTCCCTGCTCGTTTCCGGACTCGCGCAGGCCTATCAGCTGTCCCGCGAGTGCGGCACCTGCTTCGATCTGCTGGCCGAGCGCTTCTGGCCCGGACCGCTGACCGTCATCGTCAAGGCCAGTTCCCGCCTGCCGCTTCGCAGCACAGCGAACACCGGCAACGTCGCCCTGCGCGTGCCCGATGCCGCGATCCCGCGCGCCGTGGTCGCTGAACTGGGCATGCCGATCACCGCTACGGCCGCGAACCTTGCCGGGCTGCCGGAGTGTACCTATGCCAACTGCGTTCGCGACCAGATCGGCGACCGGATTCCCCTGATCGTTGACGGCGGTCCTACCGGACGCAGTGTCCCCACCACCATCGTGGACCTGTCCGGCCCCGAGGGCAGCTGGCAGATCCTGCGGGAGGGCGCGATTCCAACGCACGCGATCGTACTCGCACTCCAGGAGCGATGATCGTACCCGGCGACAATCTGCGATCCGTGCGCCGCATGCCCGGGCCCACGCGAGGCAGAAGGATTCTCTGGATAGTCGGCCTCGCCCTGATCGCCGGCGCGCTGTGGATTCTCTGGGTCAACGGCCAGATCCGCTACTATGCCCGCCGCGATCAGGCCCGCCCCGCCGACGCCATCGCCGTCTTCGGCGCTGCGGAATACGACGGGCGTCCCTCTCCGGTCCTCCGCGCCCGGCTCGATCACGCTTTGGAGCTCTACAAGCGCGGGCTGGCGCCTCTGATCATCACCCTTGGGGGCGGGGAAGAGATGGACCGCCATTCCGAAGGCGGTGTCGGCCACGACTATCTCCTGGCGCACGGCGTGCCGGATCGGGACATCATCGCCGAGACCAGGAGTGACAACACCGAGCAGTCGGCCGAGCGGCTGGCCGTCATCGCACGCGCCAACGGTCTGCGCACCATCGACGTCGTCAGCGACGGCACCCATCTGTTCCGCATACATGCCATCTGCTCGAAGGATGGCCTGCAGGTCTACACCTCGCCCCGCCAGGTGGGAAAAACCATCCCCGCATCGCAGCGATTCCAGCGCCTGAGCCACGAGATCGTCAGCTACACCGCCTGGCGCCTGCACGTGCACTAAGGATGCCGAGAAGGAAAGCGGTTTGAAGATAAGCAGGCGCGGGAACACTGGCCAAAACGCCTGCAACGGAGATCCCAAAGGCACTCCCGAAACCTCGGTACTCTTGCAGGAGCGAACGCGCCGCGTTGTCATCGAATTGCGATGAAGACCAAAAGCTTCCGCGACCTTCTGGTTTGGCAACGATCGATGTCCGTCGCCCTTGAGATCTACAGCCTCACTGCGTCCTTCCCGCGTTCGGAGCTGTTCGGAATCACGAATCAGATGCGCCGGGCAGCAGTCTCTGTCGCCAGCAACATTGCGGAGGGGCACGGAAGACTCACCGACAAAAGCTTTGCCGTCTTTCTGGGACAGGCGCGCGGCTCTCTCAACGAACTCGCAACTCAGCTCGATTTGTCATTCAGGCTGGGCTTTGCGGAAAGGAGCCACAGTCTCCGGCTCGGCTCGGAAATAGAAGAAGTGGCAAGAATGCTCAATGCATTGCTCACGACACTCCGCTATAGCTCCTCCGGAAATTCGCAAAAGCAGGCTCAATCCCGCTAACAGCCTTTCGCTGACAGCCTTTAGCCAATAGTTTTCGCTAACAGCCTTTAGCTAATAGTTTCTCGCCAATAGTCTTTCGCTACCGGTTCGCCGCTATTCCTTATTTCCCCCACCCAAAATCCGCGCCACCTCTCCATCCTTCAGCATCTGCGCAGCCTTCGCGATATCCACATCGTCCGGAACCGGGTGATACTCCGTCGTCACCTCGTCCTCTTGGTCGCCGATCGTCTTGAAGAACAAAGCGTGGCCCGAGATGTGGACGTGCATCCCGGTGATCTGCCAGCTGCCCTCGCCTACGTCCTCGCGCAGAATCTGAAACGTCCCGCCCGCATTGATGCGTCCCAGCAGTCCCCACGCATACGTCACATCGTGGTCCAGATGCCCGGAGAGATTCTTCAGCCGCATGTGCGCTTCATGCACCACCATCGTGCCCGACATCGCCGCCAGAACCTTCCCGCTCATGCTGTCCGGCGAAAAGTTTGGATCGGGGTGGAAACTGAGTTTGGTCTCCCCGTTCGAACGGTCGACGATCTTCCACACGAACGCCTTCGGCAGCAGATTCAGCATGTCGCGCGCCTGCTGCCCGTCGTGCTGCTCGGCCTTCTTCATCCGTGCCCGCAGCGCCGGATCGCTGACCATCTGCTGGATGCGGTTCAGATCGTCCTGATGCGTCTGCGCGCTCGGTGGCCGCCCGTGGTCCTCGATCACCATGGAGAGATTCCCCTGCGGCGTCTCGATGACCAGCTTCACGATGTCCTTATCCGGCGATTTGTACGCGTCGCGATACATCCAGCGCGAGTGATCGTTGGCGTCCGCGTTCAGCTCGTTGCGAACGACCGTGCTCACAATCTCCTGCGCCGTCTGCGCGTAAACCGTGAGGGGAGCGAGAGCCGAGAGCAGAACGAGGAACCGGACGGTCAGCCGGAGAGTGCTGTGGAGCCCTGATGGTTTCATCCAGGCTCCCCGAAGCGAACCGGGGAGAAACGGTGCATGGACATAGACAAATTCCTTTATATGCCTGCCCTCGAGCCATTGACCAGTGTTGGCGCCGCCCCACGTTCCTCCATGTGCAACCTGGCACCCCTTGGCGCAAGCCCGGGCCTGTACAATAACCGAGAGAAACCACGATGCCGCACATGGTCTTTTGCGCACGCTACAAACAGGAACTGGAAGGATTGGACGAGCCGCCCTTCGACAGCGACTTCGGCAATAAGGTCTACAACAACGTGTCGAAGAAGGCGTGGCAGGAATGGGTGGAGCGGCAAAAGATGCTGCTCAACGAATACCGCCTGCAGCCCTGGACTCCCCAGGCCCAGGAATTCCTCGTCGAGCAGATGGAGCAGTTCTTCTTCGGTGAAGGCGCCGCCCTGCCGAAGGAATACGTGCCGCCCTCGCACTAATACCCAGCAAAGAGCTGTTCGCAGACAACCTCCGGCAAGGCGCTGACCGAAGGGCGAAGAATAATTGCCCTCGCACTCGCAGTATTTTGCCTTGCTGAACGCTTCTCGCGAATCGCTCCGGGCGGACAGCTTCTCGCTAAATATCCCTTGCCTGCAACCGCCCACGCTTCAGCACAAACCGCTCGTCCCGCCACGCAATCGTGTCGGACGCGTAGCTCCACGCCCACACGCCCAGCGCCAGCAGATCCCGAACCGGCAGCAGCCACAGATCGCGCAGCACCTGGCGATCGTCCAGGATTCCCACCCCGATCCCCAGGGCCAGCGACACGCGGAACATCAGCGCCAGACTCAGCAGAGCGATCGCCGGCAGGCTCAGCCCCGAGGCGACCAGGTTCAGCATCGCCCACACCAGCCCATACGAAAACAGCAAGCCCGCGTATCCGCCGCTCCGTGAGTCGCGCATCGCGCGCGCCCACCGCAGCTGGTGGTGCAGATAGCCCGAGAAGCTCCACTCCGGCACGTGCGTCTCGACAATCTCGCTCGTCAGTTCGACCTCAAAACCGGCATGAGCCACGCGCGCACCCAGCAGGTAGTCGTCGGCGAGATAATCGGCGAGAGGCGCCAGGCCTCCAATCGCATCCAGCGCACGTCGTGATACCGCCAGCGTCGAACCCAGCCCGAAGTGGATGCCGTGCTCGAGGAAACGCGACGTCAGCACCCCCGGAGCAAAGTCCGTCGAGATGCCCAGAGCTTCCAGCCGAGATCCAAGCGTCCTGTGCGCGCGGCCGCGATAGAGCGCCGTGACCAGCCCGACCGGCCGCAACCCCTGCTGCGGCGCGAACGGCGCCATCACATGCGCCAGGTAATTCGGCCCCACCCGGATGTCGCTGTCATTGCAGATCAGGTACTCGTAGCGCGCATGCCGCATCATCTGCGCAAGGTTGCTCACCTTCCCGTTGGGCCCGAGAACTTCCGGCGTATGAATCAGACGGATCGTCCGCTGTGGGAACTGCCCCTGGAGTTGCTCCACCACTGCCGCCGCAGGATCGTCCAGCCGCGAAACGCCAAAGAGCAGTTCGTAATCCGCCGGATAATTCTGATGGCAGTGGCTCGCAAACGCCTCCAGCATGCCGGGATCGAGCCCGTGCAGCGGCTTCAGAATACTGACCGGCGGCGCAAATCCGGCAGGGAAGCGCCGCCGCCGCAGATAGGCGCGCGCACTCCACAACGCGATCAGGTAATAGCCGAGTCCCGCGACCGTCAGCAGCGTGGTGGCTCCGGCAACAAGCGTGGCAAACATCGCGCTGCTCATTCTCCCAGAATTGGCATGTCGAGCGGTGGCTGCGCCAGCCACGATGCGTGGCTGACACGATCCAGCGCGCGCCGCAGCGCCGACGCCGCGCACGGTTCCACGGTCACAACGAAGGGCAGCTGCCCCTTCCCGTAGCCCGTCCGCTGGAACAGCGCATCGATGTTGATCTTCTCCGAAGCCAGCGCGCCCGCAATCTCCGCGACGATGCCCGGCTGATCCCGCACCACGAAGCGAATATAGTGCCGCAGCTGGAACTCGCCGCTCAGCCCCGTGGCGCGGCTTGGCAGGTCCACCGCCCGCGAGCCATGCGCCAGTGAGATCAGGTCCGATACCACCGCAACCGCCGTCGGATTGCCCCCCGCCCCGTGGCCCGAGAACACCACATCCCCGCCGTACTGTCCCGAGATCAGCACCATATTTTCCGTCCCGCGCGACCACGCAAACGGCGACCGCAGCGGCACCAGCATCGGTCCCACCATCGCGGAAAGACCATCGCCGTGCACCTCCGCTTTCGAAATCTGCCGGATCGTGCAGTTCAGGTCGCGTGCGTACACCAGATCGACGGCGTCGACCTCCGTGATCGATCGGCAGGCCACCGTCTCCACTTCCACCGCCGCCCGCAACGCGATCCGCGAAAGGATCACCAGCTTCGCCCGCGCATCGTAACCGTCCACATCCTCGCTCGGATCGGCCTCGGCGTAGCCCAGCTTCTGCGCGTCGCGCAGCACATCGGCAAACGCGTCGCCCGCTTCCATGCGGCTCAGGATGTAGTTGCACGTTCCGTTCAGGATCGCCTCGATGCGCGTGATCCGGTCTCCGGCCAGTCCCTGCTGCAATCCCGGGATAACAGGGATGCCTCCCGCCACAGCGGCGCCGTAGAGCAGATGCCCACCCTTCGAGCGAGCCAGCCGGTCCAGCTCGACTCCATGCCTGGCGATGAGCTTCTTATTGCCCGTCACTGCGGATTTGCCCGCTTCGAGCGCGCGGCGTACCCAGCTCCCGGCCGGCTCCAGCCCGCCCACCAGTTCCACGATCACGTCGGCATCCGAGCGCAGGACCTCATCGAAGTCCTCCGTCCACACCACGCCTTTGGAAACCCAGTCCACCTTCTTGCGCGCGACCCCGCGGTTGAAAATATGAGACAGCTCCACACCCTGAGGCTGCAGATCGCAGAGAATGCGCGCGACAGAACTGCCTACGGTGCCAAATCCGAGAAGGGCGACTTTCATGCATACAGGTTACAGGGTGCGGGAGCTGGCGAAGAAGCGCGTGAGAAGCCGACCAGACCCGGCGAGCGCGCTCGCTCCACCGGCTCGCTCCGGCTCGCCTCACCGCTCGCCTTTTCGCCCGCACTCGGGGCTCGCTTCTCCCCCTCGCCCCACTACAATCAACCCTTGGATCCAGGAGATACCGTGGGCCTTTTTAAGAAGAAGCTGAAGCAGGAACACAAAGTGATGCTGCAGGCCGAGCGGGCCGCCGGCGCGCAGTTGCCCGAGTATCACCGCGCCACACCCGAGTGTCCCCACCCCGAGCGCTGGAGTATGTACGACTCCATGACCGCCGAGGTCGAGGTCCTCGAGTTTCTCGCTACGCTGGTCACGACCGTCAAGCCGGAACTGATCGTCGAAACCGGCGCCTTTCTCGGCGTCAGTGCCGTGTGGATGGCCCGCGGCCTTGAGCGCAACGGCTTCGGCAAAATTGTCACCTGCGAATTCGATCCCGCCGTCTTTGCCAAAGCTCAGGAAAAGGTCGCCGCCTCAGGCATGGCCCCCTGGATCGACCTGCGCAATGAATCGAGCCTCACCATGCAGGTCCCCGGCACCGTCGACCTCTTCTACAGCGACAGCGACCTCGAGATTCGCGAGCAGGAGGTCCGCCGCTACCTTCCTCAGATTCGCCCCACCGGGCTCATCCTCATGCATGACGCCGCCTCGCACCCCGGTGTGGTTCGCGACGCCGCGCTGCGCCTCGAAGCCGAAGGGCTCATCTCTGTGGTCCTGCT
>JBKICP010000414.1:27271-36201 GCA_046567085.1 Acidobacteriota bacterium
CCGACCCCCCGCGGACTCGTCGTCGCGCAGAAGAGAGAAGGGCGCAAATAGCTCGGCAGCGTTCCCTGTCTTCCCGCTGCCGCCATCCTCGCGCCCTCCATTACTTCCTGCGGCTCTTCTTCCCGTTTTCGAATGCCGGCACATGAGTCGTCAGCGTCCGCGTGACGAACTCGATCAGCACATTTTCAGCCGCGTTGGTTCCGACGATCACGCCTGCATCGCGGAATGTGATCGCGGCGCCCCGGTCCTCCGGCGCGTGATAGATATTTGAGATCCCAGCCGCTGCGAAATCCCCCAGAAGGCGCGCATACGCGAACTGCCGCTTCCCGTTGTCGCCGCGGCACATCACCTCTTGTGCGACCGCATAACCGAACCGCGTTCCTACAGACCCCGAGCCGCGGTAGAAATAACGCGGGTCCTGGTGAAAGATTCCCGGCAGCAGCGCTCGGCCCAGCAGCCTCGCATCGATCGAGTCCGCATACGTTGCCCCGAAGCGTTTCGCGTACCCCACGCCCCCGGAACCATACCCGGGATACACATTCTGCCACTGCTCGGCTCCCGCCACGGCCGCAGAACCCGCAATCGTAATCGGATCGATCAGCGATCGAATCGCCAGGTGGTACTTCAGCTTCGTCGACATCGGCGCCGCATTCCACAGATAGCTGGTGTAGAAATTCGGAACCACGCCGAGCACTCGCTGCTTTTCCTGCTCGTGCACCTGCGCCGTCGCAACTGCAAGCGGGCTTGCCGTCACCCGCACGGTATCCGTGAATTGCGGCAAAGGCTGCAGCGTGATCGGCAGCTTATACGCTTCTCCCCGGCCCAGCGGAATCGTCACCCCCTCCGCGGGCTGCATGCCTGCAGCCCGAACCGTGACCTGGTAGGTGTCCGCCGCCAGTCCCTCGAATCGGAACGCGCCCTGCGCATCCGCGGCCATCCTGCGGCGTACAGGCGGCTGTTTTCCTGTCAGCGAAATCTCGGCCCCCTGCACCGGCGCGCCGCGCGTGTCCACAACCGTGCCGGAAATGGAGGCGCTGAACCGCCCCTGCGGCTGCGGTGCCTCCGGGAGCGCACCAGAACCGCCCGCAACCCCTCCGGTTGCGCTGGCCACTTGAGCCCTGGAGGAGGAAACGCACGCAGTCAGAAACAGGAAAACCGATAGGCACAACGTCATCCAGCGCATCAGAAGCGCTGAACGCATATCTTTTTGCCGGAGCGATCGGTCGTTATTCCGGCCAGCGGTCTCGATCATAAAGGAAACAAATCCACGAACAATGCCTCCTGTTCGATGCGCCGGAAGAGGTTTTGTTTGCAGCTCCTCACGCGTTCAGGCGGCAAGACACTGATTGCAGGTGCATCGATGAAGAAGAAAGAATCCCGTCTTCACTGGGAAGAAATTCGCGCGCGCTCAGAATGCCGGCTCCCGGCGCAACGCCATGATCGAGCAGAAAGCGCGACAGCGCTGGCTCCCCAATGTTTCACTCAGATGCAGCCTGGTGCCCCAAAGCCTCGCCGCCGTTCACAAGTTGGCAGCGCCGCTCCCGTCTTAGGACGATGTCAGCAGATTGTCGGTCACATGGTGCTCGCCCGTGCCTGCGCCGTTCGGCGTCAGAGGGAACTCCACGACGATCTGCGCGCCCCCCGTCGCTCGATTGCGCGCGATCGCGCGTCCTGCATGCGCGCCCGCGACCGCGCTCACAAAAGCCAGGCCCAGCCCATGTCCCTGCGAATTGCCGCCTTTGGCGAACCGCTGAAATACTCGCGGCAGCAGATCCGGAGAGAAACCCGGCCCGTCGTCATCGAGCGTGAGACATGCGACCGAACCGTTCGACGTAACGTCGAAGGAAACGTGCGCATCCGTGCCGGCATACCGCAGCTCGTTCTCCATCAGATTCGAAAGCAGCCTCGTGCACAGCGAGAGATCCGCCATGACAAAGACGGGATGAGGAGCCGTCACCGCAAGATGCTGATGACGGTCGCTGAACACCGGCGCGTACAGTTCGGCAACCCGGTGGACCAGCTCGCTCAGGTCTACCCTTTCGCGCCGCAGGCGAAGCGCGCCGCCATCGGCTTCCGCCAGATCGAGCGACGTCGTGATGACCGCCGACAACCGATCGAGGTTTTCAATGGCGCTCGCGACCAGTTCCTGCGATTGCTCGCGATCCTCGAGCGAAAGCGCAATTTCCAGGCTGCCGCGCACCGACGTGATCGGACTCTTCAGGTCGTGCGCCACCGAGTCCGTCAGCGTCCGCAGCTGGTTCACCGACGCGGAGATGCGATCCAGCATGTTGTTGAACGTGCCGGCCAGACTCGCGATCTCGTCATGCTGCCTCCCCACCGGTACCCGCGTGCTCAGATCGTCGGTGCGGATGCTGGCCGCCGCGCCCGTAATCGCCTCCACCCGCCGCAACATGCGGCGCAGCCCGAACAGCGTCAGCAGAAAGCCGAACGCCACCATGAATACCCAGCCCAGAAAGAATCGGATCAGGATCTGGCGGAGCAGATGTTCCGCGCCCAGGTCCTGCAGGCCCAGATACAGGGTTCCTGCCCCGGGCTGCATCGTGCGGGCAACCACGCGAAATGAATGGCTCCAGCCCGGAACGCGCATCGATGCCGGCCGGCCCTCCGCCAGATGCAGGTTGTTCAGCGCACCGAGGAAAGGCTGGCTGTTCTGCGGTCCGACCCAAACCGGAGGATGCGAGGGATCGCCGGTCTGCGCGAAGAAAACCGTATTGCCGGCCACATGCTGCCCGTTCGCATTCCAGGAAACCTCCTGCGACGCCAGTTCGGCGACTTCTTCCACAATGCGGTCGTACAGGGAGTCCCGTGGCGTGTTCAGCGAAACCTGGCGCAGCGTCTCGCTCTCGCCGCTCAGCCACGAATCGCTGCGCTCCCGGATCGTCCGCGCCACAATGATGTACATCGCGAGAAACACAGCGGCGCTGCCTGCGGCAAACACCAGCGTCGTACGCAGGGCGACGCGCCACGCTGCGGTTCGATAGAAGGGGCGTCCGGTTCCAGGAGACATGTGCTAGTCGCGCAGAAGATATCCTACGCCACGAATCGTCCGAATCAGCGGCCGCTGCGAATCCTTGTCCACCTTATTGCGCAGACGATGGATGTGGACGTCGACGATGTTCGTCGACGTGTCGATGCGCATCTTCCACACATGATCCAGCACCATGGCCCGCGTGACCACCCGCCCCGCGTTCCGGCACAGATATTCGAGCAGAGCAAATTCCTGCTGCGTCAGCTGCAGTTCGACCCCCGCCCGCCGCGCCTCGCGCCGAATCAGATCGATCTCCAGATCGGCGACCCGCAGCCGCGTGGTCTCCGACTGCCCGGGCGTGCTGCGTCGCAGCAGCGCCCGCAGCCGAGCCTGCAGTTCTGCCACCGCGAACGGCTTGGTCATGTAATCGTCGCCCCCGCGTTCGAGGCCCAGCACGCGCTCATCCACGGAGCGCCGCGCAGACAATATCAACACCGGCGAGGAAACCCCCTGCGAGCGCAACCGCTGGATCAGATCCAGCCCGTCTCCATCGGGCAGGTTCAGATCCACCACCAGAGCATCGTGAACGCCTTCCAGTGCCAGGCGTTCCGCTTCATGCCCCTGAGAACAGGCATCGACACCAAAACCGGATTCAGCAAGCGCGCGTGTCAAAAAATCGCGAATGGTGTTGTCATCTTCCACGACAAGCAACCGCATCAGGACTCCTTCGTACAGATGGCCTCAAATCCTCAAGACGACAGAGCAGGGCGTCGACCCGTACGGCAGGTCTCCTGAGATCGACGCGTGAACGGAGAATTTCTATCAGGTTACTCCTCAGACGGAATGCTTTCGGACGCGTTCGGATTACAAAGCCTTCATCATGCGATGATCTCCCGGTCCGTGATTGGACGCAAAAAAGCATTCGGGGTGAGCCGGATGCCCACCCCGCGCCTACACCCGCCAAATGCATCGGCAACAGGAACAATCCCCGCCTCGTCGCGAAAAAGAATCCCCGGCCCACCCGGAAACTCAGCCGGCGTGCGCTGGTTCGCGCACAACCCTCGCCGCCGTCTCCGCCGCTTCCACCGTGTGCGCGATCAGCGTCGCAATCGTCATCGGCCCCACCCCTCCCGGCACCGGCGTGTACGCCGAGCAGCGCTCCATCACCGCCGCCAGTTCTACGTCCCCCACTCCGCCAGGATGGTAGCCCGCGTCCACGACAACCGCCCCGTCCCGGATCCACGCGGCGCGGATGAACTCCGGCTTGCCCACCGCTCCCACCACGATCTCGGCCCGGCGCACCACCTCCGCCAGGTTGCGCGTCCGCGAGTGGCAGATCGTCACCGTTGCGTTCGCTGCCAGCAGCATCATCGCCATCGGGCGCCCCAGGATCGGGCTGCGCCCCACCACCACCGCCTCGCGGCCCTCAATCGGAATCTGATACCGCCGCAGCAGTCGCATGATCCCCGCTGGCGTCGCGGAGCCGTAAGCCGGCTCGTCCATCGCCATGCGACCGAACCCGTGCGCCGTCACGCCGTCCACATCCTTCTCGATCGCGATCCGGTCGAAACACGCCCGCTCGTCGATCTGCTTCGGCACCGGATGCTGCAGCAGGATGCCCCGCACCCGCGGGTTTGCATTCAGCTCATCGATCGCCCCCAGCAGTTCCGCCGTGGTCGTCGTGCCCGGCAGGTGGATCGCAAGCGACTCCATCCCAACGCGCCGGCACGCGTTGCCCTTCATCCGCACATACGTCGCCGAAGCAGGATCGTCGCCCACAAGAATCGTCGCGAGAACAGGCGGCTCCGCCCCCGATTGCAGAAGGCGCTGCACGCGCACGCTGAGTTCAGCTTCAAGTTCCCTGGAGTAGGCCTTGCCGTCAAGAACAATGGACATACTCACAGGGTACAGGGCCACACGCCTTCCCTCCTGGTTCTATCGAACGCTGCCACCCATTCAGCGTCCTGCTCCCAGTCCTTTGACCTTTCACGAAGACTTCCGCAAAGCCAGTCTTTCAGACTCCACCCACCCAGGTCGCTCCGTTACAAGGCACGAAAAGGTGAAGGGGCATGACTTTCAGTCGTGCCGTACAAGACCCACAAAAATGAAATGGGCTTGAGCCCCTGAGCCCTGCCGCCGCGAGATTGTCGTGTTGCCGGTGTTACGGCGGCGAGCTGCCCAGTCAGATCGGAGATCGCCCTCGCCGTCACCTGGACCCCAGAGTTCTCTTGAGAACTCTGGCCGTCGGAGGCTTCACCTGCCCCCCGGGGCAGCAGCCACGTCCCTGATGGCATCCCACAAAAGATACCCGGAGGAGAACACCATGGACCAGATCCGCCGGCAGGCCCAGGAACTCCTCTACCGCACCCGTATCGCCGGCATCCAGTTCCTCCGCGTCGAAATCGACATCCTGGCTTCCACGCTGGAGAATGCCGAGCGCTCCGGCGCCGGCGATCGTCGCGCCCGGTACCTGGCCAACGCCCAGAAGGTAGCCCATACCATTCGCCGCCTCATCCCGCGTCTTCATCTGAGCGAGGAGGAAATGACGGACCTCACCGACCGCTTGGCCGACGCCACACGGAAATGCCGTGACTTCCCCGTCCTCAACTGCGAACCGCAGCCGCAAGCCTGACTCCCTTGGGCTAAATGGCGCGCAGCACGCGCGCCGGCAGCGTGATCACCGCCGCCACCAGATCCAGCACTCCGTGCACCGCAATGCCGAGCAGCCGGAAGGGAATCAGCAGCAGCCACACAATGGGATAAGCGACAAGCGCGAGCAGAGCCAGCGGCCAGCAGAAGAAAAGAAGAAGGCAAAAAAGAAGGAATTTGACCATCGCAGTCCCTCGCGTCCCGACATCTCAGGTACGCAAAAACTCCATCGCCGGTTCCCCCGGACCGGCCTCCCCTCCGGCCACGCGGAATCGCCGCGCAGCCCCACGGGTAGCCGCCGGCCGGACGCCTTTACTGCGGCAAGTGCAGCCCCAGCGCCGTCAGCACATCCCCATCCGGCGTCGTCGCGCCATTCGCCTTGGTCACCACCCCGAACCCCCCCTGGTAATCCCACATCGCCCAGCCGATGTGATTCTTCTCCATTGCGGTACGCATATCGTGCAGCCACTGCGCGCGAGCCGCCGGCGGCGCATATTCGCGAAACACCCCGAACTCGCCGCAGTAAACCGGCGCATGGTGCAGCGCCGACCACCTGGCCGCAAACGCAATCGAATTTTCCACCCGCGCCGCATCCCAGCGGTTCTCCCCATACTCATCCAGAAAATACTGGCTCGCCAGCGTCGGCTCCTGATCGAGCTTCGGCGCGATGTTCTCCGGCGTCGAAGGGTAGGGAATCGCCCGCTCCGGCCGAACCTCGGGATTCGTCCATGTGGCTCCCTGATGCGTGAACGCAAACGGCTCGTAATCGTGAAATGTATAGATGATGTTGTCGTCGTGAAGTGGCTCCATCGCCAGCAGATCCGGTAGTCCGGACCAGTGCGCCCCCGTCGCGATAATTGTGTTGTGCGGCGCCACCTGCCGGATCGCCGCAACCACCTGCGCCTCGATCCCCTGCCAGCGGTACAGATCGCTCTGCTCCGGCTCGTTCATGATCTCGAAGAAGACATGCTCCGGGTCCGTCACCGCAAAGTGCTGCGCCAGCGCCCGCCACAGATTCACGAAGTTGCCCACGCCCCCCGTTCCCTGGAAAAGCTCAGCCTTGAACGGGCTCGAAGGATGAATGTCGAGGATCACCGACAGGTGATCGTCCAGCGCGGTCTTCACCACCCCGTCCAGCGCATCAATAAATCCCGTTGAATGATGGACATCGCGCTCAGTGTAAAACCATGTCATCAGCTGGTCGCCATCGATCGAAAGCCGGATGTGGTCGAAGCCCATTCGCGCGATCAGCTGGAGATCGTCCGCCGTCGTATAGCTCTGCAGGCGCTGCACCGAGTAGTCATTCGCCTGGGCGAACCACCCTCCCGTATTGATTCCGCGCTGCAGGTGCTGCGCTCGTTCGAAAACAAGAGAGGAAGGGCTCTGTGCAGCCGAGACCAGAGGAATCACCAAGCCGGCAAAAAGTGCAGCGAAGCGTAATGGGGAGAACCGCATACGCGCCAGTGTACTGCCTCCCTGAATCGCCCGAACGGCCCCTCCCTGCGCTATGCTGACCTTTGCGAAACGGAAGTCACAACCCAGTGCACAACTCCGGCTCACGCCCCGCCGGAGCCGTGGATGAAGCGACCTCGGCGGCCCTCGTCCGCGAGATGTTCGACCGCATCGCCCCGCGCTACGACCTCCTCAACCACGTCCTCAGCTGCAACATCGACCGCACCTGGTGGTGGCGCACGGCCCGCCGCTTCCGCCACATCCTGGCCCGTCCCGACGCCAGGGTCCTCGACATCTGCTGCGGCACCGGCGACATGACCCGCGCGCTCCTCCGCCGCAGGCCGGCGCACGCCCAGCCGGTCATCGCCGCCGACTTCTCCGAAAACATGCTGGCTCGGGCCCGCGTAAAGCTGGACGGCCAGCCCGTTTCGATCCAGTGGATCGACGCCATGCGCATGCCCTTCGAAGACGCATCGCTCGATCTGATCACCACCGCCTTCGGCTTCCGCAACCTTCCCAACTACAAAGCAGGCCTCGTCGAGTTCCTCCGCGTCCTCAGGCCAGGCGGCGAGGTCGGCATCCTGGACTGCAGCCAGCCGGGCGGCGCCATCGGCAGGCTCTTCGGCTTCTACTTCCGCCACGTCCTCCCGGCCATCGGCGCGCGCATCTCCGGCGACGCCGTTGCCTACGGCTACCTGCCCAGTTCCGTCGAAGGATTCCCCCCGCCCCCCGCCATGGTTGCCCTCATGCGCGAAGCCGGTTTCATCGACGTCGAGTGGCAGCCCTATACCTTCGGGATTGCCGGGTTGTGGCGCGGTCGAAAACCTGCTTAGTGTCCCCTCGTCGGTGTGCAGCGTTCAGGTAGGCTGAAGCTGACGAATGTCGAGCGCGTCCATCATCGATCCATCCCGGGCTCGGGCCGAAAAGCGCTGGGTCTCGCTGGTCTCTGTCGCGGCCGCCTGTGCCATGACTGCGCTCAAGGCCACCGTCGGCGTGCTCACCGGCAGCCTGGGCGTCCTCTCCGACGCCGCCCACTCGGCTCTGGACCTCATCGGCGCCGCCATGACCTTTGTCTCCGTCCGCGTCAGCGACCGCCCCGCGGACTGGAATCACCCCTACGGGCACGCCAAGGTCGAGAATATCTCCGCCTTCGTCGAAACCGGCCTGATGGCCGCATCGGCGCTCTGGTTCTCCGGCGAGGCTATCAGCCGCATGTTCTTTCATCCGGTTGAACTGCGCTATTCCTGGTGGCCTTTCGGAGTCCTGGCGCTCTCCATGACCGTCGACCTCTGGCGGTCGCGGCAGCTGCGCCGCGTCGCAATCCAGCATGCAAGCGCCGCCCTCGAAGCCGATGCGCTCCACTTCTCCTCCGACATCTGGACCAGCGTCGCCGTCATCCTGGGCCTGGCCGCATCGTGGATCGGCGCGCTTCACCACATCGCGTGGCTGCGCTTTGCCGATCCCGTCGCCGCCCTCGTGGTCTCCGCCATGATCCTCGTCTTCGGATGGAGGCTTGCCTGGCGCGCCGTCGGAGCGCTCACCGATCAGATTGCGCCCGAGCTCCATACCCAGATGGTCGAAGCCGTCCGGCAGACCCATGGCGTCCTCAGCGTCGATCAGGCGCGCCTTCGGCGCTCCGGCAGCTTCTACTTCGCCGACGTAACCCTCTCGGCCTCCCGGCACCTGACCTTCCAGAGCACTGAAGAACTGGTGGCGCGAGCCACGGCCTCCGTCCATGAAGTGCTGCCCGGCGCCGACGTCGTCATCCACACCATCCCGCGCTCCACCGTGGCGGAAAGCCTCTTCGATCAGGTACGGGCGGTGGCGGCACGCAACAACG
>JBKICP010000415.1:0-3383 GCA_046567085.1 Acidobacteriota bacterium
TCCCTCTTCAACGGACTCGCCCAGGTCATCATTCAATCCAGCCAGACCCCGGGCACCATCACCATCGAGGCGCACAATTCAGGCTGGCCGCCGCCGAAGCTCACCTCGGCCACCCTCACCATCACCACGCAGAAGGTTGCCGGGCGGCCCACCGTCGCCTGAGTCGAATGCGTCAGACCCGCATCCGCTGAAATCCGGCGGATGCGGGAAAGCAAAAAGCCCCGTGCGCCGGGGCTTTTCCATTGCGCTACAGGAATCGCAGCGGAGGAATCGCCGGCAGCGCGCCGCACTCCACTCCGTAGCGGTAGAACAGCTCCAGGCCGTCGAGGCAGGGCTGATCCAGCACGTACCAGATGTTCTCCGTGAGGTAAGCCTGAATCGTCTCGCGGGGCACCGCAATCCGCGACGACCACTCCACAGCAAGATCCTCGATGTGCGCCATACCGGCGTCGCGTGAATGCAGAAAATCCTCCACCACCTGCCCAGCGGCGATTCCCGACTCCTTCACCGCTTCCGGCCTCACCGCCCAGAACGCCGAAACCCAAACTGTTCCGGTCCAGCGATGCCATTCCTCGGCCAGATCCAGATACAGCAGCCGTTCGCCCGTGCGCCGTTCGCGCTCTTCACGCTCCTCCAGAGCGATCAGCGCGGGATCGCCGATCAGCAGCGCCGCATCGGCCGCCCGCAGCATCGGTTCCAGGTCAGGCGCGTGCGGCACAAACTCCGGATCGCCCTTCCAGAGCCTCGAAAACAGGATCTTCGTGTAGGTGGCCGAGGTCCGCGAAGCCGTATCCAGCGCCACCTTTCGCACGCCGTTGAGGCCATCGGGATGGCGAACCACCAGCAGAATCGACCGCACCTGATCCTGCGATGCGATGGTGCATCCGGGGATCACCGCCAGCGAAGGTGTCGAGGCGTAAGCCGCTACGGGAATCAGCCCAATATCGGCGTTCCCGGCGGCCAGCTTCGCCGCGCACTCCGCCGGCGTGTCCTGCTGGATGGAGTAGCGCTCGCTCAGGCGGGTGCGGTCCGGTTCGTGCTCGAAGCTCCACATCAGCGGAGCCGGATTCAGAAAATCGATCGCGGAAATACGGAGGCGATTCAAAGGCTGGGGCACTAGTCAGTGTAGCCTGGCCGCTTTGGCGCTGGTGGCTTCCGTAACCCCTGCGATGGCTCTTTACCTTGACCCACGGCATCCCGGGCGATAGTCTCCAGGCGATCTCTATGAAATTTGCACGAGCCGAGCAGACCACAGGCGGCAGAGCAATCCATTGCCGATGAGCCACACCGCCGCATCCGATCCCTTACCGCGCATTTCGCCTGCGGAAGAGCGCCACGCCTGGCTGGCGCTCGCCATGACTCCAGGAATGGGACCGCGCCGCACGTTGCGCGCCGTGGAGCGCTGGCGCAGCGCGGCTCGCGTCCTCGCCCTGCCGCTCACCGAGCTGGAAGCGCTCCAGATTCCCGCGCAGTCCGCGCAGTTCATCGAATCCGGCGAAGCCGCCCGCGCCGCCGACCAGGAACTGGAGAAGCTCGCGGAAACCGGCGCTTCCATCGTGACCTATCATGACGAGGCCTACCCCGAGAGGCTCCGCCAGATCTTCGATCCGCCGGCGCTGCTCTGGCTGCGGGGCGATGCCGCCCTCCTGTCCACTCCTTCAATCGCTGTGGTCGGCACCCGACACCCCACTCCCTACGGCACCGGTATGGCCGAGCTGCTCTCGCGCGATCTCGCTCAGCGCGGCGTCACCATTCTCAGCGGAATGGCTCGTGGCGTCGACACAGCGGCGCATAAGGGCGCCATCGCCGCCCAGCGGCCCACCATGGCCGTCTGGGGCACCGGAGTTGACGTGATCTATCCGAAGGAAAACAAATCCCTCGCCGAGCAGATCGTGGCCGGCGGCGGAGCGATTCTGTCCGAGTTCCCACTCGGAACCTTCCCTGCGCCGCAGAACTTTCCCCGCCGCAACCGCATCCTCAGCGGCATGAGCCTGGGCGTGCTGGTGATCGAAGCCGCCGAGTACAGCGGCACCCGCGTCACCGCCCGCTGCGCACTCGAACAGGACCGCGAAGTTTTTGCCGTTCCCGGCAACGTCACGAATAAAAATGCCTGGGGGCCTAACCTGCTGATAAAGCAGGGAGCAAAACTCACTTCTTCCTGGGAAGATATCTGGGAGGAGCTGCCCACGGAGGTTCGCCTTCAGCTGGAACAGGGACAGGCATTTGCATCCAGGACCGTACCTGAGGCATCGTTATTCGAAGAGTCGCCTCTCCCTCCGTCGGAGGCGCGTGTCTACGGCGTCCTCCGCCACGATGAGGCGCTGCAGATGGATGAGATCCTCGACAAGCTCGAGTCGGAACTGAGCTCTTCCGAGGTCTTCACCGCGCTTTTCGAGCTGGAACTGGCAGGACGCATACGACAACTTCCGGGCCGAAACTTCGTCAGAACCTTCTGAGTCATGGTGCGCGTCCAATGCTGTGCGATTACAGAGCCTGTGGAATCCAAAGCTCGGAACGTGGTAGCTTCCCGGAAGGAAGTATCGGGGAACGAACCCTGGGGTCGCTCGCGTATTCTTTCGAGCGTCGTCTGTTGAAAAGGAAAAGATGAGCAAATCTCTGGTTATCGTCGAGTCGCCCGCGAAAGCGAAGACGATCAACAAATATCTCGGTAAGGACTTCGTCGTCGAAGCCTCCTTCGGCCACATCATGGATCTGCCCAAGCGCGACATTGGTGTGGAGCTGAAGCACCGCACCTTTGAGCCGACGCTGATCGTCACGCCGGACAAGGAGAAGGTCGTGCAGCGCCTCCGCAAGCTGGCCGAAAAGGCGGACTCCGTTTATCTCGCGCCTGACCCGGACCGCGAAGGCGAGGCCATTGCCGCCCACCTGGCCAGACAACTGCTCCCCGCCGTGAAGGATCGCAGCAAAATCCATCGCGTCACCTTCAACGAAATCACCCGCAAGGCGGTGGTGCAGGCCTTCGAGCATGCTCGCAACGTCGATGAGAATCTGGTCGACGCGCAGCAGACCCGCCGCGTCCTCGACCGCATCGTCGGCTATCAGATTTCTCCGCTGCTCTGGGACAAAGTCCGCCGCGGGCTCTCCGCCGGCCGTGTGCAGACCGTCGCCGTCCGCCTGATCGTCGAGCGCGAGCGGCAGATTCAGCAGTTCAGGCCGGTCGAATACTGGACCATCGATGCCGCGCTCACGCCTGTTCCCAGCGGGCCCGAGTTTGTGGCGCGCTTCATCGGCATCGACGGCGCCAGGGCCGAGGTGCCGACCGTCAGTGCTCCCGCCCTGCCCGACCAGAAATCCGCGGATGCGGTCCTCGCCGCGCTGGGCAATGCGCGCTGGTCTGTCCGCACCGTCGAGCGCCGGGAGCG
>JBKICP010000416.1:0-2905 GCA_046567085.1 Acidobacteriota bacterium
TATCCAGACAATCGCTTCGTAACCTTGGTCCGGCCGGAGCGACGGCCGCACTTCCACGCAGGGCAGGTTCCCTCGCAGGCGCGCATATTCCTTGCCACGGTGGTCATCCGCGCTGAGTTGATCGGGCGTCGGCTGCAAAGTCTCCGCATGAGGTTTCCTCGTCGGAATGCACTCTCCCTTAAGAAAATGCAAGTCTTCGCGCCGTAGCGTCTTCCATTTCCAATTACTAGGCAGCGCTTCTTGCCCGTCTTCATCGATCACCGTCAGACCGACCGTTTCGATCAATATGCGCGCCTGTGACGCGGCAGGGTGCCACTTGATCGAAATCCGGTTGTAGCAGTTGTCGCGCCGGTCTGGTAGTTCTGTGCTGCCAAATGACCCGCCCGCCGCGACCATGATGGGATTTTGATGCGTGACGCGAAACGCAGACCGTGCATCCTCCGTGAACACGTATGGGTCGTGCTTATGGCCGTGGAGGATGATATGGAACCCGTACCTACGGAGAATCGAGAGGAGTTTCCCCGAATTCAAAACGGCGTCGTATCCACGGCCTGGTTCCGCAAGCGCCGGTATGAGCACAGGGTGGTGGTGAATCAGTGCGATCTTAATCGCACTGTGCAGGTCGTCAGGTGGTATTTCCTTGAGTCCGTTTTCGAGATTACCGAGTTGCTGTACGTCAACGTTTCCCCGCTGCGCCTCCGGAGAATCCTTTTGCACATAAATCGACGAGTTGAGAGTTGCAACAACGATGCCGAGATCCTTGATGCGGTTGTGCACGATCCGCCACTCATGCGGAGTACTCGCATCGTAATGTTGCTTGTGCAGGTTCGACATCATCTGCGCGTATGCAGCGTGTTTGCTGCGCAGATCAGTTGCGGCGAAATCCACGTCATGATTGCCTTCGACGAAAAACATGCAATCGAGCCCGCGCTTGCTGCCGAACGCGGGGGCTTCACACAAGCCTCTGATGAAGACCTCAGCCTCCCCGAATTCGGACGTCTTGCCATACTCCGCGAAGTCACCTGTCAGGCAGAAAATGACAGGACACTTTGGGTCGTCATGGTTGAGATCTTCCGTGAGTTTCTCTAACGCCGTCGGATAACCGGTACGTGCCGGCCGGTCTCCAGAAGGCGTCGGCGGCGGATTAAACCGGTGCTTTTCACCAAAGTGAAGATCCGACAGGTGGATGATCACCACCTGCCTCGTCATATGATCCGCACTGATAACTGAAGGCATAAAGGAATGGAGCAGAGTATAGCACCCAATGCCACGAGGAGATGGCCAACGCCTAACAAGATTGCTCGGTAATAGTTCTTGCGGTCACTCGAATGTCTGGAACTGCTGCAAGGATCGTCCCCGTTCGCTGTCGCGGCTGATGGGCGTCTGGTTCTCATCGGTGCCGTCCAAGTACACCGCTATGTTTCACCTGTCCATCGAACTCCACTGACTTCCTCAATTCAAAGGAATGATTCCCATGAAACCTTCAGAACTCTACGAGGCGCTTCATGCGCTGATCACTGAGCGTGTGCCCCTGCACATCTGGGGCGCGTGCGGCGTCGGCAAGTCGAAGATCGTGGCCCAGGTCGCCGCCGACCGGAAGTGCGAGTTTCTCGATATTCGGGCGGTGCAGCTCGATCCCGTCGACCTTCGCGGTCTGCCGCGAATTTCCGCGGACCGTGCCGAATGGGTGCCGCCGAAATTCCTCCCCATCAATGGGGAAGGCATTCTGTTCCTCGACGAGCTCACCTCGGCGCCGCAGATGACCCAGGCCGGCTGCTATCAGTTGGTCCTTGACCGCAAGCTGGGCGAGTATCGGCTCCCGGACGGCTGGGTGGTGATCGCCGCCGGCAATCCCGCCTCGGAGCGGGGCGTCCATTTCTCGATGCCGCGGCCGCTGCGGAACCGTTTCGTTCACCTCGACCTTGAGCCCGACTTCATGGACTGGTGCAAGTGGGCGGTGAAGGCTGGCATTCGTCCGGAGATCATCGCCTTCCTGCGCTTCAAGCCGGCGCTTCTCCATGATCCCGAAGCGACATCGGACGTGAATGCCTGGCCGACCCCGCGCTCCTGGGAGATGGCCTCGAATGTCCTGAGCGGTTTTGCGCGCCGCCAGCAGAGCGGCTTCTTTGCTGGCACCACGGAGATCGAAGCGCAGCTGCTGGAGGGAACCATCGGCGAGGCGGCGACCACGGAACTGGTCGCCTTCCTGCGTCTCTTCCGGCAACTGCCGTCGATCGACGAAATCCTGCTCAATCCCGATGCGGCGCCTCTCCCCGACGAGCCCTCGGCGCGGATTGCCATCGCCACGGCCCTCGGGCGCGCGCTGACAGACCATTCGATCCCGAAGGGAATCCGGTATCTCGACCGAATGCCAACCGAAATGCGCGTGCTGGCCATGCGCGATGCCGCCGCCCGCGATCGGGCCATTACCCACACGCCGGAATTCGTGCGATTCGGCGTAGAACATGCGGAGGTTCTGCAATGATCACTGAACGCGCCATGCTGGCCGCGGTCCACATCAGCATCTGGACTGCGATCAAACACGACCGAAAGGTCAGCCGGGAAGTTGCCGAGCAGCACGGAGCTTATGCCGGCGCCGGCCGTTACAACAAGCAGCTGCTCCGGGAAGCGGAACGGCTGGAATCGCTTCGTTCGCTGTCAGGGCAGATC
Organism: Acidobacteriota bacterium; assembly: GCA_046567085.1. Classification (GTDB taxonomy): domain Bacteria; phylum Acidobacteriota; class Terriglobia; order Terriglobales; family Acidobacteriaceae; genus Palsa-343. The sequence continues at coordinate 2,671 of JBKICP010000416.1, forward strand.
CGCCAGTACTTCTACAAGATCACGCTGCCCTGGTCCGACGAAGGCTATCGCCTGCTGCCGGCGCACTTCTACTTCGAGCTGACGACGAAGATCCGCGAGTTCGAGCAGGCCTTTGCGCAGCAGGTGGAGGAGTTCCTGGCCGTCTACCCGAGCTACATCGAGCAGGTCCGGCCGGAGCTGAACGGGCTCTTCCGGGAAGAAGATTACCCATCGACGGACAAGCTGCGGAACAAGT
>JBKICP010000417.1:0-4578 GCA_046567085.1 Acidobacteriota bacterium
TGTCACGGTGACGACGACGTCGAAGGGGGCGATGGAAGGCGGCAGCCAGAAGCCGTTGGCATCGTTGCCCTGCTCGACGGCGGCGGTGAGGATGCGCTCGATGCCGATGCCGTAGCTGCCCATGATGGGAGTGACTTCTTTTCCGTTGGAGTCGAGGACGCGGACGCCCATCTTGTTGGTGTAGCGGTCGCCAAGCTTGAAGATATGGCCGACTTCGACGGCTTTGGCGACGTGGAGAGGCTGGCCGCAGCTGGGACAGCCTTCGCCTTCGGCGGCATTGCGGATGTCAGCGACGACGGTCCAGGCAAAGTCGCGGCCAGGAACGACGTTGCGGTAGTGGAAGTCGAGCTTGTTGGCGCCACAGACGAGATTCTGCCGGTTTTCGAGGCCGGGGTCGAGGACAACGTTGACCTTGCCGTCGTGGAGCTTCTTCGCGACATCGAGACCAATGGGGCCGAGGTAGCCGGCGGGACCGTGCATCCAGGCATCGAGTTCTTCGACGACCATGGGGCGGAGCTCGGTGGCGCCAACGACGGCCATGAGCTTGGTCTCGTTGACGAAGTGATCGCCGCGGAGGAAGGCGACGACCGGAACCTCCGGAGTCTGCGGACCTTTGTTTTTCGGGTCTTCCACGCTCTGCGGAAGTTTCCCCATGTAGGCAACGCACTTGATGTCGGAGCTGGGCTCGATGTTGAAGAACTTTGTGACATCGACGATGGCGGCCTGGCCCGGGGTGGAGACCAGCTCGGGGTGGCCGTCGCCGGTGGGCTCCATTTCTTTGACGGGCGCGAGGCGCGATGTGGCCTTTTCGATATTGGCGGCGTAACCGCAGGCGGCGCAGCTGGCGATGAGGTCTTCACCGGCGTCGGTGTAGACCATGAATTCCTGGGACTCCTTGCCGCCCATGGCGCCGGAGTCGGCTTCGACGACGACGAACTTCAGCCCGGAGCGCGTGAAGATGGCGCGGTAGGCGGCGTCGTGCTGGCGGTAGCTCTTGTCGAGGCCAGCGTCGTCGAGATCGAAGGAGTAGCTGTCCTTCATGATGAACTGGCGGACGCGGAGGAGGCCGGAGCGGGGGCGGGGTTCGTCGCGGAACTTGGTCTGGATCTGGTACCAGGTCTGCGGCAGCTGTTTGTAGCTGCGCATCTCATTGCGGGCGATATCGGTCATGACTTCTTCGTGGGTCATGCCGAGGGCGAGCTCGGCGCCTTTGCGGTCCTTGAGGCGGAACATGTTGTCGCCCATGAGAGTCCAGCGGCCGGACTCGCGCCAGAGGTCGGCGGGATGGATGGTGGGCAGGAGGAATTCCTGGCCGATGCGGTCCATCTCTTCGCGGACGATGCGGATGATGCGGTTGATGGAGCGCTGCCCGAGGAAGAGGTAGGAGTAAATGCCGGCGCCGAGCTGGCGGATGTATCCGGCGCGGACGAGGAACTTGTGGCTGGCAACTTCGGCGTCTGCGGGAGCTTCGCGCAGGGTGGGAATGAAGAGTTTCGACCAGCGATGCATGTGTCTGTATAGGTTACAGCCTGGAGCGTGGAGCTGGGAGCCCGACGTGGCGGCCTGGACTCAGGAATGCAGGAGCAGCACCACCTGCGAGACGAGGGTGTCCAGGTCGACGGGGCGTTGTGTATCGACTTCGATCACGGGGCTGAGGGCAAAGGGCTCTTCGTACTCCATCATGCGGTCGGGGGACATTTCCGCGAGGGGGTGAGCGGGGTGGTGGCGCTGGTTGCGGGCGCGGGCGGCAAAGCGGCGAGAGGCTTCTTCGCGGGGCAGGCGGCAACAGACTTCGAGCATCCGCGTGTTCGGGATCGCGAGGAGCGTGGCGAGTTTCTCCCGCTCGTACGGGCTCTGGGTGCGGAAATTGGCTTCGAGAACCACGTGGGGGCAATGCGGCGCGAGCGACCAGAGGACTTCCATCGCAGCACCGCCGATGCGACGGGAGAATTCGACGTCGCCGGGGGTGCCGTTCATCGCGAGGTACAGGCTCTCCTTAATGTCGTCTTTGGTGAGGAGCGCGAAGCCGAGGCGCTCGGCGATGGGACGCGCCAGCGTCGTTTTACCCGAGGCGGGCGGACCGGAGATGAGGACGATGTGACGGTTTCCAAAGGAGTTCATGAGCTGTTCCCAGCCTCTCTGATACCACCTGGGGGACGTACTCTGACACAGAATAGCCACGGGTAACACGATCTGCGGTCACCTTTTGTGGTGACTTTCGAGGTAGTACTATGACATCCTGTTGGCAGATTTCTTCTGCATTATTGACCGGGATCAGGATGCGGCGAAGGTGTGGTTTCGAGCCGGCCCCGGTTGGAGGGTGTTGAACGTAGCACCTATGTATACGCCTTTCCTGATGTGCGGTTATGCAGCGGCCCTGCTGCTGATGCTGTTCGGGTTCCGGGGGATTCGCCGCAGCACTCCAGACCTGCGCGGCAGCCGGCAGTTGTCCTGGTTCATCCTGTGTGCGCTGTTCGGGGTCCTGCTGATGGGTTTGCGGCCCTGGACGCCGACGTTGCTGAGTCTGGTGGCGGCGAACTTTCTGTTGTTTGCCGGCGCGGTATTCATCTATATGGCGACGGCGCGGATTCTGGACACCGATCCGCACATTTTCCCGTGGCCGACTGGCATTTTGATTGTCGCCCTGCCGTTGTTTATCTGGTTCACCTACGCGAACAACCAGGTCTTCGCACGGCTGGTGATCCACGCGGTGGTACTGAATGCGATCTTTCTGAGCGCTGCGGCGATGCTGTTTCGCAAACGGCATACGCCGGAGACGCGTCAGCCGGCGCGCGCATGCGCGTGGCTGCTGATCTTCGCCAGTTTTCTGCAGGTGGCCTGGTGCGTATTTGAATTTCGGATGCCAGCGGAGCAGATGAATTTCGTCCATCCCGACCTGATCAACGTGGGCTTCAGTTATCTGTCGATGGTGCTGGCACTGGCGACGGTGATCGGGCTGCTGTGGCTGGCGCTGACCGTGCATCGTGTGGCGCTGAACAAGATGGCGCAGACCGATTCGCTGACCGGCTTGCTGAACCGCAGAGCTTTCGAAGATATCCTGCGCCGTGAGCTGCTGCGCGCGGATCGAAGCGGGAGCACGACGGGAATCATGCTGATCGACCTGGATTACTTCAAGCAGGTCAACGACTCGCTCGGGCACCTGGCCGGGGATGATGTGCTGCAGCGGATCGCGCTGGTTTTGCGCGACGGGACGCGTCCCTCGGATGTGCTGGCGCGCTATGGGGGCGAGGAATTTGTGATCCTGCTGCGCAATGCCGGAGTGCACGAGTCGATGATGGCGGCGGAGCGGATACGGTCGCTGATTGCAGGAATGTCGGGGCTTCCGGGAAGCGTGAACCTGACGGCGAGCATCGGGGTAGCGGTGAGCCAGGCGCACGACACGGCGACGGAGTTCCTGCTGCGCGCCGATGAGGCGCTGTATCGCTCAAAACGCGAGGGGCGGAATCTGGTGAGCGTGTACCGCGAGTCCGATGACGAGATGGACACGGCGGGCAGGATATATGCGCAGGGACGATGAGCGCCTGAGCCCGAGCGGGCGCGGTGGCTCGCTCGGGGTGACCCTTTCCCTCAGGCGGGTTGCTTTGCGCAGAGCTCGTTGAAGGCGCGCGAGAGCTCTTCGGCGATGGCCTGGGGTGTGCTGCCTTCGATGATGAAGCGCTGCATGAGGTAGATGAGCTTGCCGTCGCGGAGAATGGCGATGGCAGGCGAGGTGGGCGGATTGCCCTCAAAGTAGGAGCGGGCGCGATCGGTAGCCTCGCGGTCCTGACCGGCGAAGACGGTGATGGAGCGGTCGGGGGTGACGGCATTGCGCAGAGCCAGGCGAACGCCGGGACGCATCTTGCCGGCGGCGCAGCCACAGACGGAATTGACCACGACCATGGTGGTGCCAGGAGTGTTGACCGCGGCATCGACGGCTTCGGCGGTCCGCGCCTCCTGAATACCCGCACGGGTGAGCTCCTCGCGCATGGGGATCAGCATGATTTCGGGATACATTCGGCGGTTCTCCTCCGGGGTTGGAAAGCGTAGCGAACTGAAGACGATTGTACGGGGCCTGTGCGGAGGATGCCAGCGCCTTCGTCGAACCGGCTGCTTTCGGTCAGCCGTTTGCTGATATACCTCATCCAGATGCTTCTGCGCGAACAGGTTCCGCTGGCGCCGTATACGACCTTTGGGATCGGGGGACCGGCCCGGTGGCTGGCGGATGCTACCAGCGACGATGCTGTGGTCGAAGCGGTGCGCTTTGCGCGCGAACGCGCTGTGCCGCTCTTTGTTCTGGGAGGCGGGAGCAATCTGCTGGTGGCGGACGAGGGGTTCCCGGGGCTGGTGCTGCACATCGCCCTGCAAGGGATTCAGCAGGAAGACGATGTTTTTCGTGTGGCAGCAGGTGAGATTTGGGATGGCTTTGTGTCCCACGCGGTGGGCGCCGGTTATGGGGGGATCGAGTGCCTGGCGGGAATTCCCGGGACGGTGGGCGGGACGCCGGTGCAGAATGTGGGCGCCTATGGGCAGGAGGTCGCAGAGACTGTGGTTGGAGTGCGGGTGCTGGACGTGGCGGAT
>JBKICP010000418.1:0-17056 GCA_046567085.1 Acidobacteriota bacterium
TGGTCCGCAGTCAGCGCGCCGGCTCCGAAAGCCTCGCCAATGACCTCCGCCGCTCCATCTGGTCCGTCGACTCCAACCTGCCCGTCTCCGATCTCCGCACTGAGGAATTCCTCTATGCAAAATCCATGTCGCGGACTTCCTTCACGCTGGTCATGATCGGCGTCGCCGCCGCCATCGCCCTGTTGCTCGGACTCGTCGGCCTCTATGGTGTCATCGCTTACTCCGCTTCCCAGCGCCGCCGCGAGATCGGCATCCGCATCGCCATCGGAGCCCAGCGCAACGACATCACCGGCATGTTCGTTCGCCAGGGATTGCTCCTGGCAGGAACCGGCGTGCTCTGCGGCTTCGTCGTTGCCTTTGGGGTGACGCGGCTGCTCGGCTCGCTCCTCTTCCATGTGAGCCCGATGGATCCCGTCACCTACGGAAGCGCCTGCGTGGCTCTGTGTGGCGCAGCCGCGCTGGCCAGCTACCTGCCCTCGCGGCGAACAGCCAGCGTCGATCCGGTAGAAGCGCTGCGCGCCGAATAGTTCATCTCTCGTCAACATAGACTGCCGCCGAGACCAGCGTCCGCGTCCTTGCGGATCGGTGTGTCGCGTGCGCCGATGACAACGTCGAGAGAAATCTGCGCCGCCTCACTACTTTTAACCTCGCATTCATCGGGTTCACCGGATTTTCATCGTGGCGTCCCTCGCACGCCAGCATAATCACTTTCGACATCCCCAAACGCTGACCCGATACTCCCCTTCGGCCCGTTTGTCCTCTTCCCATAACATGCCCAGGAAGCCATTGCAGACGAGGAACCTCACGCTGGCGATCTACGCTGCAGCCACGGCGATCGTTGCCGCGGCCCTCCTCCTGTGGGGTGTGGAGTATCGCTGCTCGCTCTACACAACTCCTGCGTCCCATGCCGTTCCTGCCGCCAGGCTCCTCTCCGAACGAGAACGTCCGGTCAACCCGCAAGCTGCACCCGAAGTCTCAGCACCGCTCCTGATCATGACCGCCGTTGCACTCTTGTTGATAGTCAGTGCAAAGAGCTGCATTCGGAGAGCCTCTCACAGCTACGGGCAGTTACCGGCGCTGCGCCTGGGCCCCGGCCTTCGACCTTCTCCCCTGATTTACTTCTCTTCCCGCCCTCCACCTCTTCCCGCCTGAATCTCCAGGCACCTAACCAAAGCGCGAGCGACATGCCGCTCCGCATTGCGGAGCAAGACCGTTCTGCTCGTCGGGCATACACCGGAACACCCCGGGCCGCCCAGCGCCGTTCGCCGCTTCGACTTACCCCAATCCATTTGAAGGAGACCGCAATCGTGCGCAAGATTTTCTTCTTTCTCGTTTGCTGCATTCTGCTCGCCCCGAGCTTTTGCCGCGCCCAGAAATCGACCGTTGTCAAAGGAAAAGTAGTCGACTCTTCCGGAGCCGCAGTCGCCAATGCCGTGGTCACTCTTACTAACCTGACTACCAGCAAGGCAACCAGCACCACAACCGGACCGAACGGCGAATTCGTCTTCAACAATGTTGCGCCGGGCCCCGAGGTCGTTTCCGTCCAGAAATCCGGCTTCGATTCCTTCAGCCGTCAGATTGCAGTCTCCGCCAGTCAACCGGTCGATCTCACCGCAAACCTGCACGTCGCCGCGCTGGCTCAAAGCGTTGTCGTGCGCGGTACCGTGAACCCGGAAGCGCAGCCCGTGCCGACTCGTGAAGATGTGATGGTCTCTCCGGAGACGCTGCGCATTCTCGACCGTAAGCAGATCGCAGCCGCGGGACCGGTGGCAGGCGGCGCGCAGATGGTGTCGTTCACCCCCGGCGCGAACGTGGTCGGCTACGGCCAGACCGGCGCTACAAAGTACAGCATCCTGCTCAATGGCATCCAGCAGGGATGGGCCGGCGAAGCGACCAGCTTCACAGAGCCAGGTTCCCTCGGTATCACCTATGACGGCGTTCCCGTCGTCGATGCAGCCACCGGCCTTTGGCAGTCCGCCACCATGCCCCAGAACCTCATCGTGCAGGATCTCGCCGTCACCTACGGCCCGGGCCAGCCCGACGGCCGCTGGTACACCGACGTGGGTGGTCGCGTCGAATACACCCCGGTCCAGCCAACCGTCGACCGCCACCTGAGCCTTGAAGGCAGCGAAGGCCCCTATGGACAGCAGAACTTCGCCCTCGTCGGCAATACCGGCGCCTTCAAAGGCTGGTCCACCGTGGTGGGTGGCGGCGCAGGACGCGGCGACGATTTCCGCGCAGCTCCGGATGGCTTTGCCAACCCCGCAAAAAACGGCTCCGTCTTCGGCAAGACGCTTAAGACCTTCTCCGCCGGCAGCCTCGCCTTCGCCGCCTTCTATTCGAAAGCCGGCGGTTATCGCGCCCAGGTCATCCCAACGACCGACATCGGCCTCCTCGTGCCCAACAACGACGGCACCTTCAATCCCAACGGAACTCACTTCAGCCAGGGAACCAGCGGCTACTATAGTTCCCTGCCGTTCAATGCCTACAACAAGTACGACACCAACGAAATGTTCATGACCTACGCACGACAGCACCTGTTCATGGGCCCCAAAACAACCGTGCAGAACACCACCTGGTACACCCACATCCGCCGCTTTCATCGCCGCAACAACGATGCTCTGAGCCAGGGCGCTCAGGTCGACGAATGGAACAACCCCCACAGCGACATCTTCGGCGATCAGGCCGACATGACCGAGGTGCTGCCCTACAATACCGTCGACTTCGGCGGCTACCTGCTGCACGAGGCCTATAACACACGCAATATCTTTTACAACCCCGACACCGGCGCCAGCGGCGCGCGGCAGATCGTGGGCCAGGGCTCGAAATTCCGTTCGGGCTACTTCCAGCAGGACAACGTCACCTTCTACGCCCAGGACGATTTCCACCCCATCCCGCAAATCCACATCATCCCCGGCGTCCGCGTGGATGGATTCGGAACCAGTTACAGCGATCAGGCGGCGCGCGACTTCACCTTCGCCTCCAGCACTTTCTTCGTTCAAAATGCTGACGGCTCCGTCTCACCCTCGAATTCGCCTGTCTATCAGACCCACTGCGCTCTCTATCCGCAAACAGGCAGCAGCGCAACGGACCCCTACCACAACCTCTGGGGCACTCCCGTGCAGACCTCGGACGGCAGCTCGGCCAAAGATGCCGGCTCCCTGTGTGGCGCGCACGAGAGCCGCTCGGCGGTTGAACCTTCCATCGATGTTTCCGTCATGCCCCGCCCCTGGCTGACGCTCTATGGCGGCTATGACACCACCTATCGCTCGCCCGCCCTGGGCGGCGGCGGCGGCATGTTCCAAGCCGTGAACCCCGCGTACTACATCCTGGCGGAAGGCAAATACTCTCAGGGCGGCGTGAAGGTCCATTTCGTCAATGCACCCGGCCTCGGAAACTTCATCGCCGGGGTCAATTACTACCACCTCGATTACACTAACCAGGAAATCGACGTCGAAACCGCAACCGGTGTCGAATTGACCAGCGGCGGCAGCTCTACCTACCACGGCGTGGATGCCTTTTTCGACGCCGATCCAAAGAGCAACATCCACTTCTTCCTCAATTTCGCCGGGGAAGCCTCGAACTTTACCAATTACGTCACCGGCGGCACCCAGGCCTCCTGCGCCGCCAATCCCTCCAGCTGCACCTCCTACAACAATCTCCCCGTCTCCTACGTGCCGAATATTACCCTCAACACCGGGATCTACTACGGCATCCAGCTCCACAACCGCGAGCTCATCGAGCCGCGCTTCTGGATCGAAACCACCGGATCGCAGCACCTCTGGTCCAACAACACCGGTATGCCTACCAGCCAGACCATGCCGGCCTACACCACCGCCAACCTCTCCTTCGTCGCTCCCATCAAGCTCGAAAAGCAGTCCTTCAACCTCGAGCTGGATATGATGAACCTCGCCAACTCGAAGTACAACGAGTGGGAGTACGTCTCCAGTGGCGGATACTTCGCTCCTCTCTTTCCCGCTGGCCAGACAGCGCCCAGCGGATACGTCAACGCCTATCCCGGCGCTCCGCTGGCCATCTACGGCACCATCTCCTATCAGTTCTGAGGGGGGCACCTCCCAATCCCGGGGCGGCGTCCTCCGCCGCCCCGCTTTTTCTTAACCCAACCCGCCATCCCGCGCCTTGCCCTCCACCCAGGCCGCCTCCCCTCCTCCCGAATGTGCTCCTTCTCCCTCGGACGCGCTATCATGGTGCTGCCCGGGATGCGCGCCGGGTGTCGATCCCGTACGATGAGGATCCTGCCGCAAATTCGGACCGGAGCGTTCAGCCTGTCGGCTCTGTTTCTCGGAATAGCGCTCTGCGTCTTTGCGTGGGGGCTGCGCTACAAGCTGTCTTTGTACGACCCTCCGCATTCGGCCTCGCACAACTTCCCCATCGCCAAGCTCCTCTCCAAAGACGAGCTTCCTGAAACTCTCCGTCCCACGGGTCTGGCCGCGGATGCCAGAACGCTCGCCGGGTTTCTGCTGTTTTTCAGCGTTCTGCCAGGACTTGCTTCCCTTATCGTCCTCGTTCCGCCGCGCGGCCCCGCACACTCGCCACTGCCTCCGCGTCCTTCCCGCCTCTTCATCCTCGAGAGTGGCGGCCTCCACTCCTTCTTCTTTCGACCACCTCCCATCGCCAGCGCCCGGCTCCTCGGGTCCCGGTCAACCGGCCTGCCTTCGTCGTTGTAGTTGCGGCGACTGAACCCATTTAAGGACTCAGTCACCCGATTCAACACGCAGCGTGCCGGACGGGGCCGGATGTCCACCAGGGACGGCGCCTATGCCACCAGGCAGCGCCCGCCCTCCTGCACATGAGAGGTACCCCGAAATGTTCTGTATCAGTACCCTGCTGGCTGCGGCCAGCGCAATTCCTGCGAAGAGGAGTCTATGACCGATCCTCGGAGCATGGCCACAGGTCAAACCGCTACCCACGACTCCCCGGCCGATCCCTGGACGATATTTGCTGAGGCCATCGAGAGATACCGCGCTCCGCTCATCCGCGTAGCGTACCGAACAACCAGAAACCTGGAAGAAGCGGAAGACATCGTCCAGGAAGCCCTCATGAAAGCCTACGTCTGTCGCCACCAGTTTCGCGGCGAGTCTCGCGTCGAAACCTGGCTCCGGGCCATCGTGGTCAACACCGCGCGCAACTGGATCCGGCGCCGCCGCGGTTACGTCCTCTTGCAGATGGAGCAATGCCAGCCGGGCGAATCCGAAGGCGTTCCCCATGAAATTGCAGACAGTCGCAGAAATCCTGAACAGTGGTTCGAGTACCAGGAGCTTGAGTCCAAACTCATGAAAGCCGTGAATGGACTCGGCAGCCGCTATCAGGCCGTGATCCGCATGTGCGTCCTCGGCGAATCCTCTTACCTGGAGGCGTCCTCCGCGCTCAACCTCAACCTCGTGACGGTCAAGGCTCGCGTCTTTCGCGGCCGCGAAATGCTCCGGCGCTCCCTGCACCGCACACTACCTGCAAGACGAAAGCCGATCCCGTGAAACGCTGATCCCCAGCGAAAAGGCCTCCCCGCGAGGGGAGGCCTTCTGCCTTTAGGGCTGGCTCTTACTGGGCTGTCGGGGCCGGAGGACCCGGTGCCGGCACCTGCGGCTGCGCAGGCTTCCTGGGCGCTTCCTTCTTCCCCGGAGCAAGGATCGCATGCAGCGTATTGCCTTCCATGCGCGGCATGAATTCCACCACCCCGTTCTCCCCGATATCCCGAATCAGCCGATTGATGATCGCATAACCCAGCTCGCGGTGTGCCATCTGCCGGCCCTTGAAGCGCAGCGACGCCTTCACCTTGTCGCCTTCCTGCAGAAAGCGGACGGCCTGATTCTTGCGCGTCACGTAATCGTGATCGTCGATGGTCACAGAGAACTTCACTTCCTTCACCGTGATCACCTTCTGACGCTTGCGCGCAGCGCGGTCGCTCTTCTCTTTTTCGTAAAGGAACTTCCCGTAGTCCTGAATGCGGCAAACGGGTGGAACCGCCGTCGGTGACACCTCGACCAGATCGAGCCCCCGCTCGCGGGCAATTTTCAGGGCTTCAAACGGAGGGAGGATACCGAGCTGCTCACCCTTTTCGTCGATCACACGCACCTCACGGGCACGGATGCGATCGTTAATGCGGACGAACTGCTTCGCAGAACGCTTGTCGATGGGTTTTTCTCCTGGCGCGGGTCTAAACGGCCCGCCGTCCTAGTATATCAACCGCCATGTCGATACGATGCATCGTGATCCGGCAAGGTAGCGCGTTACAAGGCGGCCGAAGCTATTTAATGCTTGCTGTCCGCGCGCGCGTCCGCATCCGGCATCCGGCTGGCTTCGAAACTCACGATCTTCCACTGTCCGAGGCGCCGGTTGTACACCCGCGTGTATCGATACTGCCCGCTGATATCGCTCGTGCCGTTGGTCCCCTCCAGCTGCGCCAGCGACGTTACCACCGCCGTGTCCCCGTACACCCGAACCCGTGTGTCCGTCAGTTCCAGCCGGCTGATCCGAATCGTCCCCGCACTATGCTGGGCCAGCGCCTGCTGCTTGTTTTCCACCGTCCCGTTGGAGGTAATGCCCACATAATCGTCGGCCAGCAGCTTGTTCATCTGCCCGATGTTGTTCGTGACCGTCGCCTGCCGCCACTGCTGCTCCAGCGCCTCGATCTCCTTGTGGATTTCGCCCTTCTCGCGGTGCGGCAATGCCCATGCTCCATGGCACGAGGCCAGCACGATCAGCGCAGCCACCGCTTGCGGAATGGATTTGGTACGCAGACTGAAGACCGGGCGCCGGCGCATGGTCGTACCGGATGTTAGCCCGGGCCGCCGCAGGGCGTCAAAAAATAAATCGCGAACGGTGCGGATTCGGTCCCGGATCGTCATAGACGGCAGCGGAACCGCACAACAAAACATAGCTCGCGCTCCGCCTCTATCCTCTCAGACGCGCGAAACCCCGGGATGACTGCATCCCCTTTTCACACGATCGAGGCCAGATTCTCCACCTGCCGTTCCAGCATGAGCTGATACAACCCGCCCACTGCGTAGTCCCGGAAGTGCGCCGACGCCCGATGCGCGTCCACCGCCTCCTGGTCCTTGTACTGCTCGTAAATCACCACCGTGTCCGACTCGCCGTCCACCGTGTGCGGAATATAGCTCACGCACCCCGGCTCCTGGCGCGATGCCCTCGCCAATGCGGTCAGGATCTCCGCCACCCGCGCGCGGTCATTGCTGCGGAATTTCATGCGAACCGTAAAACTGATCATCGAACCCGGCCTCGTCCACCCATCGGATGCGCCCCGTTATTTCCCCGTAATCCGCCGCATCGCCTCGCGGAATTCCGGCATCTCCAGCGTCTGATCCCGATCCGGGCCCGTCGAAACAATCCCGATCTTCGCCCCTGTCTCTTTTTCCATGAAGCGCAGATACGCCTGCGCTGCCCCGGGCAGATCTTCGAAGGCCCGAACGCCTTCGGTGGAAGTCTTCCAGCCCCTGAGCCGAGTGTACACGGGCCGGATCGACTCGATCCCCCGGATGTCCGCCGGCATCGTCTCGCACGCCTTCCCCTCCACCTCATAGCCCGTGCACACCGGGATCCACTCCAGTTCGTCCAGCACATCCAGCTTCGTCACCACCAGCCATTCCGTCCCGTTGATCTGGTTCGAATAACGCAGCAGCGGCAGATCGAGCCAGCCACAGCGCCGCGGCCGTCCCGTCACCGCGCCGTATTCCTGCCCCCGCGCCCGCAGCGCCTCACCCGAGGCATCGTGAATCTCCGTCGGGAACGGCCCCTCGCCGACCCGCGTGACGTAAGCCTTCGTGACCCCGATCACCGTACCGATCCGCGTTGGCCCAACGCCCGTCCCGATCGACGCACCCCCCGCCGCCGCCGACGACGACGTCACAAACGGATACGTCCCGTGATCGATATCCAGCATCGTGCCCTGCGCGCCCTCGAACATCACGCTCTGGCCACCCTCCAGCGCCTGGTTCAGCAGCAGCGCGGTGTCCGTCACGAAAGGCCGCACCTTCTCCGCGGCAGCCGCGTATTCGTCGTACATCTGCGCTGGATCCAGCGGCTCAGTCCCGAACAGCGCGTGCGCGATCGCATTTTTCTCACCGCACGCATTCTCGATATGCGTCTTCAGGAGATCCGTATTCAGCAGATCGACCACGCGCAGTCCGTTGCGCGCCATCTTGTCTTCGTACGCCGGACCGATGCCCCGGCTCGTCGTGCCGATCTTCTGCCGCCCCGGCGCGCTCTCCGCCGCCAGTTCGATCATCCGGTGATACGGCAGGATCACCTGTGCCCGGTTCGAGACAAACAGCCGGCTGTCGACGTCGATGCCCAGCTCCCGCAGCCGCCCCGTCTCCTTCAGAAACGCCATCGGGTCCAGCACCACCCCGTTCCCGATCACGCCGCGGCACCCGGGCCGCAGCACGCCGCACGGAACCAGCTGCAGGATGAACTTCTGCCCGTGGATGATCACCGTGTGCCCTGCGTTATGCCCGCCTGCGTAGCGCGCGACCACTGCAAACCGCTCGCTCAGCACATCGACAATCTTCCCCTTGCCCTCATCGCCCCACTGGGCGCCAACCACTACCGCCGACTTCGCCTGGGTCACCGGATTCCCCTGCTTTCCTGTTCTTTCTGATCCCGACCCCTCCCCGCACACACGTTCCCTCTCATCTGCTGCACGCGCTCCACATGAATGTGAGGTAACCGTGGGTGGGCCGGATGCCGGATCAGTCCATCCGATTCCCCATCATATATCTCTCCGGAACCTATCGGAAGATAACATTCGAAACCTCGTCCCGAACTCTGATTCGCACCACCCTCCTCCACATTCCTCCCCTCTTTTCCACCCGCGCCAACCTGCGATACTGAATCTTCCATGAGTGCTGTTTGTTCCAAATGCGGCGGCGCCGGCGCCCGAGTGGTCCCCCTTCCCGGCGGCGGCAGCAAGATTGAAACCTGCGCGTGTCAGCTGCAGCTGCGCGTCTCGCGCCTCCTGCAGCACGCTTCAATCCCCAAACGCTACGAGCACTGTTCGCTCGAGAGCTACGACGCCAGCTTCCCTGGCGCCGACCGTTCCCTTACCGGCGCATACCTCATGGCCCGCAACTTCGTCGACGGCTACCCGGTCACGACCGCCGGCCGAGGCCTCCTGCTCACCGGCTCGATCGGGGTCGGCAAGACCCACCTTGCCGTCGGCATCCTGCACGCCCTGATCGTCGAGAAAAGCGTCCACGGTCTCTTCTGCGATTACCGCGAGCTCCTCAAGGAAATCCAGCACTCCTACAATCCCCAGGTCGCCACCACCGAAATGGAGATCCTGCGCCCCGTCTTCGACGCCGAAGTCCTCGTCCTCGACGAGCTCGGCGCCGCCAAGCCCACCGACTGGGTCTGGGACACCGTCGCCCTTGTTCTCAACACCCGCTACAACGACAAGCGCACCACCATCATCACCACCAATTACGCTGACCTGCCCCCCGGCGGGACCACCAGCGGCGTCACGGGCTCCAACGGCTCCGCCCGCGCCCTCCGCGACGAGACCCTCGGCGACCGCATCGGCGAGCGCATGCGCTCCCGCCTGGCAGAAATGTGCGTCGTCGTCGAAATGCATGGCGACGACTTCCGCCGCAATGTCGCCCGCGCCCGCTTCGGCTGATCGCCCGTAACCTGCCCCCTCTACTGTGGCAGGCTCCACCCGATTGAACTAACATCCTTTCCCCTCTCCGCGCATCATTCCTACAGGAGGTGCAAAGGATGGCCCCTGAGAGAACCACCGGCCGCCCCCGCGTGATGATCATCGGCGGAGGCTTCGCCGGAACCCACGCCGCCAAAGCGCTTGCGAAGTTCCCCGTCGACGTCACCCTGGTCGATCGCCGCAATCACTTTACCTTCCAGCCCCTGCTTTATCAGGTGGGACTCGCCGTTCTCTCTCCCGCCGACATCGCTTCCCCGCTCCGCACCATGATGCGGGGCAGTTCCAATGTCGAAGTCCTCATGGACGAAGCCATCGCCTTCGATCTGGACCAACGGCACGTCAGCTTCCGCAGCGGCGCCGAAATGCGCTACGACTACCTGATGCTCGCCACCGGCGCCACCCACTCTTACTTCGGCCGCGACGACTGGGAGCCGCTCGCACCCGGATTGAAAACCATCGAAGACGCCATCGAGATTCGCCGCCGCGTTCTCCTCGCCTTCGAACTGGCCGAGCGCGAAACCCTCGAATCCGGCTCCCACCCGCCCCTCAACTTCGTCATCATCGGAGGCGGTCCCACCGGCGTCGAACTCGCCGGCGCCATCTGCGATATCACCCGCCGCTTCATGCAGCACGATTTCCGCCACATCGATCCCGCTTCCGCCCGCGTGATCCTCGTCGAGGGCGAAAAACACGTCCTCGCCAACTACCCCGAAGACCTCTCCATCAAAGCCGAAGAGCAACTCAGGAACCTCGGGGTCGAAATCCACGCCGGCCAGCGCGTCACCGATGTTCAGCCCGGCTGTGTCATCGCCGGTGGCCAGCGCATCGAGTCCGCCGTCACCCTCTGGGCCGCCGGTGTCCAGGCCTCACCCCTCGGCAAACTCCTGGGTGTCCCCACCGACCGCCGCGGCTGCGTCCTCGTCAACTCCACCCTCAACCCCGAAGGCCACCCGGAAATCTTCGTCTGCGGCGACCTCGCCCACTTCGAACAAAACGGCCGCCAGGTCCCCGGCGTCGCTCAACCCGCCATGCAGATGGGCGACCACGTTGCGCGCATGATCGATGCCGACCTCAACCACCAGCCCCGCCGCCCCTTCCACTACTGGGACAAGGGCGACATGGCCACTATCGGCCGGCTCGCCGCCGTCGCCAAAGTCGAGTGGCCCTTCAAGGCCCACTTCAGTGGCTTCATGGCGTGGATCACCTGGCTGGTGGTCCACATTT
This sequence comes from Acidobacteriota bacterium, assembly GCA_046567085.1. Lineage (GTDB taxonomy): Bacteria > Acidobacteriota > Terriglobia > Terriglobales > Acidobacteriaceae > Palsa-343. The sequence continues at coordinate 10,916 of JBKICP010000418.1, forward strand.
ACTTCCTCATCGGCTTCCGCAATCGCCTGGCCGTGCTCTCGCAGTGGGTCTGGAGCTACTTCACCTTCACCTACGGCGTCCGCCTCATCTACGGCAGCCAGGCCCTCCCCGGCTGGACCAATAAGGATGGCGTCGAAACCAGTCCCGGAGCCCATCCCCTCGATCCCACTGCACCCGGCTCCCGTGTCGATTCGCCCCCGAAGTCCGCCGCCGCCGATTAGGCCGCGCTACTCAATAAAGCGGAGCTTCGCCCTCCGGCCGTGTCTTCCAGCGCCGATGCACCCACAGCCACTGGTCCGGATAGCGCCGGATGAACCCCTCGATCGCGGCCGTAAACCGGGCCGTATTCGCCAGCACGTCCTGTTCGCTGTCCTCCGTCGCGGTCAGCGGGATCTCCTCGCCAAAATGCAGGACGTACTTCTGCTCCGTTTTCTCCCACACCAGGAATCCCGGCAGCACCGCCGCCCCCGTGCGCTGCGCCACGCGCGCCAGCCCCGAAGCCGTACATGCCGGCACGCCGAAGAACGGCACAAAGACCCCCTGCGGCGGGGTCATGTTCGTGTCCATCAGGATCCCCACTGTATCCCCGCGCTTCATCGCCTGCAATAATCCGCGCGCAAAGTCATCCTTGTGCACCACCCGGTTCCCGTGCAGGCACCGGATCGCATTGACCATGCGATCCACCCGCGCGTTATCGAGCCGCCGGATCACCATCGTCATCGGATACCCCATCAGCGAGTGCCAGAAGCTGGACAGCTCCCACGCCCCCAGATGGCCGGTCACGATCAATACTCCCTGGCCGCGATCGCGCGCTGCCAGGTAATGCTCCAGCCCTTCGTACCGGATCAGAGTCCGCGTGTTCTCAGGCGTAGACCGCGGCATCTGGCAGAATTCCGCCAGTTGCCACCCGAGCTGCCGATAGACCCCGCGCAGCAGCCGGACACGGTCCTCCTCCGGCATCTCCGGGTAGGCCATGGCCAGATTGCGCAAACCGGTGCGGCGCAGCCTCGGCACCAGTCGCCACGCCACGGCTCCCAAGCCGCCGCCTACCCGTCGCGCCACCCCGCGCGGCATCGCACCCATCAGCCGCAGCAGCGTCCACGCAAACGCAAATTCAATCACTTCCCGCATCGATCGCGAAGAGTCAGTCTAAATGCAGGGCCCCTGCTGACGGCAGTTTGCTCCCGTAAAACAAAAAGGACGCGGAAAATCGTCTCCACGTCCCCTCAGTCCTTCAAATCGCGATCCTACTGCGCTTCGTGGAAGTACTTGGCCACCGTCCGCACAAACGGACGCGCATCCGTCGGCACCGGCACCTCGCCGTGCAGAATGCTCTCGAACGTGTGCGGCGCGCCATAAAACGTGTTGGTGTCCGCCACATTCTGGCTCACTGCCACGCCGCTCAGATCCACGCCGGCGAACAGCCCTTTGCTGCGCGACCAGGTAAGGAGCTCCGACTGCATCTTCCAGTTCGTCGATGCTTGGGCGTTGCGTCCCACCGGACCCGCAGCCGCCGAAGCGCTGGCGCCGATCTTGAACTTGCTCTTCAGCAGATCCTGGAAACCCTTCTGGTTCACTGCAACCAGTACCAGATCGGTACCCTGTCCGCCGATCTGGAATCCCCACGATCCACCCTCCATCCGCATGAAGACCGGTCCGCTCCAGCCATGGGCCGTGTGGCAGGTCACCACACCCTGACCGTATTCGGCACCGAAAATAAACGCGCCCTTCAGCATGCCCGGAACGACCCCGACGCAACTCGCCTGCTTCAAAATCGACTCCGGAATCTGCTTGTCCGGCGTTGCCATGATCTCGTTCAGAACGTCCCGCGCCGCATCCAGGCGCGAATCGAGCTTGGTCTTGTCCTGGGCAAACACTGGAATGGCCAGCGTCAACGCACAACAGAGAACGACAAATCTTTTCATTTCAGTTATTTCTCCAATCGTAAAGATGACCTCGTTATGGTACCGCAAATCCTTGAACCCGGCCCGTAGCCGTCGGTCGCGCAGGCCAGGCATCCCAGTCAAGAACCATCGTGGAAGAAGAACGCTGTTCCCTGATCGCTGATCTGCTCTCCGCACCGATACCGCCGCCAACTTTATCCGGCAGCGTCCCCGGTCAAGTCAATACGATGCGAACGGTCGGGTTTAGGTTGAAAGCCGAGGGGGAACGCTTCTCGCTGAAAATAAACAAAAAATGGGGGCTGTGGATGCAGTCGCCTGCCAGCCATCAGCCCCGTTCCCCAGATCTGCGTTGTTAAAGTGTCTCAGTTGTAGCGACCCACCCCGTAATTCCGCAAGATAACGGAGGTAGCATCGACTTTCGTAATCACCGGCCTGACCTCCGTTATCGAGTTAGTAATTCCAGACGGAGAGCCCGCCGGAAGCGGAACGCACCCCCTCCCTGGGGTCCACATCGCCTCTCACCCTCCGCTCTTCCACACAGGCCAGCCTTCGACACCCGCACCTTCGCAATCTCCCATCCCCTGCCATACCTCATGACCTTCGTCACGATCGCAGGGCCGAATTCCCTTGCGCCGATCCCACAAAATCCCTACGCTCAGGAAGGAAAGTTCTGTCCGCTCGGCCATCCGCCGAATCGACAGAGCTTTTTCTACAGCCTCAAATGCGGCCCGCCCAGGCAGGCCGAAAACAGCTCTTTGAAATCCATGCCCGCATCGAAAGGGACAGCCCGAAATGCCACGGTCTGCCGCCGCGGAACGCACGCGGAATGAGATACGGAACGGCAACCCCTGTGGAATCTGATACCGACGGGGATGCCGTGACAGAAGCAAATGTTGTCGAATCTGTAAATAGGCCCTAATCTCTGGCCTATCATGCACTTACGCGAAGCGACTGTCCCTAAAAACACGCACTTTCCTCTTCGAGCAAGGTAACGTTCCGCGTATGGTACCGACGAACCGATTTGGAATGTGCAGGTTGCGAAATCACCCCGGGGAGGGCGCGTTACGCGCTCGGCGCGAATCTCCGGCCAAACCTTGTCCCTTGCACGCCATTTACATCTTGTACTTCCCCAAGTCCTCGTCGCCCAGATTCTCCAGCCACTTGCGGACGTCCTGTTCCGTCGGCTGGGTCTCGGCTGGCGTGGGCAGCACCTTGGCCGCGTGTAACACCTCTTCTGCAACAAAGATGGGGCAATCGGAGCGCAGCGCCAGCGCCAGCGCGTCCGAGGGGCGCGCATCGATCGCAACAACTTCGCCGTCCTGCACCATCCAGATGACCGCGTAGAAGGTGTCGCCGCGCAGTTCCGACACAACCACCCGCTGCACCTCGGCGTTCAGCCCCATCACCACATTCCTCAGCAGATCGTGGGTCAGCGGCCTCGCGGTCGTCGCCTTTTCCACTTCCATCTGGATAGCATTCGCCTCATAGAGCCCCACCCAGATCGGGAGCACCGCTTCGCTCTTGGGATCTTTCAGGATCACGACCGGCATGTTCGTCGATGGATCGACCATCAGTCCCCGGATTTTCATCTCCACTTCCATCGTGTCCCCCGTTTTCCTCACCTAGACCGCTTCCCCCACAAGACTGTTGGGGAAGGCCCTGGTCACACGCACCGGTAGATAGACGCCAGGCGCGGGCGCAATCGGCTGGGCCGTGGTGAAGTTCAACGTCTTGTTCTGCGACGTCCGCCCTACGACCTGGCCGCGTTGCGGGTTCATGCCTTCTACCATCGCTTCGAGCACAGTCCCTACATGCTTCTCGTAGTTCGCACGCTGGATTTCGCGCTGGCGGTCGAGCAGCACCTGCAGGCGTTTCGACTTCTCCTCGTCCGGAATCGAATCCGGCATTGAGAGCGACGGGGTATTCGGCCGCGGCGAGTACTTGAAGGCAAAGACGCCGTCATACTGGACCTCGTCGAGCAGCATCAGGGTTTCCTCAAAGTCCTCGACGGTCTCTCCGGGGAACCCGGCGATGATGTCGGTCGTCATGCTGATCGTTCGCTTCGCGCCTTTGATCCACGCGATCCGCTCCAGATACTGCTCGCGCGAATATTCACGCGCCATCAGGCGCAATACCTTCGATGACCCGCTCTGCACCGGCAGATGCACGTGATCGCACAACGACTGCACGGCATCGATCGCATCGACGATGTCCCGGGTAAAATCCCTGGGGTGCGAGGTGGTGAACCGCACGCGCCGAATGCCCGGCACTTCTCCCACGGCCGCGAGCAATTCCGCAAAGGTCCGCTTCCCTTCCGGATCGCAATACGAGTTCACGTTCTGACCCAGCAGTTGAATTTCGGTGAATCCGGCATCGGCCATGCGCCGTGCCTCGGCCAGGACCGAGTCCGACCTGCGGCTGCGCTCCTTGCCGCGCGTGTACGGAACCACGCAATAAGCGCAGAACTTGTCGCAGCCTTCGATGATCGTGATGTAGCCGCGGTGCGGGTTGGAGCGCGCCGTAAACTCGGTCTCGAAGGTCTCCTCGGTTTGTCGGTCGTCGAGACCGGTCACGCGCGTGGCGCCCTGCTCGATCTGCACCAGCATCTCCGGCAAACGGCGGTAGGACGCCGAACCGGATACCAGCGACACGAACGGGGCGCGCTCAAAGATGCGCTCGCCTTCCTGCTGTGCGACGCAACCCAGGACGCCAAACCTTTTGCCCTGCCGATAGAGCGCCTTGTAATCGTTGAGGCGGTGAAACACCTTCTGCTCAGCCTTATCGCGAATGGAACAGGTGTTGTAGAGGATCAGATCGGCGGCCTCTTCCGTTTCCACCTGGGTGTAGCCCTGCTGCTCGAGCGTGCCGATGACCTTTTCCGAGTCATGCACGTTCATCTGGCAGCCAAAGGTCTCCAGATAGAAGGTTTTTTGCGACGCCATCCTCCGAGTATAACGGAGGGTGTATGGAGTTCGTCAGCACCCCGCAGCCGATACGATCCTCCAATGACCAAAGAAAACATCAGTGACCGCGAACGATGGAACGCCAAATTCCTCGCCGGCGAAGCCCAGACGGTCGAGCCTGATTCGCTGCTGCCAGAGGCGTGTTCGAACCTTGTGCCCGGTCGCGCTCTTGATCTCTGTGGCGGTGCCGGACGCCACGCTTTGTGGCTCGCCCGGCACGGATGGAAGGTCACCCTCGCCGATGTCTCCGACGAAGGGCTGGCAATCGCTTCGAAGCGCGCCACAGCGGCAGATGTTGAACTGACGACGCGCCGGGAACCCGCCCACGAGACGCTCGCCTGGGCGGCCATGGCCCAGCCTTTCGACCTCATCGTTGTGGTTTGGTGCCTGTTGCGCGAGGATTTCCCTGCCATCCCATCCGCTCTCGCGCCAGGCGGCACTCTCCTCTACAAGACCTACACAGCAGACCACGTACGCTTCACGGAAGGCCATTCACTGCGCTTCGCCCTGCATCCCGATGAGCTTCCTACAGCCTTTCCGGCGCTCACGACCATCCTTTATCGCGAAACCGCAGGCGTGGCAGAATTGGTCGCTCGGGCCGGTTGACGCTCATCCGCAACAGAGGCTGTTCTCGCCCCCGGCTCCGCTCCGAACCGCAATACTGCGATCCACTGTCCTTTGCGTGCTTCTCCCCAGATCACCTGCCCGCCGAGGACTCGCGCAATCATTCCCGGTGGCAAGTCATGGTGGAAGTCGAAATATTTTGTGTCGAACTTCTCATTCCATCTGCGCAAACCCAGCCACAGATGCGGCGGATCGTATTTCGTCGAGAAGACCAGCGCGGCAGAATATTCCCGAGGCCCGCTGCCCACTCTCGCGATCTCGGGCGCGGAGAAGTTGTCGATTGTCACCACCCGCATCGGCTTTGCGATATATCCCAGTTCCGGCTTCGTCAGTTCGTCGCTCGCCGGCCACGCTGTCAGGACCGTGGCTCCCGGCATCTGCTCCACAATCTCTCTGACCGCGGCCTGATGCAGCCGGATCACCGTGGCGTATTCCAGATTGTCTTCCGGCGCAAAGCGGTAGGGCGGATTGATGAAGAGTCCCGCCACGAAGGCCGCGGCGCTCAGAACCACCAGCGCATACCAGTCTCGCAGGCGGCGTCGGAACGTATTCACGCACAGCAACAGCACCAGCGGATACAGCGGCAGCAGATAACGCGTCAGCAGCGCGCCGCCCAGCACTGAAAATAACAAGACGTTCGCACCGATAAC
>JBKICP010000419.1:0-13394 GCA_046567085.1 Acidobacteriota bacterium
ATCAACCAGATCGGCTCGACCACGAATTTCAACGGCGTTGCGGTTTTCAGCACGACCGCGCAGACCACGTTCACCAGCGACGGCACGTCCAGCGGCGCGACCACAACCTCCACCACGACCGGCGCTCTGTCCGCGACCTCCCTGTCGCTTAACAGCGCTTCGCTGACCTCCACGACCGGCGCGGCCTCTGCCCTGACGGCGATCACCGCGGCCATCTCTTCGATAGCGGCAACCCGCGGCACCATCGGCGCTTCGGTTCAGCAGCTCACCGCCGACACCAACGTCGAGAACACCGAGGTCTCCAACCTGACCAGCGCGCAGAACAACGTGCGGAACGCCGACATCAGCACCACGGTCGCCAACATGACCCAGTACAACGTTCTGCAGCAGACCGGCATGGCAGCCCTGTCCCAGGCCAACCAGATGGAACAGTCGATGCTGAAGTTGCTCCAGTAAGTTCGTTGATTTCACCTTCCTCGGCGGTGGCGTCTCTCGGGGGATGCCGCCGCCGCTTTTTGTTTTTGCCCGACCTGAAACCTGCGCGGCAAAGTGCCGATATCATGCTGCGCGCCGATGCAGCGGCGCTCCAAGGACGGCCTTTATGAGTTCACTCTCGTCAGCTCTCAGTTCGCTTCTCTCGGGTTCTTCCTCTTCGTCATCGGTGAACCTGAGCCAAATCCTCCAGGCGGCCTTCGGCGCATCCTCGCCCGGCATCGACGTGAACGCCGCCGTCAGCGCAGCCGTGACGGCAGCCTCGGCGCCGGAGAATACCTGGTTGTCGCAGGAGAGCCTCGTCCAGAACCAGATCAATGCGCTCAACTCGATTCAGAACGGCGTCTCCACGCTCGACAGCGATCTGCAGTCGCTGAACAACCTCATGGGACCTCTCACATCGATGACGGTGACATCCTCGAACTCGGGCATCGTCACCGGATCGGCGGTTTCCGGCACAGCAAGCGGCAATCACGTCGTCGTGGTGAACAACCTGGCGACCACGGCTTCCTGGGCTTCCGATACGGTCGCCAGCGCGACTACGCCTCTGGCTGCCGGCAGCTTCACGATCACCGGAGCGAACGGTACGGCTACCACGATCTCCACGGGCACCGGCACCAGCACCCTCACCGATGTGGCGAACACGATCAACTCCGACAATCTCGGACTGACCGCCAGCGTCGTCACCGACGCCAACGGCGCGCGCCTTGCGATCGTCAGCAACACCTCCGGCGGCGCGGCAAATTTCTCGGTTGCCAATGGCGGCGGCCTCACCTTCAGCCAGACCACCAACGGCGTGAACGCCTCCTACTCTGTCGATGGGCTGAGCCTCGCTTCGGCCAGCAATACGGTCACGGGTGCGATTCCCGGCATGACCCTGAACCTGCTGAACGCCAGCCCCGGAACACCGGTCAGCCTTTCCGTTACGCCGAACGCTACGGCCGCCTCCAACGCCATCAGTCAGTTCGTGACCGATTACAACTCGGTGATCACCGCGGTCAACAATCAGTTCGCCGACAGTGGTTCGGGACAGGGCGTTCTTGCCACAGATCCCACGGTGCGCAACCTGCAAAGCGAGCTGCTGGGAGCTCTTTCCTATACCTACACGCCCGCTTCCGGCACAACGAACGTCCCGAACCTCTCCTCCATGGGAATCACGGTCAACAAGGACGGCACTCTCAGCGTCGACAATGCGACCCTCACGAATACCCTCCAGAACCACTACAGCGATGTGCAGAACTTCTTTCAGGGCACAGCATTCAATGGATTCGCGGGCACAATGGACCAGCAGCTGACCAACTTTCTCAGCCCGTCGCAGGGTGCCTTCACGGTCGACCTCCAGAGCCTCAACAGCCAGTACTCGACGCTCCAGACCAATGTGGCGAATTTCCAGGCGAATGTGATCGCGCCGCTGCAGACGCATCTGAAGAGCGAATACAGCCAGGCTGAAATTCTGTTGCAGCAACTGCCGGTGCAGATGCAGCAGATCAACCAGGAACTTGGTTACTACAACACAACAAGGAATGGATAACCCCGGAACGCCATGACTCCCACGGAACTCTACTACCGCAAAACCGCTGCCGCCTCGAGCGCGGGTGGACTCGGTCTCCTGATTGGGCTCTTCGACACCCTCGCCGGAGATCTTCGACGGATGGCCGACGCCGAACGCGGCCAGGACCTGCTCCGCCGCTGCCGCGAAGCCAATCACGCTCTGCTGGTCATCGGTCACCTCGAGGACTGGGTGACGAAAGGCAGCAGCGGCGAACTGGCCGATCAGCTGACGGCCTTCTATGCCGAGCTCCGGCGGAACCTGGTTCTCGCGCAGGCCAAACGGTCGCCCGAAATGATCGAAGAGCAGATGAGGCAGGTTCTGAAGATTCGCGAAGCGTGGCAGGCCCTGGAACTGCATGCGACCGCCACTTCGGCAAGCACCTCAACGCCAAGAGATATGTTCGCTGCTCCGGCTGCAGACGCTTCGGAATCCCGCAGCCTGGGCTGGACCGCCTGAAACGACCCAATCCTGCGGGTCAGATTGAAAAGGGGCGCGGAAACCGCGCCCCTTTCGTTGTCTTGCTGAAGAGTCCGGAACCGGCGCAACGCCGCCTGGCGGATCCCGCCTATTGCGGAATCACCGGGAGGTCGCTCGGGTCTAGGAAGGCGTGCTGAGGTAGTTCAGCAGCGTGACCGGCAAGACCTTCGCGGCGGCTGCCAGGGCTGCGCTGTTGTCCGTCTCGGCCTGGCTGAGTGCTGTGGCGGCGGTGGCGATATTGATCCCCACCAGATTCGTGGCCTGCGTCGTCAGGGTAACCTTATCCTGCTGGAGCGCCGTATCCTGGGAATTCAGCTGGGTCTGTACGTTGCTGTAGAACCCCTGCTGCTGGCTGACGTACGTCAGCGCCGAAGAAACGGAGGCAGTCGCCGTCGCGATGCCGGAGATGTTGCCGCTTTGCAGTGCTGTGACGAGCGAGCTGAGCGCGCCGATCACGTTGTTGCTGGAACTGGAAAAGATCTGGCTGCCGGGCAGGTTCACCTGCACGCTCAGATGGTCGCCGATCGCCACCGAGTTCGAATTGTTGTTTCCGTTGTAGGTATATCCGGTGGCCGACGTGGCATCCGCTGTATAGGGCGCCTTGCCCGTGACCGTCCCGCCAAAAATATAGTTCCCGCCCACAGCGGTATTGGCCTGCGAGATGACGTTGTTCAGGATGCCCTGCACCTGGCTGGCGAGGGTTTGCAGGTTGCTGCTCGAATTGGTGCCGTTGGCGCCTTCGGTACCCGCAGAAATCGCCTGGGTGAGCGAATTGACGACGCTGCTGAGAGCCGAGCTGGCTGCCTGCGCGGTCGTCTGCACGGTGCTGATGTTCTGGGTGTACTGATCGTTGTTCGCCGTGTCGATGGCGTTTTGCACCATGGCCGCCGAAGCTGCCGGATCGTCCGAGGGCTGGCTCACCCGCTTGCCCGTGGAGACTTCCTGCAGCGCCGTGTTGAGCGCCGACTGGCTCTGCTGGAGAGCCGCGAGAATGTTGGGGACGAGATTCGAGTTAACGCGCATATCGATCGCTCTGCTACGGAAGCATATTGATGGTTGCGGTGCTGATTGCCTGCATGGTGCTCACGATGCGAGCGGCTGCTTCGTAAGCCGTCTGGTAGCGGATCAGGTTCGTCGTTTCTTCATCGATATTGACGCCCGAAACCGCGCTCTGCTGATTCGTAAGCTGCAGCAGGCTCTGGCCGACGGCGCTCGATTGCGCGCTTGCGCCCGAAGCGGCGTTGCCCACATTGAAGACCAGGGTGGAATACGCGCCAGCGATCGGTTGTCCCGAGGGCAGCGCATTCGTCAGGGCGGCCGAAAGGTTGGCCACATTGCCGTTGCTGCCCGACGAACCGTCTGAACTCACAGCAACCTGCGAACCGCTGGTCAGCGCAACCTTGATTCCGGCCGCTGCTCCCGTTGTTCCTGCAGGGATGCTGAAGAAGTTTTGTCCGGCATTGCCATTCGAATCGTAACCCTGAGCCTGTGCCGCATTGAAGGCCGTAGCAAACTGGCTGGCCATCGTATCCAGGGAGTTCAGGAAGCCCGGGATGGTCTGATCCCGCATCTGAATCGCTCCACCCAGCTGACCGCCCTGAATCGCATTCGTAATATTGTTGCCGTTCGAGTCCAGGACCTGCTGGAAGCCGTCCGTGCCGGTCGTGGTTTGCAGCTGAGAAGACTGGCTCCCCATCACCAGCGGCGAACCGTTCGCCGTCGTGATGACTTCACCGCCACTGCTCTGCGAAACGGAGATGCCCACCAACTGCGAAAGCTGCTGCACAAGCTGATCCCGCCGATCCTGGATCGTGCCGCCATTCTGCTGCGACATCACCGAGGGGGTGAGCTGGGAATTGAGCTGCGCGATCTGCGCGGTGAGCGTGTTGATCTGCGCGACCGTCTGGGTGACCTGCTGATCGGCGTTGGTTTGGGCGGTCGTGAGCCCGTTGGCCGTGTTATTGAACGACTGCGCCAGATTCTGGCCGGCCGACAACACCCCCTGCTGCACCGCGGCGCTGGAGGGGTTGGCCGACAGCTGGGCCAGACTCGACGAAAAGGCGCTCAAAGTAGTGGCAATGTCGTTTCCGGTGCTGGCGAAATAACTCTGAATCTGCTGCAGGAGCGACGATTGTGTGCCCGCGCTGCTCTGCAGCGAGGTCTGCTGCTGGATCTGCAGGTTGAGCAGTTCATCGCGAACGCTCTGGATGCCGGTCAGCGTAACACCGCCTCCGGTGAGCGTCTGGCCGTTGAGGTTTTCGCCGTTCGCGCTGAACTGAGCGACCTCCCGCGTATATCCCGGAGTGCCGGCATTCGCAATGTTATTGCTCGTCGAGGTGAGCGCCGCCTGCGAGGCTTCCAGAGCCTGGACACCGATCAGCAGCGTTGTCGTCAATCCACCCATGGCGATTACCCCTGGAACGACAGGGTCTGATGTTTCTCCCGGCCGCCAGATTCCTCCTGAAATTGTCCCCGGAATGAACTGAAGAGCGCCGCCATCTGCGCGGCAGACCGGCTCGAATGCTCAATCAGCATGGAATAGCGAAGGTTCAGCTTCTGCAGCTCTCCGGCCGCGGCCTGCACTTCCCTTCTCAGATCGCCATCGGTATCTGCGGCGAGGGCGGCGCGTACAGCGCCCCGGCGGTCCATGGCCAGCTCCGTCAGCCGCACGCTGAGATCCTGCTGGCTGGCGATGCTGTCTTCCAGTTCTGCGAGATTGTTTTGCGCAATAGCGTGCATCGCGCGTTCCACTTCACGCGCGAGCGACCGCAGGAGCTCGAGGTGCTCCCCGGCTTCGTTATTCCGGGTTTGGGCGTCAGCCCCCATGATTCCTGCGCTTCCCGGCTGCCACTCCCGCCGCCTGACAGCTCATGCTGTCAGCGGGGATCAGGCATGCTCATCGATCATCGATGCGGCAATCTTCGCCGGATCGATTTGGTATTTTCCGCTGCTGATGGCCTGCTGCAGGCTGGCGACTTTATCGGCGCGAATCTCGGGCGAACTCATCGCCGCGCTGACCAGCGAGTTTACCGACCCTGCATTGGAGACCAGAGTCGCGCGATCTTCTTCGCGGGGTGCAACGGAGGCACTCTGCGCGCCTGTCGCCTGCGACCCCGCCTCATTGGCGATCTGACTGGCAACCGTGTTGACAAGATCGATTCTCATGGCTGTTCCCTTCTTTGACGCTGCGTTACTATCGGCACTTCTCCTCCGGAGTTTAAGCGAATCCTCACTTTTTTCCCTCGATTTTCCCCTCCGCAGGAGCCGAACCTGCCAACTCCGCCTTTGCCGCCGTCCGCTCCATCGCCTGGGCGATCATCTTTCCAATCCCGATTCCGCCTGAATTCGCCATGGACTGGGCCAGCGCCTGCGTGCCGAAACTCATCATCTGATCCCGGCCTGCCGCGTCATCGTCGTCGCTATCCGCACCCGGGACCGTGGCAAAGGACTGCTCGGCCTGCTGCAACCAGCTGCTGAGCAACATCGCCTCAAAGTCCTTCGCGCCCTTTTCAATCTTCGACTTATCGGCAGTTCCCTGCTCGGATTGCAGCTGCTGTACCTGCTTCAGGATCCGGGAGTCGCGGGTCTGCTGCAGGCTGTTTTGCGCCGCCAGTGCGGTGACTCCAGTCATCCCTGCGCCCATTTACTGAACCTCCAGATCTGCCTGAATGCCGCCCTCAGCTTTGATCGCCTGCAGGATCGCCACGACATCGCGAGCCGACGTTCCGATCGCGTGAAGCCCGTTCACCAGCTGCTCGACGTTCGCCCCATCATCGAGGCGCATGGTCTGCGCCGGCCCGTCGGTCACAGCAACGGTCTGCTCGGGAACCAGCGCCGCGCCGCCAGGAGCGAATCCGCCCCCAAATCCCGCACCGCCTTGTCCTGGACCTCCAGGGCCAAATCCACCCTGTCCCGGACCTCCCTGACCCGCACCGCCCTGGCCGTTTCCACCCTGCTGTCCCTGATTCTGCCCCTGCACCTGCACCTGGGCCTGGCCGCCGGCCGGTGCTTGCACCTGCCCCGTCGGACCATTGGGTTCGCCATATCCTGGCGGGGGCATCCCGGGGCCGTACCATCCCGGCGGATAAGCGCCTGGAACCGGCGCCACCGCAAAGGTGGTCGAAACCTCAATCGAGAGGTTACCGTGGATCACCGATACCGGCGTGAGCTTCACGTCCCCGCCGAGGACGATAGTTCCCGTCCTCTCATTCACGATGATGCGAGCGGGCGTGTGCACGATGAGAGAGAGGTTCTGCACGCGCGAAATCAGCTCCGGCACCGACGGCATCCCGGCATCTGCCACATTGACGTCCACCCGGGTGTTGTCCAGCGCCGAGGCCACCGGCTTGTGAAACTCCGCATTCACGACGTCCGCGATCTGCCGAGCGGTCGTGAAATCCGGATTGCGCAGCAACAGCGATACGGTTCTGAATTCGTGAAGATCGACCGCCGTGTCGCGCTCGACGATGCCGCCGTTCGGCACGATGCCCACCGTCGGCGTGTTCACCTGCTTGCCGTTCAGTCCGTTGCCGACCGAATATCCGCCGATGACCAGCGGCCCCTGAGCTTCGGCGTAGATCTGCCCATCCGGACCGTGCAGCGCTGTCATCAGCAGCACACCGCCGGCAAGGCTCTTCGCGTCTCCCACAGATGAAACCGTGACGTCAATCTTTTCACCGGGCCGCGCGAACGGCGGCAGCGACGCCGTGATGAACACCGCCGCGACGTTCCGCACTTCCACGGTGGCGGATGGGATCAGCACACCCATCTTCTGCATGGCATTGGCCAGCGTCTGCACGGTGAAATAAGTCTGCTGGCTGTCGCCGGTTTGCGTCAGCCCTGCAACCAGTCCATAACCCACCAGCATGTTGTCGCGGACGCCCTCGACGCTGGTGATGTCACGAACCAAAACGTGATGATTGTTTCCGGTGTCGGCGACCGCCCGCGGCGCCGTCACCGCAGCCGTAAGCAACCCAGCGCACAACCCTAACGTCAGCCTTATCGGCACTGCCATTTTCAACTCAGTTCGCATCCGCATCAGAATCCCACCAGCCAGAGAATTGCCTTCGTGATCGGATTCAGCGGCCGCGTGCTGTCGGCAAGGATTCCCTTGCCTTTCATCTCGATTTCCAGATTGCTCAGCGCAGACGAGGCCACTGCGTTGTTCGGCCCGATGTCCCCGGGCCGCACCACGCCACGGATCGTGACGTCTTCGTGCTGGTTATTCATGAAGATTTTTCGCTGCGCCTCCACCACCAGGTTTCCGCTCGGCAGCACCGCGATCACCTGAGCCGTCATGCTGGTCTGGAAGGTTGTGCTCGAATCCGTAGCGCCCGCTCCCTTCAGGGTCGTGGCCGAGTTGGCGTTGAACAGCGGATTCAGTCCCTTGGTGTTGACAGCCCCCGCCAGCCCGGTGATCCCTGAAGCGGTCTGGAAGGCGCGCGAGCTGTTGACGTTCTTGTTCTGCGCGGCCGTTGTCTGCACGGAGACGAGAATCACCAGGGTGTCGTTCACCCGCCGCGCCTTGTAGTCGAGCGACATATCGTCGAAGGCGCCGTCCGGAGTCCAGAGGCTTCCTGTCGTTAAGTGGCTCGCGGGCATTTCCTGTTCTTCGAGTCGCGCAATGTAGTCGGAGCGCAGTTGCGCCGGACTCTGCTTCTTGCTCATCTTCCCTGCGTGCGCGGACATGGCTGCAGTCGCCAGCAAAGCGGCGGCAACCCGCCACCTCAGCATGTGCCCCAGGTTCGTCATCAGAACCGGCCTTTCAGCACGCCATTGCCGACCACCTGCGCGAGATAGCTCTGCTCGTGGTCCGGGCCCTCCGCGCGAACCGTCTGACCGACGGCGCCGCTTTGCAGGCAAACCACCGCAACACGAATGTGGACGTGGTCGCCGTCCATATAAAGAGTGGCCCGCGATCCGGCACGCACGGCCATGGCCGGCGCGGACGTGGCTCGCGCGACCTGCGGAGCACTGACCGTCGTGTTGACCATCGCCCCCTGGGTCCCGGCATCCTTGCCCATTCGAATGCTCACGAAGAAGGGGAGACACTGTTCCCGGGTGGCGCAGTCCAGACGCGCAACGACCCGATCGCCTGGCCACCGCTGCATGGACTGCACGCGCAACTCCGGTTCTGCAACGGACGCAACCGGCGCGGTGATCATCGTCAACTGGGCGCTCGACACCTGCATGCCCATCGCGGCCATGGCCCCGGCGATCTGCTCGGGAGTAATGGCATAGCGGGGGGACGCCGCCCAGGCCGGCAGCGCGGCGCCCACGAGGAACCAACTCAGAAAGTACTTCAATCGGGTCATCGGAATCCTGGTCTACTGTGCCAACTGGTTCAGCTGCTGCAGCATCTGATCGGCTGCCTTGATGACGCGCGAGTTCGACTCATACGAACGCTGCGCCAGAATCATGTTCACGAACTCGTCGACGACGTTCACATTCGACTGCTCCAGCATTCCCTGCTGAATCGTTCCCAATCCCTGGGAGCCGCCCGGCGCGCCCACAACCGGGTCGCCCGATGCTGTCGTCGGCATATAGATGTTGTTGCCAATGCTGTTCAGGCCACCCGGATTGGAAAACATGGCCAACTGAATGATGCCCACCTGCTGGGCCTGCGTCTGCCCCGGCAGCGTAACGCTGACGGTGCCATCGCTGCCGATGGTGATGTTCGTGGCCGATGCGGGAATCGAAATCGACGGCTGCAGCTGATCGCCATTGGCGGTCACCAGATTGCCCTGGGCATCCGGCTGGAACGAGCCCGACCGCGTGTAACCCAGCTGTCCGTTCGGCAGCAGAATCTGATAGAACCCCGATCCTTCGATCGCCAGATCCAGCGGATTGCCCGTCGTCGTAAGGTCACCCTGCGTCTGTACAATCTCTGTGTTGCCCGGGCGGGTTCCCAGTCCGATCTGCAATCCGGACGCTACCGTCGTTTGCTGCGTTGCCGCAGCGCCCGGCATGATGTCGTTCTGATACAGAAGATCGGAGAACTGGAGACGGCGCCCCTGGAAGCCCGCGGTGCTCGAGTTCGCCAGATTGTTCGCGATGTTGTCGAGGTTGAGCTGCTGGGCTGTCATGCCGCTGGCGGCTGTGTAGAGAGCGTGAAACATCCGTGGTTCTCCTTTTATCCTGCCTTCGGCAGATCCTGCGTCGCAGTCTTGTCTATTTCCGAATTGAACATCGAGAGTGCCCGCTGCATGATCTCTGCGGTCTGCTGGGCCGTCACCAGTTCGACCATGCCGGCCACAGGATTCACATTGGAGTTCTCGAGGAAACCCTGCCGCACGTTCGATTGTGTCGCGGGGTGCGCCGCGCTGGCCGGCGCCGAGTAGTACGCATTGCCGAGGCTCGTCAGCTGCGTGCCCTGGGAGAATTCGACGACCTTCACTTTCCCGCTGACCGCTCCGTCAAGGGAGATCGTGCCATCGGCGCTGATCGAAACCTTGCCCTGAGGCATGGTGATCGGACCGTTGTCTCCCATCACCACATCGCCGGCACTCGTGATCAGCTGGCCTTTGGACGAGATCTGAAAGCTGCCGTTGCGCGTGTAGGCGGTTCCGTTGGCCGTTTTGATCTCGAAATAGCCGTGGCCTTCGATGGCCATATCCAGCGTGTTGCCGGTTTTCTGCAGGGTTCCCTGGCTCAGGTCGAGCGTGGTTCCGCTCATGAGCCCATATTGATTCATGGCCTCGACCAACGCCGACCCCGAAGGGTTCGCCGCGTCGGCCAGAACCGTGCTGAAGACGTTCTGCTGCGCGCGGAAGCCGACGGTGCTGGCGTTGGCCAGGTTGTTGGCGATCGTATCCAGCTCTGCTGTGCGGGAAACCAGTGCGGTGCACGCCGCGTAGTATCCGGAATCCATAGATCCTCTGCACAGGACCTATGCACGGGACGTGCCATCCGGATGGGCAAAGTTTGCCCGGACTCAGGCTCAAAACAGCCTTTCGAAGGCCGGCGGATGAGGGATCGATGAGAACAGCAGGCCGGCCGCGGAGGATCGGCCGCATCCGGGCTCACGTTCCTCATTCGAAGGCAATCTCAGCCCTGCCCTTGGGGCGAAGGATCGGAGAAGGGCGCCTCAGGCGGGCCGGCAAAGCTGGGGGCCGGCAACTTCGCACATCGGGCATCGCGCGGAACTGCGCGCCATCCGGTGCGCCTGACGCACCAAGTCCGACCAGCCGTCTTTTGCACTCGCTGCCCGCATTTCTGCGAAGAATTCCTGGACGAAGGTCGGCAGAAGCCACATTTCCGCGAGTTTGGCTCCCTTCTCGATCCAGTTGCTGGCGGCATTGTCAGGCCACATCCAGCCAAGGATCCCCGGCAACAAACCCAGCGTATGGGTCAAACCCACCAGGTACGCATCTTCCGGATGCATCCAGCCATCCGTCGTTCCTGCGATCTTTCTGCACAGCTGCGCGATTTCCCGGGAGTGCGCCCAGATTTCCACGACGCCCCGGTGGCGCGCTTCGCTGAGAACGGTTCTGCGGCCGGCCGCCCGGAGGCACGCCACCAGGCCCAGATCGGAGATGCAGTCCTCGATGCGTGCGGGAGACCCATCGAGGCCGCTGCATTCGCGCGCCGCGAGGCGCAGAATCTGCAGCGTTGCCCCGGCATCGCTCAGGATCAGTCGGGATAATTCATGAAGATCGATGGAGAAATCATAGAGTTTGAGCTCCATCTGCAGCAGCGTCTCCGGCAGTGCGGGAACATCCGGAAGATCGTCCACCGGTTGCGGCGACCACTGCGGTAACCCTGCGAAGCTGCTTCGAATCGTCCGAATTTCTGGAATGCTCGCGCTCGGCACAGATCATCTCCCGGAACACTTATCGGCATTCCGGGCAGATGGTTTTAGCCGCGCGCGCCGGCCATCGCCTGTGTGAAACGGGAATCTGCGGTCACCGGGGCAGCCGCGGCGCTCTCTTTTGCGAAGAGAACATCCACGGTCCGGCGTTTCCCCATGAGCCGTGCCCACACCCACGATTTGCACTGGACGAACCCCACATCGGTCGCAGACGCATCGAGAGCGCACCGGCCCAGTGTCCGGGCCATCTGGGACGGATCCATCGGCGTATCCATCACCACCTCTTCGTACATCGCGGGATGCGCAACGCGTCGCATCTGTTCGGCAAATTCCGCCTGGGTGAGGAAGCAGGGCTCCGCGCGATAACCTGCGACTTGTTCCACCGACTGCAGCAAACGGTGGTCCACCCGCTCCACAAAGCCCAGCACCAGCCTGTTCGTGCTTGCCGAATAAAACACCGGAGCCGCCGAAAACGTCCGCAGCAGCGCCAGCGGAATGCCGACCTCAACGGCTCGGCCCGCGCGCTCCTGGCTCAGGACCGGGTAGCCCCACTGCGCGCTGCGGGCGACGGCGAGTTGCTTCTCATTCGCCCAGCCCAGAGCGACTAACGTGGTTTCCAGATCCTCGCCATTCTCACGGCTCAGCTCCGTGGCCATGCGCAGCTGCTTCTCCGTCAGGGATCCCTTCGACAACAACGCCAGCCCCAGCGAGAGGCGTGGATTCCGCGGCATCTCCATGACGCGGCGCGCCAACAACGCGGCCAGAGGCGAGCGAGCAGCCGTCACGAAACAATCGACACTGCAGTACCAGTCCTGACCGATACGGATACCGGCGCTTTTCATCGGAACCGGGCGCATCAGCAGCTTGTTGTGACAGTCCGTCAACCCGCAGCGCGCGCGTACGTGGTTCCATCCAAAATCAATCGGGGGCAGCAAAGACTTCAACAGGGCATTCATCTCAGTCAGCCTTCGTGGGAATTAGTGAATCAGGTGAGTTGCCACAGGCTGCGGAATTTCTGTAACCCGCAGCCCATAATTGCCGTCGACGATCACTGCTTCGCCGCGCGCGATAACCTTGCCATCCAGGAGAAGTTCCACCGGCTCGTCGACCATGCGATCCAGCTCGACGACCGATCCGCTCGAAAGCTCCAGCACTTCGCGCAGAGGCAGTTGCCGCTGGCCGAATCGCAGCGACACGTTCAGCTCGACGTCCATCAACATCTGCAGGTTCGCTGGTTCGTAACGTGGAGAATCGGAAGCACCCGTTCCGGTTCCACCCGACCCCGCACAGAGAGCCGCTACCAGCTGCCCGTCAAAATAGAGCAGCACCGGGGCGCCCGAGGGGTCGGCGGGAGCCGCAAGCGGCACCACCAGCATGCCACCGAAGGCCAGTCCGGAGACGCGATCGAGCCGGAAATTCAGCTCGCCGTATTGCGTCGTCAGCAGCGTCCGGAGTCCGCCCGTCGCGGAAGCGAGGGTCTTCACCAGCGCCGTCTCGGCTTCGTCATCGACCGGCGGTCGGCCCAGAACTTTGTTCATGAGCGCATTGACCTGCGGCTCGTAGAACTCCACGAAGCACTCGCCGCGCAGCGCGCCGTCGACCGACAGGCGAAAGTGGACCGGCTGCCCGTGGCGCGTCGACGGTTCGGCGCCTTCCATCACCTCCATGGGCCACGGCTCGCCCACGGCTTTCCCCAGCGCGTCGGAAACGGCGGTCGCAAATGCGGCTGCGAAGATTCGCGCGCCTTTTTTACTGTTCGGATTGTCTCCCATGTCTATGCCCTCTCCCAATTCGTTGTCGTAACGCGGCGGCCCAGTTGCGCAGCCTTCTGCGTGCCATTCCGGACCGGCACGGCCTCAAAGACTCCCTTGCCTCCGGTGGTCAGCATGCCCGGCGTGCGCACCGGGGCGCGCAGCTTGAGAACGCTGCCCGGCTGCAGCGCGACCAGGTCGCGCACCGCAACTCTGAGGCCCGGCAACTCCGCCGCAACCTCGATATCGCAGTCGAGAATGCGTTCGCGCAGGCTCGGCCGAGGAAAATACCGGACACTGCTCTTCTTCTGCG
>JBKICP010000420.1:0-4599 GCA_046567085.1 Acidobacteriota bacterium
ACCTGGGTGGGGCCGTAGCCGGCGACGGGGCCATCGACTTGGACGAGCAGGGGCTCGGGGGCGGGCAGCACAAGACGCCGCGGGAGGAAATTGCCGGCGAGGGTCTGGAGATGGCCGTTGCGCAGCCAGCGGCGGGGGACAAACTCCGCCCACCAGGGCTGCTGTTCTTCCAATTCGGAGGCGAGCGCCGCCATCAGACCTGGCCCCGCACGGCGGCCAGCACCTTCGCCGCCCAGACGGCGCCGGTGGGCTCTTCTTCGTGCTTGAAATAGGCGAAGACGTCGCCGCGCCTGGCACGTTCCTCGAGGCCGTCGGTAATCGCGGCCAGCTCGGCGTCGGTGTAGTCGGTCTTGCGTCTGCGATAACAGCTGAAATCGGCGGTGATCACGTCGGGGGTTTCGAGGTCGTCACTCTCGGCGACGCAGAGCGCGGCGTTGTGGCGCTCCAGCAGGCTGTAGATGGGGGCGTCGAACCAGGAGGCGTGGCGGAACTCAAAGGCCATGCGGAAGCGGCAGGATTGGGCGTCGGCGAGGAACTGCGCGAGACGGCCTTCGTCGGCCTTAAAGTTCGGCGGCAGCTGGAAGAGGACGGGGCCAAGGCGGCCGGCTTCGGCGACGGGGGCGATGGCGTTGGCGAAGGCTTCGAGGGTGGGCCCGCACTCCTGCAAGCGCTGGAAGTGGGTGATGCGCTGCGGCGCTTTGAAGGAGAAGCGGAAGGCGTCGCTGGTTTGCGCGAGCCACGAGTCGATGGCGGTGCGGCGCGGAAAGCTGCGGAAGGTGTAGTTGACCTCGACGGAGTTGAGGCGGGTGGCGTAGTACTCGAGGAATTTTTTGGAGGGCAGCTTCTCGGGATAGAAGACCGGCTTCCAGGTGGGATAGGCCCATCCGGAGCAGCCGACGTAGACACGGCTGCCGGTCTGCGGGGTCGGTTCGGTCACGGGAGCTCCCTGGGCGGAGCGCCGAAGCGCGGAGGATGCGCAGAGGGGAGCGCGGGGTTTGGGTGCTCCGTGGGAATTCTCATGAGGGCTGGGGCTCCTGACGGTCCGATTATACGGTTTGGTTTTCGGGGCTCGCTGCCCTCATGGATTCTTAACGGACGGGGTTGCCGGGGGATGTGTTACGGGGTACCGGGACGGCTGGGCGTCCTGGGGATTGCAGACGTATAGATCAATCAAGTCTATATTTTTCATAATATTATATGGATTCCATCATCCAATGCATTAATGCATCAGGGTGGTCAATCTTTCTGCAGTAATCCTGGGCTGATTGGCCACGAGCGTGCACCTATCGATGCTCTGAGCCGTTTCCTGCTTTTCACCGGGCAGGGTCCGGCTCGTGAAATTGAGCGGAAGAGAGGGCACCATGCAGGCAGCCCAACAGGAAAACCGAACCGAGGATATCCAGCAACTGGAGGCCGCGATCGCCGGGGGCGAGACGTGCGAACTGTGGAACGACTGGGCGACGCTCCAGTGCGGGTCGGGGAATCTTCAGGAGGCGGAGCGCGGCTATCGGCGGGCGATCGAGCTGGACCCGTCGGAGCGGCAGCCTGCGGTTAACCTGGGACTGATCCTCTTTGCGCAGGGGCGCCTGGCCGACGCGCTGCCTCTTCTCGACCGGCACAGGAACACGCTGACCGATGAAGAGCGCAAGGCGATCCTGCAGATCGCGAATCACATCAAGTCGCAGATGCCCGCGGCGGCAGTCGGGCTGCAGGGGTCGTGGCTGGCGGTGGCGGATCTGGATCGCTTTGCTGAGTTCCCGACGCGGACGATCGTCACGCTCACAGAAGCGGAGGGTCCCTCGTTTTCGATGCCCGAGGGGTGGCAGGGCTTCGTTGCTGGAAGCGCCAGGGCAAAAGCCGGGGTGAAGCTGGTTACGGGCGAGGTCTCGGCCGACTCGGTGGTCTCGCTGCTGCGGCGTCACGAGATTGTGTCGGAGTTCGATCTTCTCGTCATCGAGAATGCTTTTCACGGTTTCCATCAGCTGCGCGGCGTCCTGACGGGTTTTCGGCCGCGGGTTGCAATTGTGCCGTACAACGCGTCGCTGGGCAGCGAAGCGGATCAGGTGGTGCCGCATCTTCGCGGCGCGCGCTGGGATGGCACTCGCTACTACGGCGCTTCGTACCGCGCCTTTTGTCGGCTCGCCGAGCGCTACGGCTACACGCCGGTCCTGTGCACAGGCGACGGGACGAAGCTCGTGCTGGTGCGCAAAGACTGCCTGAAGCTGAGCGAGACGCCGCTGGCGGATTCGCTGTTCCGCGAAGGTCCGGCACGCCCGGCCGATCCGGCAAACCGGCCCTGGCTCACCTCCGCACACTACCTGATCGATGGCGTGGGGATACTCCTCTCGAAGTACGGATCCATCTCCTTTTTTGAGAACGATGAGTACATCGGGCAGACGCTGGCCAGCGGCGAGTACTGGGACGCGGCACTGATGGAGCAGGTCGGGCCGCTGCTGGCGAAGCTGAGCGGGGCGGCGCTGGACATCGGCGCGCATGTGGGGTGTCACTCGATCGCGATGGCTCGCTACGCGCCGGGACTGCACTTTACGTGTTTCGAGCCGCAGTTGCCGCTGTTCCGCCTGCTCGAGCGCAATATTCATGAGAACGGGCTTGGCGAGCGCATCCAGCCGATCTGGGGGGCGGTGGGACCGAAGAGCGGGACGATTACGCTCTCGGGCAGCGCGAGCGACGGGACCTCCGCGGGGCAGTCGTTTGCGTACGGCAAAGGTGCGCCGGTGAATCTGGGCGGGATCCAGATTGGAGCCGGCGGCCAGGAATGCCCGCTGCACCGCATCGATGATATCGAGGCGATCCGGACGGCATCGCTCGTGTACGTGAAGATGGATGTGGAAGGGGCGGAGCCGCTCGTGCTCCAGGGCATGGAGCAGACGCTGCGCCGGAATCGGCCGATCTTCCTTTATGAAGAGCGGGACGACCGCCAGCTTCCTGCCGAGGCGCTGGAGGCGCTGCACGTCGCGCCGGAACAGCTGTTCTCAGTGACGGGATTTCTGCAGGCGCGTGGGTACCAGATCCACACGGTTGCGCTGGACTGCCTGGCGGTCCCGGGGGCACAGGCGATAGAGGCAGCACCGAAGATCGCGGCGAGCGCCGTGGATGCGAGGACTGCGGCGATTCCGGCGCGTATCTTCCAGACGTGGAAAAACAAGACGCTTCCGGCTCCGTGGGATACGTGGAGCAAGACGTTTCAGGCGAAGAATCCCGGCTTTGCGTGGGAGTTGTGGGACGACAGCGACAACCGCAACTTCATCGCGACGGAGTTTCCCTGGTTCCTGAAGACCTACGACGCGTACGCGGCAGAGATTTATCGCGCCGACGTCGTGCGGTACTTCTACCTTTATCTTCGCGGCGGCATTTACGCCGATCTGGATACGGAGTGCCTGCGACCGCTGGATCCGCTGCTGACGCGCGCCGATGTGTTGCTGGGCCGGATGGGGCCGAACGAGTCGTTCGCGCATTCGATCCCAAATGCGATTATGGCGTCGAAGCCGCGGCAGGAGTTCTGGCTGTTCGTAGTCTCGATGCTGATGCAGTTCTCGCAGTATCAGGACCGTCCGGAGACGCTGACGGGGCCGGTTCTGCTGAAATCGGCGTACGACCTTTACACGGTGCAGGACCCGGTGTGGGCGGGCGCGGCGATCCAGCGCATCCGCGGGCTGCTTCGGCCCGATCAGCAGCCGTTGCAGGGCCGCTCGCAGATCGAACTGCTCGGCAGCCGGCAGTGGTTTCCGCTGGACTGGTCGGACCCGCTGCACCAGCTGCTGCGCACCAGCGTGCTCAGGGGGCAACTGCTGGACGACACGGCCAAAGCTGCGCTGTTCCCCGAGTCGTGGATGGTGACGTGGTGGTCGCACTCCTGGGAGAAGGGCCCGCACAATCCGGTACAGGGCGAGTAAGGCGGCGGATACGATGGATGTGACGCTGATCAATCTCGACCGAAGTTCCGAGCGCCTGGCGGCGTTCCATCGCATGAATGGGCACCTGCAGTCGGTGACCCGGGTTGCTGCCAGCGACGGCGCACGATATCCGCGACCGATGCTGATCGAGAAGAAGATTCTTGCCGGACCGATGCCTGAGTACACGAACGGCGCCATCGGATGCGCGCTCTCGCACCTGGGGCAGTGGGAGCAGGCAGTTCGCGATCAGAAGGTGGCGACGGTGGCCGAAGACGATGCTATTTTTCACCGCGACTTCGACATGCTGGCGCCTGCGGTGCTTGCGAACCTGCCGGCGGACTGGGACATTCTGCTGTGGGGCTGGAATTTCGACTCGATCCTGCTCTTCGATCTGGCGCCGGGAGTTCCCTGCCTCGGCAACTTCGATCAGGCGGCGCTGCGCGCGTCGCTGGGGGGGTGGCAGCAGTCGGCGATGGCTTCCGCGCCGCGGCCGTTCCGGCTGATGCGCGCCTTTGGGACGGTCTGCTACTCGGTTTCGCCTGCGGGCGCGGAGCGGCTGTACAACCACTGCGTGCCGATCCGGCCGATGGATACCTTCTACCCGGGACTCAATCGGACGCTGTCGAACACGGGGATCGACCGCATGATGAACGAGGCCTATCCGTCGCTGCAGTCGTGGGTGTGC
>JBKICP010000421.1:0-3250 GCA_046567085.1 Acidobacteriota bacterium
GTCCATGGGGCATTCTTGTGATAGTCCATTCGGTCTCTCCTGAGTAATCTGCTTGCTCGTCACAAACAGCTTCTCCGGTCCAAATCGAATGGACAACCTCTTGAAAGATCACAGCTGCCCCAGGTCTCGATTCTGAGGCCTGGGAAAGCAACGCACTCCCATTCCTCCTCGCACCGCCCCGCATGCTAAGGTGAGGCATACCTCATGCCCACCCTCCAGGAACAATTCGGCCAGATCGACATCTATCTCTTCGACCAGATTCTCAAAGGCCGTATCACCCCCGGCATGCGCGTCCTTGATGCCGGTTGTGGCTCCGGCAGAAACCTCGTGTATTTCCTGCGCGAGGGCTATGACGTCCACGCTGCCGACGCCAGCGCTGAGGAAGTCGATACCGTGCGCAACATGGCGCGTTCACTCGCTCCTTCGCTTCCTGCCTCCAACTTTTGCGTCGAGCCGGTTGAACAGATGTCCTTCCCGGATGCCTTTGCCGACGTCGTCATCAGCAATACCGTCCTTCACTTCGCGCGCGACGATGCACACTTTGAGGCCATGCTCCGCGGCACCTTCCGCACCCTCAAGCCCGGCGGACTCTTCTTCTCCCGCCTCGGCTCCTCCATCGGCATGGAGCACCGCATCGAGCCCATCGAAGGGCGTCGCTGCAAATCCCCTGACGGCTCCGTCCGCTATCTCGTCGATGAACCCCTGCTTCTCTCCTACACACAGCGCATGGGCCAGCTCGCCGATCCCATCAAAACCACCATCGTTCAGGACCTGCGCGCCATGACCACATGGGTCGTTCGCAAAGGGGAGCATTCCACGCTCTGACGCCATGTGTCCCCATTCATGGCGTCCGCTCTCAGCGGGCGACATGAGTGGGTCCTCACAAACCCCGCGTCCTTCCATCTTCCCCATCCCCGCCACGCGGTGTAACAATCGCTCCGTCCTTTTCATCCTCGGAGACTCCGCCGCATGTCCCTCCGCACCGCCGCCGTCGCGCTCTGCTCTGCACTCCTCGTCGCCCCGCTCGCCCCCGCGCAATCCCCATCTCAATCCCCCTCCCAATCGACAGACTGGTCCGTCTACAACGGCGGCTCCGACGGCGCGCACTACTCCGCGCTCACGCAAATAAGCCGCGCCAACGTCGCCCATCTCACCCAGGCCTGGCGCTATGACACCGGCGACACCGGCAACATGGAGACCAACCCCCTCATCATCAGCGGCACCCTCTACGCCTACTCGCCCAAACAAAAAGTCATCGCCCTCGACGCCGCCACCGGCCGGCTCAAGTGGCAATTTGACTCCGGCATCGCCGGCACGCAGCCCGTCCGCGGCCTCGCGTACTGGCCCGGCAGCCCGAGCGACGGCAGCCATCCCCGCCTCCTCGCCGGCATCATGAACTACCTCTACTGCCTCGACGCCGCCACCGGCCGCCCCGTCCCCACCTTCGGCGACAACGGCCGCATCGACCTCCGCAAAGACCTCCGCGGCGACTTCCACGCGCAGTCCACCGTCCTCACCTCTCCCGGCATCATCTACAAAGACCTCATCATTGTCGGTGGCCGCGATCCCGAAACCCATCCCGCCCCGCCAGGCGACATCCGCGCCTACAACGTCCGCACCGGCCAGCTCGTCTGGCGCTTCCGCACTATCCCGCGCCCCGGCGAATTCGGCTCCAGCACCTGGCCGCCCAACGCCTGGCAAACCGCCGGCGCCGCCAACAACTGGGCCGGCATGGCTCTCGACGCCGAGCACGGCATCGTCTACGCTCCCACCGGCTCCGCCGTTATGGACTTCTACGGCGGCGACCGCGTCGGCGACGATCTCTTCGCCAACACCCTTCTCGCTCTCGACGCCAACACCGGCCAGCGCCTCTGGCACTTCCAGGGCGTCCACCACGACATCTGGGATCGCGATTTCCCCTCGCCGCCCGCGCTCTTCACCCTCCAGCGCAACGGCCAATCCATCCCCGCCCTCGCGCAGACCACCAAGCAGGGCTACCTCTACCTCTTCAATCGCCTCACCGGACAGCCGCTCTTTCCCATCCACGAGCACCCGTTCCCGCCCAGCTCCGTCCCCGGTGAAGTCACCGCGCCCACGCAGCCCGTGCCGGACACGCCCGAGCCATTCGCCCGCCAGCAGCTCACCGCAGACATGCTCACCACCCGCACGCCGCAGGCGCACGCATGGGCCCTCAGCACCTTCCGCACCTTCCGCAGCAACGGCCAGTTCTACCCCCTCGCCGTCGGCCAGCAGACCGTCGTCTTTCCCGGCTTCGACGGCGGAGCGGAGTGGGGCGGTCCCGCCATCGATCCCACCACCAGCGTCCTCTACGTCAACGCCACAGAGATGGCCTGGACCGGCGGCCTCGTGCCCGCCTCCCACACCGGCAGCCCCGGCGAGCAGCTCTACCGCAGCCAGTGCGCCATGTGCCACGGCATCAACCGCGCCGGCTCGCCGCCCGCATTCCCCTCGCTCGTCGGCATCACCGCCCGCATGTCCGCAAAGAAGATCACCGGCAACATCCGCAACGGCAGCGGCCGCATGCCCGCCTTCCCCAACATCGAC
Organism: Acidobacteriota bacterium; assembly: GCA_046567085.1. Classification (GTDB taxonomy): domain Bacteria; phylum Acidobacteriota; class Terriglobia; order Terriglobales; family Acidobacteriaceae; genus Palsa-343. The sequence continues at coordinate 2,566 of JBKICP010000421.1, forward strand.
GCCCCCGGCCTCGCCGCGCTCCTCGACTTCCTCGCCACGCCCGTCTCCGCAGCAGACGCCAAAGAGCTCGCCGCCGCGCCCGCCACGCAGGCCCCACCGGGCCCCATCAACCCCACCTACCAGCAGCGCTGCGCCCTCTGCCACGGCGACCACCTTCAGGGAGTCGCGCCGTCGTTTCCCGCGATTGTCGGCGTGGGCAACCGCCTCACCACCGCCCAGCTCACCCACCTCATTCAAAGTGGCGGCAAGCTCATGCCCCCGCAGCCTGACATCGCAGGCAAAGACCTCGCCGCGCTCCTCGCCTGGCTCGGCGTCCACGACACACTCACCCCGCCCGCCGCCGCGCCCGGCGCCGACGCCTACACCTTCACCGGCTATCGCAAATTCCTTGACCCCGACGGCTACCCCGCCATCGCGCCGCCCTGGGGCACGCTCAACGCCATCGATCTCAAAACAGGGAAGTACCTCTGGAAGATTCCTCTCGGCGAATACCCCGCGCTCGCCAGCCAGGGAATGACCAACACCGGCAGCGAAAACTACGGTGGCCCCATCGTCACCGCCGGCGGAGTCCTCTTCATCGGCGCCACCGTCTACGACCGCCAGTTCCGCGCCTTCGACGCCTCCACCGGCCAGCTCCTCTGGCAAACCACGCTGCCCTTCGCCGGCATGGCCACCCCCGCCACTT
>JBKICP010000422.1:0-11918 GCA_046567085.1 Acidobacteriota bacterium
GATCCGGCGCTGACTGAATTTGCCGGACGGGTGTCGGATTCGGGCGAAGGACGCTGGACGATCAAGGCAGCGATTGACGAAGGCGTGCCGGCACCAGTGCTCTCGACGGCGCTGTATCAGCGGTTCAGTTCGCGCGGCGAAGCCGACTACCAGGACAAGCTGCTTTCAGCCATGCGCTTCCAGTTCGGCGGACACCTCGAATTGCCGGGCAAGAAATAGACATCCTTTGCCGGGCCGGAGCTGTGTCCCATTGCTTCCGCACGAGTCGGCTAAACGTGCGGAAGCTGCGCGCGGCTCCAGTCTCCGCCGATCGCGCGAACCAGGAGGACGCTCGCTTCGAGCTGCCGGCGAAGAATATCAATATCGTTGCGCTGGTTGTTGAGCGCAGTCGTTTGCGCGGTGACCACCTGTAGATAGGTATCGACGCCACCCGCGTAACGATTCATGAAGAGCTGCAGCGTCTGCTCTGCTGCCGCCGTCGCCTGGTGCTGCTGCTCGGACTCCGTGGCGAGCACATGCAGCACCACGAGGTTGTCTTCCACCTGCTGGAACGCACCCAGGGTCGTCTGCCGATAATTCGCGACTGCGCCGTCGTATCCCGCCAGCGCCGATTCCTTCACCGCATGGCGCCGCCCGGCATCGAAGAGCGTTTCAGAAAACACCGGGCCGACCGCCCAGAACCGGCTGGGCCAGTTGAACCAATTCAATGCCGACGTCCCTTCGAATCCCGTCGTCGCCGACAAGCCCAGCGTTGGATACCACGCCGCCTCGGCAATGCCGATTTGCTCGTTTGCCGCGGCCATGCGCCGTTCCGCAGCGGCAATATCGGGACGCCGCTCCAGCAGATCCGTTGGAACCACATGCGGGATCGCCGGCAACGCCGGTGGATGAGCATTCAGGGGATCGGGTGGCAGGCTGAAGGCGGCCGGGGGTTTGCCGATCAGAATGGCAATCGCGTGCTCATCCTGCTGGCGCATCGCGGTGATATCGGAATCCATCACTTCGGCGTCGCGCAGCTGCGTTTTCGCCTGTGCCACATCCGACATCGGGGCTACACCGCCTTCGAAACGATTTTGGGTGAGCTGCAAGGCCTGGCTGTACGCCTGCACTGTGTCGTCGAGCAGCTTCTTCTGCGCGTCGGCGCTGCGCAGCTCGAAGTAATCCACGGCCACCTCGGCGTGGAGGCTCAGTCGCACTGCCGCGACGTCGGCGGCGCTGGCCTGCGTTTCCTGCTTTGCTGCGGCCACGCTGCGCCGGATGCGTCCCCACAGATCGATTTCCCACGAAGATTCGACAGGCAGCGTGAATTCGCCCTGAGGCTGCGTCGTGTTGTTTGAAGGGAAGTAGGGCTGGTTCGCCGAATCGCGCAGCGTTCCAATACCGGGAGCCACGCCAATCGTGGGCGCCTCGAACGAGCGGTTGTACTGGATCGCCGCCCGCGCCTGGCGAAAGTTCGCCTCCGCCATCTGCAGCGTCTGATTGGCCGAGTCCACCTGCTCTTCGAGCGCATTCAGCTGCGCATCGCCGTATTGTTGCCACCACGGGCCCCGCGGCGTTGCATCGCCGGGCTGCGCAGGCTTCCATCCATCCACCGGCTTCGCATCCGCCTGCGGAGCTTCCTTAAAGGCCGGCGTCGTCGCAGCCGGCGGCACATGGTATTTCGGGCCCACCATGCAACCGGTCAGCAGCAGCAGCCATGCGCCCGTTGAGATGCGCAGCGCGCGCTTCATCGCCGCGCGCTCCCGGCGACCTCGACGGCCTCTCCATTCTCCAGCGAATCGGCAGGGTCGAGGATCACGGCGTCCTGCGGCGCCAATCCCGAGACAACCTCGACGCTGCTGCCGTAGTCATGGCCGATCGTCACCGGAACGAGCTGCGCGCGCCCATCACGGACCACACCAACGCGCAGTCCTTCGGAGCGAAACAGAAGCGTATTGGAGGGAATGGTCACCGCACCGCTCACCGGAGGAACGGTCAGATGCACGAACGCATACGAGCCGGGACGCAGCAACCCATCAGGATTCGCGACATCCACTTCCACGTTGAGCGTACGGGTCGCGGGGTCGATGGCATCGGAATTGCGCACCAGCTTGCCGGTGAAACTCCGCCCCGGGTATTCGTCCAGGGTGATGGCCACCTTCTCGCCGGTTCTCACGGCATCGGTATAAACCTCGGGGACAGGGATGTAGACGCGGAGGGTGCTGATCGATGCCAGATGAAACAGCTCGCGCGGGGGACTGTTCTCGCCGGCCTGAATCAGGTCGCCGATATCGGTGTTGCGCTGCGTGATGACTCCGTCGAACGGCGCGTAGATGTTCTCGTAGGCCTGCAGCTGTTGTAGCCGGCGCACGTTCGCCTCATTCGACGCCACCAGCGCCTGCTTCGAGGCCAGATCGCTGACCGCCTGGTCGGTTTCCTGCCGCGACACCGAGTTGGTCTCCAGCAGATGCTTCCAGCGCGCGGCTGTAATCTGCGCCAGATCGAGATTCGCCTGCGCATTCTTCAGCTGTGCTCTCGCCTGCTCCAGTTGCTGGTCCAACTCGGGGGTTTCGATGGTGGCCAGCAGTTGTCCCCTGCGCACATGCGATCCGATGTCGAAGTACCAGGTACGCAGATAGCCGCTGGTCCGCGCGTAAATCGGCGTATCTATATACGGCTGCATGTTTCCCGGCAGCTCAATTTCCTGACTCGCCGATCCGAGTTTTGGATGCACGACACTCACGCTCGGAACAGCCGACACTGCGGTCTCTTGCGCGAGCTTCGCCTCGGCCTGAGCCCGCGAACGTATTCCCGCGTAGATTGCCGCGATCACGATCGCGAGCACAACCGCGGCGATCAGTATGTTCCGCCACTTCCCTGGCAGCCGCGGCTCATCGGCCGGTTCCACTGCTCCGGTGCCTGACGAGCTGGGTTTCACCGCTGTCTGCTTCGTTTCCGTCGTCATGGTGACCTCCGCCCTACCAGGCATGCGTGGTGTGTCCTTCCGATTCAAGAGCCAGTTCGGCGTCGGCAGCCGATCCGCCGCCGTGCAGGAGAGCGAAAACAGCCGGCACGAAGATCAGCGTGGCGATCGTGGCGCATAGCAGGCCGCCGATCACGGCACGGCCCAGGGGGGCATTCTGCTCGCCGCCTTCGCCCAAGCCGAGCGCCATCGGCACCATGCCGATAATCATCGCCAGCGCCGTCATCATCACCGGACGAAACCGAGTCGCACCTGCCTCGATCGCCGCCCGCACCGCGCTGCCGTGGACGGTCAGCCGCTCCCGCCCGAACGCGACGACCAGAATGCTGTTCGCCGTTGCCACGCCCATGCACATGATGGCTCCCATCAGCGCAGGGACGCTCAGCGTCGTGTGGGTAAAGAACAGGAACAGGACGATTCCCGCCAGGGCCGCAGGGAGCGCGGTGATGATGATGAAGGGGTCCACCCAGGACTGGAAGTTCACCACGATCAGCATGTACACCAGCACGATGGCGAATCCGAGACCGGTAAGCAGGCCGAGGTACGAACTCCGCATCGTCTGCACCTGGCCGCGCACCGTGATGAAGGTCCCGCGCGGCGCCTTCCGCTTGTGCGCCACGATGTTCTGCACATCGCGGGCGACCGATCCGAGATCGCGGTCCTGCACCGCTCCGTAAATATCGATTACCCGGCGGATGTTGTATTCGGAAATTACCGCCATCTCATGCCCGCGCTGGATCGAGGCTACATCCCCCAGAATCTCCGGCCGCGAAGTGCCGGCCGCGGTCAACGGAATGTTTTCCAGATCCTGCATCGACTGCATTCGATATTGCGGCGTCTGCGCGACGAGGTTGTAGTTCACTCCATTTTTGTAGTTAAGGAAGAACATTGGCGTGATCTGCAGGCTCCCGCTCAGCGTGTTCAGAACGCTGTTGGCGACTTCGCGTTCGGAGTAGCCGCCCTGGATCGCCTTGGTGCGATCGACGTCCACGTTCAGGGTTGGATAGTCGAAGGGCTGCTGGATCCGCAGATCGACCAATCCCGGCACCTGCCGCAGTTGCATCAGCATGCGATCGGCAATGGCATGGCTGGCCGTGACGTCGTTGCCCTCCACCTGAATATCGATAGGAGCCGGCAGGCCGAAGTTCAGAATCTGCGTCACCATATCTGCGGGCAGAAAGTAGAACGTCGCCCCTGGGAACTCACGCGGCAGCTTCTGTCGCAGATCGCGAACGTAATTGGCCGTGGGATGATGATCCTGATTCAGCGACACGAGTACATCGGCGCCGTTGGCGCCAATCACTCCCGAGGTCAGATGCATGGTGTTCATGCCGCTGTAGGGAAGACCGATGTTGTCGAGGATGTTGTCTACTTCTGCTGCAGGCACTTCTCTGCGAATTGCATCCTCCACCCGATCGCAGAGTTGCGCGGTATCCTCGATGCGCGTTCCGGTTGGAGCGTTGACGTGCAGCAGAAACTGGCCGCTGTCGGTACTGGGAAAGAAATCGCGGCCCAGCCACGGAGCCAGCGCAAAGACAGCAACGCACCCCAGCAGAAACAGCGGAATAAACGCCGCCCGATGCAGCACCAGGCGCGCCAGAACCTGCCGATAGCGGCTGCGCAGCCCTTCGAACCGGCTCTCAAACCAGCGCTGGAACACCGCGAACGGGTTCCGCGAGACACGCGCATGATCCTTCACCCGAAGCAGGTACATTGCCATCGTCGGTACCAGCGTTCGGGACAGGATGTACGAGGCGGCCATGGCGAAAACCACCGCTTCGGCCAGCGGCACGAACAGATAGCGCGCCACTCCGCTCAGCAGGAACATGGGCAGGAAGACGATGCAGATGCAGAGCGTGGATACCAGCGCCGGCACCGCGATCTGCGCAGCACCCTCGAGAATGGCCGTCTCCAGCGGCAGCCCTTCTTCGAGATACCGCTCGATGTTCTCGATGGTGACCGTGGCATCGTCGACCAGAATGCCGACTGCGAGCGCCAGCCCACCCAGCGTCATGATGTTGATGGTCTGGCCGAGAAAGCTCAGCACCATCACCGAGGTGAGAATCGACAGGGGAATCGATACGGCGATGATCAGCGTACTGCGCCAGCTCCCCAAAAACAGCAGGATCATCAACCCGGTGAGCGCGGCGGCGATGATCGCCTCGCGGATCACCCCGTTGACCGCTGCCCGCACAAAGATCGACTGATCGGCCAGGGGAACGATCTTCAGATTGGGCGGCACAATGCTGGCAATGCGGGGCAGCCGGGCGCGAATTCCTTTGACGACGCTCAGGGTTGACGCGGTTCCCGACTTGATGACCGTTACCAGCACGCCGCGCCGGCCGTCCTGGCGAACGATATTCGTCTGCACCGCGAATCCATCGCTCACCGTCGCCACATCGCGCATGTAGATCGTCGTGCTGCCCACCTGCCTGATGGGCAGGTTATTCAGGGCTTCGATGGTTCGCGGCGCCGTGTTCATGCGCACGTCGTATTCGCTGTTGCCGATTTTGGCCGTACCCGAGGGCAGCACCACATTCTCAGCGTTCACCGCGTTCAGCACATCGGTGGGCGAAATCCCCTTCGCCTGCATCAGGTTCTGATCCATGTTGATCATCACCTGGCGGGTCTTTCCTCCGTAGGGCAGCGGCACCACGGCGCCCGGCACCGTAATCAGCTGGGTGCGCACGTAGTTCTGCGCGTAGTCCTGCAGCTGCTGTTCGGAGAGTCCTTTTCCTGAGAGGCTCAGCTGCAGGATCGGCACACTCGACGCGCTGAAGTTGATGATCTCCGGCGGAAGGATTCCCGGCGGCAGCTGGTGCAGCATGTACTGCGATACCGCCGTGACCTGTGCATTCGCTGTATCGAGACTCGCGCCCGGCTGGAGGAAAATCTTCACGACAGCCTGACCGTTGTAGTTGGTCGATTCGATGTGCTCGATGTTGTCGACGAGCGCGGTGAGCGCTTTCTCGTACGGCTGGGTCAGCCGCCCTTCAATCTGCTCAGGATCCAGCCCGGTGTAGATCCAGTCGACCGCCACCACGGGAATATTGATGCTGGGGAAAATGTCTGTCGGGGTCCGCGAGATCACCACGGGGCTCAGGAACAGAATCAGCAGAGCCAGCACGATAAAGGTGTAGGGACGCTGTAGCGCTACCCTGACAATCCACATGGCCTCGTTGTCTCCAGGACAGGGTGGGGGACGCGACATCAATCGTGCTGGGAATCGCGCCTGGTATTTACTGGATTCTCTAGGATGTCATAGGTTTCATGGTTTGTTCCGAACAGGCCAATCGGAAAAACCGATAAAATGCGGCATGGAGCTGCGCCACCTCCGCTACTTCTGTGCCGTCGCAGACTGGAAAGGCTTCAATCGCGCGGCCACAGCCCTGCGGGTTTCACAATCGGCGATCAGCGACCAGATCTTCGATCTGGAACGCGAGATGGGTGTCACGCTCATCAATCGGTCGCGCCAGCGCTTCAGCCTTACCCCGGTGGGAGAGATTTTTCTTGAGGACGCCCGCAGGATTCTCGCCCAGTCCGACCGTGCGGTCGACCGCGCCCGCCGCTGGTCGCGCGGCGAGATCGGATCGCTGCGCATCGCCTTCCTCGTGTGGGGGGCCAGCAGCTTTCTCCCCGCGGTCATCCGCGAATTCCGCCAGTTGCATCCCGGCGTGCATCTCTCGGTCCGCGAGATGCTGCCCAATGAGCAGTCCGAAGCTCTGGTGCGGGGCTCGCTCGACGTGGGGTTCACCCGCCCCCTGCAGCCGCCCTACGCCACGAGGCTGGATTCAGAGGTGCTCTACTGCGACCCCTTCCTGGCGGTGCTGCCCCGCGAGCATCCGCTGGCGCGCTCCCCGCTCGATCTCCGCGATCTGGCCAACGAGCCCTTCGTCCTCTGCGAGCGCGAAATCTCCCCGGTGCTCTTCGACCGCATCATTTCGATGTGCGGCCGCGCGGGATTCGCTCCGCGCATCGTCCAGACCTCGAATGTCTTCTCCAGCGTCCTGGCGCTGGTCGAAGCCGGCGAAGGCATCACGCTCATCCCTTCCAGCCTGCGCCACGTACGCTTCATCGATCTGGCCTTCTGCCCTATCAACGATCCGGAGGGCACGATCGAACTGGTGATGGCCTGGTCGCGCGACCGGAATACCAGGCTCCTCGAAGACTTTCTCCAGTTCGTTCGCGCTCGAAGAGAGGTGATTCGCGGATCGCTGCTCAACGATCCGCCGCAGCAGGACTGACCGGTCGGGGCGCCCGCCTTTGATACGGCCGGTGAGAGAGCGTGCGCCTGGCAGGGGTCGTCGATCGGCCTGAACCGCACACTCTTCAGGAACGCTTGAGGAGGCCCGAGGGCGGGCGATCCTCCTTCCCAGCGGCCCATTCTTTATTCGGCCGATTGCCCATGCGGAAATGCAGTTCGCCACCGGCGAGGATTTCGTCGTGGGTAATCCAGGAGCGAGTCAGATCTTTTCCGTTCAGCTGCGCAGCCTGGATGTAGATGTTCTCTGCCGCATTGTTCTCGGCCACAATCGAGAACGTTGTTCGTTTCTCCGGATTGTGAATGCGGGCGCGGTCGACCCCTGGACTACCGAGGACATAGACGCCGGTGACGGCATTCACGGGATAGAATCCCAGCGCTGCAAAGACAACCCAGCACGAGATCTGGCCGCAATCGTCGTTGCCGGGAACCCCGGCGGGGGTGTTGTTGTAGATGCGCATGATGCGGCGCACGCGCTCCTGGGTCTTCCACGGCGCACCGGCAAAGGAATACAGATACGGGATGTGATGGCTGGGCTCGTTGCCCTGAGCATCCTGGCCGATCATGCCGCTGATGTCGGGCGGCGAGTTCAGCACGTCGGACGGCGCCGCGTAGAGGGCATCGAGCTTCGCGATGAACGGGTCATCGCCGCCGTACAGATCGATGAGCCCCTGCACGTCCTGCATCACGTTGAAGGTCGCCTGCCACGCGTCGGATTCGGTGTAGTCCTCCCAGTATTCCTGGTCGGGGCGGAAAGGCTCGCGCCACTTCCCTTCTGCCGTTTTGCCGCGCATGAACCCGGTCCCTGGATCGAAGAGGTTTTTGTAATTCTGGCCCAGCTTGTAGAACATGGCCGCATCGGCGGACTTACCCAGCATTTCCGCCATTGCGCCAACGGACCAATAGTCGTAGGCGAAATCCAGAGTGCGCGAGACCGACTGGCGATTCTCCCCTGCCGGGACGTAACCGTACTGACGGAACTGCTCCTGTAGCTGCTTGTTGTCGTTGGCGGTCGCGCCGGTGAGCGCGGTATCGCGCATAGCAGCGTAGACTTTCTCCGCATCGAAATCGCGGAAGCCCCGCGCGTACGCGGCGGCGATCAAGCCGACCACGTGGAATCCGGTCATGCACCAGGTCTCATTGCCCCAGAGCGGCCAGACGGGCAGCGAATTCTGGCCGAGCTGGTCGTAGTCGGCCAGCAGGGTGCGGACCAGATCACCGGTACGATGCGGCTGCATCAGCATCATGAGAGGCCACTGGCCGCGATAGATGTCCCAGATGGAGATGGTTGTGTACTTGGTGAAGCCGGGATTGGCGTGATTGCGGTGGTCCTGGCCGCGATAGGTGCCGTCGACATCGTTGAACGTAGCCGGCGCTACCAGCGAGTGGTATGCGCCGCTGTAGAACGTTTCACCGAAGGCCTGATCCGGAAGATCCGCGTCCAGAGCTGCCAGCGCCTCGTCCCACTGCTGCGATGTCTGCTGCACGATCGCGTCGAAATTCCAGTGGGGGATTTCCGCCGCGAGGTTCCTGCGCGCTCCGTCTACGCTGGTTCCGGAGATTCCGACGCGGACGAGGATGGGCCTGGCGGCGTCGGACAGCGTCAGGATGGCCTGAATTTCTTTGCCGGAGAGACGGGCGCCTGGCGCCGCAGGGCTCTCCTTGCCATCCACCCTGACCTGCACCGACGCGAGAGGCTGGGAAAATTCGACAACGAAACAGACCTGCTTATCGGCAGACCAGCCGTGCGTCGAACGGTGCCCGCTGATGCGCGAGAGGCTCTCGATATTCAGCTCGGCTTCGTACACTTTGCTGCCGAGACTGTGAATCAGGTCGAGCATCAGGCCGTTACGCGCGGCCCCTGCATGCGCTGGATAGCTGTACCGATGCATACCACAGCGCGTGGTCGCGGTCAGTTCGGCCTGGACATCGGGCGTGCTGAGATGCACGGCGTAGTATCCGGGCTTCATGGTCTCGCGGTCGTGCGAGAACCAGGAGAAATAGCCGGTCTGTTCGGGAGCCAGCACCCAGCCGGAATCGGTTCCCAGTGCCTCGGTCTGCGTCTCGGCCTGATGGCCCGGCGTGCCGCTGCTCCAGCTCCAGTTCCGACCTTCCACCAGGGGCATCAGCAGCACATCTCCGAGATCGACGGCACCGGTTCCCTGCAGGTGGGTATGCGAGAAGCCGAGGATGGCATTGTCGGGGTAGTGATAGCCGGAACAGTGATCCCACCCGTAGGTGTCGCCCTGATCGTTCCAGCGCGGCTCCGGCGGCCCGCTGGTGTCGGGACTGAGCTGAACCATGCCGAAGGGAGCGACCGCACCCGGAAACATATGTCCATGCCAGCCGGTACCGATGATCGGCTTGACGAGAGCCGTGTGGTCAGGGGAGCCAGACTTTGAACTGCGGGAGGTTTGTGCGGCGAGAGCGGTGGTACCGCTCAGGATTCGACTGCCTGCGACCATCGATCCGGCCGCAGCAGCCATGCTCCCCTTCAGAAATTTCCGTCTCTGCAACTTTGAAGATCCGAAGCTCATAGTTATTCAGTCCTGAAAAGATGAAGTCCCGCATTCGAAGATGATGGGCGAAGGCAGCCGACGATCGCACTCGATTTTCGGTTCGGCACAGGCTGCGTCTGGAAACAGTATCGCAGCGAAGGATGGAATTTCCTGGCTCGAATCGGAGTCGGCAAAACTAAGAGCCGTGAAATGAAGCCGGCGATTGTTCTGTTCAGTTGGAAAGAATGCGGCGAACGGCGACCAGGGTCGTCGTACCGGGCACCGCGTTTTCCACCCGCGTCGTGAGAAGCGCCTGAAAATACGGCGGGATCGTTTTGTGATCCGGCGACTGGGCAACCAGGGCTTTGCGCAATACAGTCATGCGCTCGGGATCGGTGAGGTATTCGATGGCCGCCTGCGAACCCTGGGTATAGATGCCATAAATGAGGAGCACCCGGTCTTCTCTTTGCTGATTGGGAAGCACGAGGACGAGTGCGTAGTCGCGCGTGAGCTGGTTGGTGACGGGATCGAACTCAGGCTTGTATTCGGCCTTCTCTCCTGGCTGAGGACTGCGGTTCAGGATCACGCCGCTCTGCAGGTGGAATCCCTGCTCCTCAAGAAACACCCGCCCGCTCCAGGCCTGGCTGCCACCCAGCAGGATGGCGTTGCCATTGCGGATTTCCTCGAAGTTCACCAACCGCGAGGGTTGCACCCTGCACGTGTCATCGACGCGGAAGAACATCTCGCACAGGCGAACGACGCCCAGCGCTTCGCCAACTGCGGTGAAGTCCGTTGTGGATGGGACGAAGATAAAGCGCGAGAGCTCTCGGAAGTGAATCGTGTCACGGAACTCGGGCAGCTCGGATTTTGGAATTTCATGCCCATGTGCGACGGTTTCTTTGCTGTCGCCATTATGGGCGGCGCGCAGGACCGGATGATTGGGAATCACGATCAGAGGAGCGCGAGCCGGCGGGAGGAACGGCGCCCAAAACCACTGCAGCCCCTCCGCGATACTCGCCGGAGCAGGATGCGCCGGGGTCATCGACCGATTCGTGCGAAGGGCCACAACCAGGGCAATGGCAAGAATGACCGAGACTACGGCCAGACCTGCGGTGAGAGCCAGGTGGATGCGGTTCGCCGTTCGCGGCGGCTCCTCTCCGGGCGGTGCGGCTTGCGCCGGCTCGGGGACCTCCTGCGCGCTCCGGCTGAAGACGGGGATATAGTGACCGGCGGGCAGATCGATGCGAAGCGTGCTGTCGCGGCCGCTCTCCTCGTAGTACTTGCGAAGGCAGCGCCGAATCTCATGCGCCTGGACGCGAACGATCGGGTCCTTCTGCGGATTGAACTCAGAGCCGCGCTCGTAGACTTCGACCCCGATCAGATATTCATTGAGCTTTTCCCCATTGCCGAGGAAGGTCTGTTCCGAGACGAATTCGAGAAATCGTGCGCGCTTCGGTGCGCCGGCAAACTGACGGCTGTCGAGAACCCGGCGAAGCTCCTCGCGTTTCTCGAACTGAGAAACCGCAATGGTTGGACCGGGAACTTCGTGGACGGGCGTCACTTTCGGCCTCGCGGGTACACACAGGGGTCCCCATCAGGAGAGCCGCGCATTCGGGCTGAATTCTAGCATCGGGGCTGAGGCGGGTCAAAGACATCGTTCTCGGCCGATTTTGGGGTTGTTAACGGTTATCGCAGAGGTTATTTCTCGTTAGCCGAGGCTCGACTTTTCGCACCTCCTGGTTGAATTCTGCTGGAACGGAGACTGGTGCAGGGTCTCCAGCACTGTCTTTCCTCACTGACCTTGGCCCAGCGGCAGACGGCGGGGTGCCACACCCTGCCAAAACATGGCCCCGGAGACACCGGAAGCGGCCAGCCAGCCCGTGGAAGGAACATGGAGAACCGGATTCGGCATCGTGAGGGCGGATTAACCGACTTTCTAACAGAAATTACCTTGGCGCTCCCGATCGGTGTGCGTACAAGGGAGGGCGGAACTTGGTGTTTTTGGGGTCTTTCGCCCCGGGGAACTGCAAATGCATTGCACGGGTCCACTCCTGGCTGTCCATCTCGCTCTCCTTTTTCCCGCCACCGGGCTATCGGCCGACGATCCCGCACTGCCGGCTGCCAGCGTGCAACTCGAGGTTGTTCGGGAGTCGATGGGGCCAGTCCTGACCGTTCGTTCCCCGGGCGCAGATGCCAA
>JBKICP010000423.1:0-4015 GCA_046567085.1 Acidobacteriota bacterium
GACATGAAGGTGTTGTCGACGCTCAGGGGAATGCCGTGCTCGTGGCAGATGTCGGCGACGGCGCGAATGTCGGTGAGCATCATGAGCGGGTTGGTTGGCGTCTCGATATGGACGAGCTTTGTGGCGGGGCGGATGGCGCGACGCACGTTGTCGGGGTTGGACGTGTCGACGAAGCTGAACTCGATGCCGTGGTGGGGGATGACCTGGGTGAAGAGGCGCGTGGTGCCCCCGTAGACGTTGTCGCCGCAGATGACGTGATCGCCAACCTTGAGCATGGTGACCAGCGCGGCGATGGCCGCCATGCCGCTGCCAAACGCATGGCCTGAGGAGCCGCCTTCGAGCGACGCGAGCGACGTTTCGACAGCGTCGCGCGTGGGGTTGGAGACGCGGGAGTATTCCCATCCGCGATGCTGCTCGATGCCCTGAAGCTCATAGGTGGAGGTGAGATAGATCGGGATGTTGACGGCTCCGGTGCGGGGATCGGGTGCCTGGCCGTCGTGGATGGCGCGGGTGGAGAAGCCGAGCTTGTCAGTCATGGTCCCTTCCATCTTAGCGGGAGGGCGAAGGGGGCGGTGCGTGGGGCGCGGAACTAAGGGAGACGGGCCGGTTCGGGGGTGACGAGGGGGATGGGAACCTGCTCGACGATTTCGACGGCGAATCCCTGGAGCGCCGGGACGTGGGTGGGGGTGTTGCTGAGCAGGCGGATGCGGTGGATGCCGAGGTCGGCGAGGATCTGGCCGCCGAGGCCGACTTCGCGCAGCGTGCGCTGGTGGCGGTCTTCGTGGCGCTCGCGCGCGCGGGCTTCGCGATGGAAGACGATGCGATGGGGCGTGGAGGTGCGATCGATCTCGAAACCGCGGCTGGCGTTGTGGAGGTAGAGGAGGGCGCCGCGGCCGGCTTCGGCGATCATTTTGAGCGACTGGCGCATGGTGTGACGGCAGTCGCAGAGGGTGGTGCCGAAGACATCGCCGGCGAGGCAGTGGGAGTGGACGCGGACGAGCACGGGCGGATCCTGATTGGCGGGGTTCTGATGGACGTCGCCGCGGACCAGGGCCACGTGGCTCTGGCCGCCGTGGACCTCGCTCTCGTAGGCGATCATGAGGAAGTCGCCGAATTCAGTGGGCATGGGGCTTTCGGCAACGCGGACGATGTAGCGCTCGTGCTGGAGGCGGTAGCGGATGAGCTCGGCCACGGTGAGCATTTTGAGACCGTGACGGTTACAAAAGGCGACCAGATCGGGGACGCGGGCCATGGTGCCGTCGTCCTTCATGATTTCGCAGATGACGCCGGCGGGGATGAGGCCGGCAAGGCGGGCGAGGTCGACGGAGGCTTCGGTCTGGCCGGCGCGGACCAGCACTCCGCCTTTGCGGGCGCGGAGCGGGAAGACGTGGCCGGGGCGGGCGAGATCGTGCGCGGTGGATCGGGGATCGATGGCGACGCGGATGGTGTGGGCACGGTCGTAGGCAGAGATACCGGTGGTGACGCCTTCGCGGGCCTCGATGGTCTCGGTGAATGCCGTGCCGAAGCGGGAGGAGTTTTCCTGGGTCATGGGGCCAAGGCGGAGGTAGTCGGCGCGCTCCTCGGTGAGGGTGAGGCAGATGAGGCCGCGGCCCTCGCGGGCCATGAAGTTGATGGCTTCGGGCGTGACGTGTTCGGCCGCGAGGGTGAGGTCGCCTTCGTTCTCGCGGTCCTCGTCGTCGACGACCACGATCATGCGCCCGGCTTTGATTTCCTCGAGAGCGCCCGGAACGTCGATCATGACGCTGGGATCGTGCATACAACTATTGTCCGATAAGAAGGGCGGGCGAGGCCAGGTGGGGGGAAGTCGAGGGGGCTAAGGGGCGCCGCGTTGCGGCTGAGGCGTTGCCTTGGACAGGATGGGCGGATTCCACCAGGTTTCGAGCGTGACGTGATCGGCCGGCGGTTGAGGCCATGCTGATGGGGTGACCATGGCCCGTCCTTGGGAGCGGAGACGAGGCATGGCGGAAGAAGCGTGCGCACGGCGATGTAATCGTGGTGCGTTATGCCGATGACATCGTGGTTGGGTTCGAGTTCAAGGACGATGCCGAACGGTTCTGGGCGGAACTGAAAGTACGAATGCAGAAGTTCCAACTGGAGCTGCACCCGGAGAAGACGCGACTGATCGAGTTCGGACGCCATGCAGCGGCCAACCGAAAACGCGCTGGTCTGGGCAAGCCGGAAACCTTCGACTTCCTCGGCTTCAAGCACATCTGCGGGAAGACGAAGAGGGGAAGGTTCTTGGTGCTTCGGCATACAGTTCGCAAGCGCATGCAGGCCACGTTGCTGCGCGTCAAGATCGAGTTGCGGCGGCGTATGCATGATCCTGTTCCTGAAGTTGGCAAGTGGCTGAAGTCCGTTGTGGGCGGGCATTTCCGATACTTCGGAGTTCCGGGGAACCGGTATGCTCTGTCCCACTTCCGCTTCACGGTCAGTCACTTCTGGCACCGCGCTCTTGAACGGCGGAGTCAGAACGGGCGCGTGCAGTGGGAGCGGATGCAACGGCTCGTCCGGCGCTGGCTTCCTCCGGCCCATATCTGCCACCCTTATCCCTCGCGCCGTCTGCGCGTCACCACCTGAGGCAAGAGCCGGATGCGGGAAATCCGCTCGTCCGGATCTGTGCGGGGGGTACGGCGAAAGCCGTATCCCTACCGCGACCTCCTGCTCCCGACGCCGTAGGCGGCGTGCTCGTCGCTCGGGGCCCCTCACTGCCGTTTACGGATGTAAACACGCCACAGGCTGCCCGGAGACGGCCTGTCGCAGTTCACGCTGGTTGATGCTGACTGGCCCAGTGCAACCACTGTGCCAGATCGCCAACGGTGCGGATGTCTCGACTAGATGCCCAGGTCTCCCTATCGGCTTCCGAGGGCGAGCTGAGATGCAGTTCTTTCAGGAGAGCTCTGGCGGCATCATCGATGTCCTCGGGACCTTCGTCGAAGATGCCGTTAATATCCATCTCAGGAGAAGGGTTGAATTCCCTGCTGTAGCTCCTTCGCTTGTAGTAGTCGTACACGACCGAAGAGATGTGTTCCGGCACTCCCTGGGCAGACAGTTGCGCCGTAAAAACATCCTTTGATAGCCCCTTGTGTTCTTTGATCTTTCGCCCCGGAAACACCATTGGCGAGATCATGAAGAGGCCCACTGCGATGACAGCACCAACAACGATGTAGACCATCAGTTCACCTCTTACAGGCAGTGCGCGAGTTGCGCTGCCGCATAGGCATCAGCCGCAAGACCAACGAAGGGAGCCCACCGGCCAAGTGCTCTCCCGAGATTTCCGGTCTTAGTCATGCGGAACGGCACGCCTGTGCCTGGGCCTCCAACCGGAGCCGGGAACCGCCCCTTGATGGGTAGTGCTTTGCTCAACCCCTCTGATATGGGCGAGCTTCCAACGGAACTTCCTGGGCTTACAAAACGCTTTGTCCCAGCAACAGGTTGCCCAAGTTGGTATGCTGCCGTTCCAGGTACGCCGATGCCATACGCTTGAGCTATGCAGCCGAACGAGTGCTGAGAGTCCACAGTGATGCCAATCGCTAGCTGTTTAATTCGCTGTTGATCGGGATCGATCTGCTGGGTTGTCTGAGGAGTTTCTAGCGGAAGAGCGCCAACCACTCCGGGGTCCTGCGCCGTGACTGTCACGGTCGTGCTGGATGAGTTCAAGTCCTGTGCAATACCCGCGATATTGGCGTTCGCCTTGTCACTCCAATCACCCGCATTCAGAGTGGAGAAGGCCTTCGGGTCAATCCATGTACCCCCGGCTTTACCACACGACTTGCTGCTGCCGGTTTGCTTGTCGTCTTTGGAATCGAAACTGCCGTCATCCCATACGCATTCCATCCCGTCTGGATCGATGAAGCCAAGCGGGTTGTTCAGCACATAGCTATAGAGATTCAGACCTTGCGGATTCTCAGGATCAGCCAACTCCAGTCCTGACGGGTCAGGACTAAGCCACCGTCCCATCGTAGACGCATAGTATCTAGCCCCGAAGTAGTCGTTG
>JBKICP010000423.1:4025-5346 GCA_046567085.1 Acidobacteriota bacterium
CCTGGTCCCGTTCTTTGCCGGTGAAGTGATGCTCGGTCGGTTGTGTAGTCGATTGCGTGCAATTCAGCTGATCTCCGAAAGGAAGGCTGGCGCAGTCCTGTTCCCAAATCCCTGCATAGTCAGATTGAGCGCGTCGGCTGCCGAGCCAGTCGTCAAGGTAGAAGTGAAGAGCACCGTCCTGCTGGCCAGAGGCATCGGTCGTTGCGTCATAGGTAGCAAGCAGTTGCCCACCGGCCCAGACATTGGTATGCGCCCAGGTCATCGCGCCGTTGGCATCACTTGCCATCTCCGTAACCTGATGCCCCTCCGAGTCAAGGACATAATCGGTTTCATTGAGAGAAGCATTCAGGCCATTCGTACTCGGGTCGCAACTCCAGCTTGTAATCGTACCTTTCGCCACGCGGCGTCCTTCGGCGTCGTACACATACCCGGTCATGATATCGCCAGATTCGTTACCTGTCGTCGTTCGCGGATTTGAAAGGGCACGACTTCAGTCGTGCCCCTCAGCTGCCGGCAGACTGCGGCTTGAGCCGCTGAGGGATGGCGTTGCCTGCGCCAGCCCCGCGACCGTTCTGGTAGTAACGTTCTCGTCGCGACAACCCACCAGGGTTCTGATCGCCCTCGCTCCGCTGCGAAAGAGAAGGCAGGTGAAGAGGATGGGCACAGGGCCGCACCCTTCTCGGAGGCTCGTGCTCAGTGCAATTTCGGCCTTACGTCCTTCGCCTGGCCAGGAGACGTAAGCCCGCGCAACTCAGCCCGGCGGGAAAGCCCCGGAGATCGTTGTCGGCGGCTCTGCTGCCAACTCGGCCCGCCCTGAAAAATCTGTCAAGCTTTTGTGCAAAACACCAAAGTAATGAGCGCTGACTTACAAGCACTTACAAGCCAATCCACCCCAACAAATTTGGCAGGTTATCTCGCAGAACTTGGTATTCTGAAAATAAGGGGGAAGGAAAATTTCCCCGACTGATTCAGATCCCGAAAAGGCTCGCCATCCCGCGAGCCTTTTCTCATGCGCGAAAGGAGCAGCGAATGCCGGCCACCCCGATCAACTCGCCTCTCCACCCGCGTCTCTCGCTCGCCCCTCCACTCATCCAGGTTTGCGGCAAACCCAGCCGCCTCTGCTGCAAACTCATCCGAGTCCCCGGCAAACACAGCCGACATTGCGGCAAACTCGGCCGTCGGCATCTGCTTCGGGGACAAACACATCCGCACAACTCAGCCGAGAATGCCGCAAACCCGGCCGGGTTTGCAGCATCCTCAGCCAGGGACGCATCTGACACATTCCGCAGCACTTGCGAGCGGGATCCAGGTCCGCATCACC
>JBKICP010000424.1:0-12070 GCA_046567085.1 Acidobacteriota bacterium
TGCTTCTTCCGAAGGCCAGCGGGTGTAGTCGGCGAAATATTTCTTTTTGGTGGCGGGGTCGGGGCGGGCGGCCTGGGCGATCCAGGCGTATTTGAGGCCGTCGCCGGTGGGGTCGCGTTTTTGTTCGGCGGCGAAGTAAGCGTCGGCTTCGGGGTCGTTGTAGGCGATGAGGGCGGTGACGAGGGACCAGCGGTCCTGCTGGCGGAGGGTGACGCCAGGGATGGTGCGTTTGCCGCTGAGGAGCTGCTTCATGGCGGTTGCACCTGCGGGCTGGGTGGCAAAGCCGTCGAGGGCGCGGAACCCGAGGATGCGGAGGTCGTGGTCGGGGTCGTTGACCATGCGGTCGATGGCGAGCGTGGCGCCTTGCCTCAGGAGAGCGGGCTCAGCGGATGCGGGGACGTAGCGGTGCACGGCGGTCTGGGTGCGGCCGAGGAGCGAGGCGGCGAGGGCTTCGTCGCGCTCATGGGGAAGGACGGCGAAGGCGGTACGGATGTAGTCGGCGGGGTTGAGGTCGGCTTCGCGCACCGAATCCCAGAGCGAGCCCCAGAGGAGCGTGCGGCGGAAGAGGTCGGAGACCGGCGGCGCGGAGATCGAGAGATCCCGCATCACGTTCGCTCGGGATTTTGCGTCGAGCAGGAAGAGGCCGTACGCGTGGTCGTCGTTATTCGCGAAGACGAAGGCGGGGCAGGCGGGGGCGGGTGTTGGAATCGCGACGTGGGTGGAGGCGGTGTCGAAATCGGCGCGAAGGGTTTGCGTTCTTCCGTTGCTGTCGGCGAGCAGGAGTTCGGTGGCGATGGGCCAGAGGTCGCTGCCACCCAGCACTGAAGTCTGCGTCAGGGTGAGTTTTGCGAGGTGGCCGCCGGAGCAGGTGAAGGAGGTATCGACGCGAGGCATGCCGCGATGGCGAATCCACCTATCGGCCCAGGTTTGCAAGTTATAGGGATGGCCTAACTCGGCTGTGGCTTGCTGGAAGGCGTCGACTAAGTCGCTCCACGTGGCGTTGCCGTATTGATGACCGGCGAGATAGAGCTGGAGGCCGCGGCGAAAGGCCTGATCGCCGAGGACATAGTTCAGCTGGCGGAGGACGCCGGGGGCTTTGGAGTAGACGATGGCTCCGTAGGCGGACTTCGCCATGTTGAGGTTGGGGATGTCCTGATAGATGGGCGTGGTGCCCTGGGTTTCATCGATGGCGTAGGCGGCGGGTTTGATGGATTGGTAGAAGCGCTGCCAGACGGGCAGGTCGGGGTGGAGGGCGGCGAGGGCCTTGTAGGCCATGTACTGCGCGAAGCCTTCCTTGAGCCAGAGGTCGTCGAACCAGCGCATGGTGGTGAAGTCGCCGAACCACTGGTGGGTGAGCTCGTGGAGGACGAGGACCTGGCGCTGGAAGCGGTTGAGGTCGGTGGGGGCGGTGCGGAAGAGGACGGACTCTTCGCGGAGGAAGGTCGAGCCGGCGTGTTCCATGCCACCGTAGGCGAAGCCGGGGATGAGGACCATTTCGTATTTCGGAAACGGAAACGGCTGCGCGAAATAGTCGGCGAGGAAGCGGATGCCTTCGGCGGCGGTGGTCTGGACGGCGGGGACTTCGGATTCGGCAGCGGCGGCTTTTGATTTGCGAACCCAGACATTGGGAAGGCCGGGTGTGGGGTGGATGTTGACGAAGGGCCCGGCGGCGAAGGCGAAGAGGTAGGTGGGGATGGGCTCGGTCTCGGCGAAGGTGTGGTCCGCGAACTGAGCGAATCCGGCGCCAACTCCACTGGTGTTGGAAATGACGGTCCACTCTTTGGGAGCACGGACCGTTAGTTGGAAGCGAGCCTTGAGGTCGGGCTGGTCGAAGCAGGGGAAGGCCATGCTGGCGTCCATGGGGACGAAGAGGGTGTAGAGGTATTCGCTGCCGTCGTCCTTGTCGTCGAAGCGGGTGATGGCTTTGCCTGCGGCTCCGATGTTGGCGGTGAACTTCGCTTCGAGGGTGTTCGGGCCGGTGTGGAGCCGGTCGGCGGGGAGGACGAGGTGACCGTGGGAGAGGGTGGTGGGGATCGATGCGCCATTCAGCGCCAGGGAAGAGACCTGGCCGTCGCGGAAGTCGAGCAGGAGAGGCTGCGAGGAATCTTTGAGGTTGAAGCGGAGGGTCTCCGTCGCATCGGTGGACGGCGCGTGGGGGACGAGATTGTAGCTGAGCTGGTAGCGAATATCGGAGAGGCGGACGGCGCGGGACTGGGCGAGGGCGCGGGGGATGCCGTCGGGGATGTTGTCGGCACGAGCGGCGAGGAAGGGGAAAGCGGCAACCGCCAACAAGATAGTGACGAAACGCGCGGTGGTGATCTTCAAGGATTCGGCCTCAGAAGCACTATAACGGGCGGCGGCGGCCTGGGGGAGCGGGGAGGCGAGTCATGATATGGCGCGTGCGGCGGATAAGTTTATCAGTTAATTACAGCTACCCGGACCGGGCCAGAGAGCATCTGAGGAGGGTTGCACTTTATTCAGGAGAGCCAGAATGTTAGTCCCCCGAGCAGGCATGCTTCGCGCGGCGCGGAGCGAGAAGTCTTTCTTTTCATCGGCAATGAGAATCAGCGGTGGCGCCGGCAGGAAGCTGGCGTTTTTGCTTCTGCTGGCGGTTATGGCGTGCTGCGCAACCCCGGCACTGCACGCGCAGTTCAATGCGTCGCTGCGCGGGACGGTGAGCGATCCTTCGGGGGCGGTGATTCCGGGTGCGACGGTGACGCTGACCAATAAGGACCGCAACCAGAAGATGACAGCGACGACGGATGCGAGCGGGATCTACACGTTCAATTCGCTGGGGCCGGCGAACTACAGCATCACGGTGACGCATGCGGGGTTCCAGGCGAAGACGCTGGCGCAGGTCCAGATCACGCCGGAGCAGGCGAACACGATTGACGTGACGATGCAGGTGGGTGCGGCGACGCAGACGGTGACGGTATCGTCGCTGACGCGGGGGCTGCCGACGGATACGGCGACGCTGAGCGCCACGATCAGCAGCAATCAGATTCAGCACATGCCGTCGTTCAACCGGGATGTGTTCCAGCTGGCGCAACTGACGCCGGGGGTCTTCGGGGATGCGTCGCAGGGGTCGTCGGGGGGCGCCTATGAGTTACCGGGAAACCAGGGACCGAATGGCACATCGTCCGGGTCGGGAGGAATCTTCCAGACGGAAAACGGCGTACAGGTGCAGACGATGGGGAGCCAGTACGAGACGAACGGGATCAGCATCGACGGCATCAGCACGACGAGCGCGGTGTGGGGCGGGGCGTCGGTGATCACGCCGAGCGAGGACTCGGTGGAGGATCTGCATGTGGTTTCGAACAGCTACAACGCGGAGAACGGGCGATTCAGCGGGGGGCAGATCGAGGTCACAACGAAGGGGGGCACGAACCAGATTCACGGGAGCGCGTTTTTCAAGGCATCGCGGCCGGGGCTGAACGCGTATCAGCGGTGGAACGGTCCGGGATCGAATCACGCGCCGACGGGAACGACGAGCGCGGCACAGGCGGCATCGCGGGGCGTGAACCGCGACCAGTCGCGCTTCAATCAGTATGGCGGCAGCCTGGGCGGCCCGTTCTGGAAGAACAAGGTTTTCTGGTTCTTCAACTACGAGACCAGCCCGCTGAACTCGCAGGCCACCTCGCAGGGGTGGTACGAGACGCCGCAGTTCGATCAGGCGGCGGCAGCGACGGGGAGCATCGCGGCGAAGTATCTGGGATTCAAGGGCGAGTCGGTATCGGGGAGCAACATTATTCCACGGAGCTGCGCATCGATTGGGCTAACGGAGGGGGTGAACTGCCACGCGGTGGGGCCGAACGGACAGAACGGTCTGGATGTGGGATCGCCGCTGAAGGGCAGCACGCTGGGGACGCAGGATCTGAGCTACGGGGGGAATCCAAATAATCCGGGCGTGGGCGGAGGGCTCGACGGCGTGCCGGATATGGCGTTCTACAACACGGTGAATCCGACAACGATTTCGCAGGCGCAGTACAACGGGCGGCTGGATGCGAATGTGACGAGCAAGGACCGGCTGACGTTCACGATTTACTGGGTGCCGGTGGACAAGACGTCGTATCTTGGGCCGGTGCGTTCGGCGAACCTGTGGCACGACACGCAGATCAACGACGCGTTTGCGCTGATCTGGAACCACACGTTTTCGGCTACGCTGCTGAACCAGGCGCGGGCGAATGCGGCGGGATGGCGCTACAACGAGCTGGCGAGCAATCCGCAGGAGCCGTTCGGGCTGCCGCAGGACAACGTCGATAACATCGGGACGATCGGCTCCGACGGAGGGTTCCAGTATTTTGGGGCGCCGGGACCGAGCGATCTGGACCAGTGGACGTACACCTACAACGATGTGGTGACGAAGGTGCTGGGCAAGCAGAACATCAAGATGGGGGGAGAACTGACGCGGCTGTACTACCTGAACCAATTGCTGTACGCGGCGCGGCCGCAGTTCTTCTTCAATAATCTCTGGGATTTTGCGAACGATGCGCCGTACAAGGAGACGGGGCAGTTCAATCACACCACAGGAGTTCCGTTCGCGAACCGGGAGGACAACCGGGAGAACCTGTGGGGATTCTTCGTGCAGGACGATTACAAGATCCTGCCGAATCTGACGGTGAACCTGGGGATCCGGTGGTCGTACTTCGGGTCTCTTTACTCGAAGGAGAACAATCTGGACGTGATGCGGTTCGGGAGCGGGCCGGACACGCTGACCGGAATGAACGTCAAGGTTGGCGGGGGGCTGTACACGCCGCAGAAGAGCAACTGGGGTCCGCAGGTGGGGTTTGCGTGGCAGCCGAAGGGGCAGATGGGCAAGGCGGTGCTGCGCGGGGGATTCGGGATCAATTACAACGAGAACGAGATTGCGCTGCTGGCGAACGTAATTTTCAATCCGCCGAATGCGGTGAGCCCGAGTTTCACCTGCGCGTATCCGTACACGAAGAACCCGACGTGCACGGGGACGGGAATTCTGTACCAGACGGCGACGAGCACCAACTCGATTTTCGGGTATGCTCCAAATCCGGCGACGATCACGAGTTTCGGGAGCAACAACCTGCCGCTGACGGGAACGACTTCGCTGGACGGATTTCCGTCGAACCCGAAGACGATCGCCAACTATCACTACTCGCTGGAGGCGGACTATCAGCTGCCGTTCAGCACGGTGGCGACGCTGAGTTATGCAGGGAGCCAGATGCGGCACCTGATGATCCACAACGACTGGAATGCGATCGCGGCGCAGCGGGGCCTGGCGCTGAATCCGGTAGTGAACCAGATCAACTACTGGGAGAACTCGGGGAACGGGAACTTCAACTCGATGATTGCGACGCTGACGCACAACTTCGCGCACGATTTTCAGGCGGAGGCGCAGTACACCTGGGGGAAGGCGATGGACGAATTGTCTGGGCCGTACTATCAGGATCCGTATCCATACGACACGCATGCGGCGTACGGGCGATCGAATTACGACGTACAGAATGCGGTAAAGATTTTTGGATTGTGGCAGCCGGTGTTCTTCCACGGCCACTCGTGGGCGGAGAAGGTGGCGGGGGGATGGGCGCTGAGCGGGATCTGGAACTGGCACACGGGATTCCCGTTCGATCCGACGTACAACGTGGCGGGACACCTGTACGAGGCGGACAGTCCGTATGGGCAGATTCGACCGTCGGGGCATCTGATGGGGGCCGGAACGAGCGTGAACAACAAGGCGTTCGAGGGCATCGACGGGGGCGTGAATCCCGACTTCGGCGCCGACGCTTCGGGGTATTTTCCGGCGACGACGTACACCGAAGGGCCGGCGTTTCCGGCGACCGCTCCGGGACCGGCGCCGGGCATTCATCGGAACAGCCTGACGGGGCCGGGCTATAACGATCTGGACGGGAGTCTGACGAAGTCTTTTGGGCTGCCGAAGAACAGGGTCCTGGGGGAGAACGCCTCCTTCGACGTGCGGGCCGATGCCTATAATCTGTTCAACAAAACGAACATCAATCCGACGTCGGTGAACGGCACGGTGGGATCGGTTGCACCGGACGGGACGGTGTCGCCGGCAGGTTCGTTCGGCGTTGCGAACGGCGCGCTTGGATCGAGAACGGTACAGTTGCAGGCGCGATTTAGTTTTTGAGGTTAGCGGATAGCGGATAGCGGTTAGTGGGAGGATGTCGGAACGACGGCGTCCTCCCTTTTCTTTTGGGGCGCGATGGGCGAGCGTGAGGGGGGCGGGTGGTGGATAATTTGGTGCGGGGAGAGGTGATGAGACGAATCGGCTGTATTTTGGCGGCGGCGGTGGTGGCGGCTTCTTGGTGCGGAGCGGTGGCGCAGGATACGAGCACGACAGCGAGCGCGGCGGCAAGCGCAACGCCGGAGACGGTGGTGATCGACGCGAAGGCGCCGGGGAAGCCGTTTCCGCATTTCTGGGAGGAGATGTTCGGGTCGGGGCGGGCGAACCTGTCGATGCGGCAGAGCTATCGCGACGATCTGGACCGCGTGAAGAAGGTCACGGATTTCCAGTACGTGCGGTTCCACGCGATTCTCGACGATGAGAACGGGGTGTACAGCGAGGATGCGCAGGGGAATCCGGTCTACAACTGGTCGTACGTGGATCAGATTTACGACGGGCTGCTGGCGCACGGGATCAGGCCGTATGTGGAGATCAGCTTCATGCCGAAGGCGCTGGCGAAGACGGTGCAGTATCACGCGTTCTGGTACAAGCCGATTCCCTCTCCTCCGGCGGATTACGCGAAGTGGGATGCGCTGATGACGGCGTTTGCGAAGCATCTGGTGGATCGGTACGGGATCGGTGAAGTCTCGCAATGGTACTTCGAAGTGTGGAACGAGCCGAACATCGATTTCTGGATCGGGCGGCCGGCGCAGTCGACGTATTTCGAACTGTACGATCACACGGCGCGGGCGCTGAAGGCGGTGAGCGAGGAGATTCGGGTGGGCGGGCCGGCGACGGCGCAGGCGGCGTGGGTGGGGGACCTGATCGCGCACGCGACCGAGAACGATGTGCCGCTGGATTTCGTTTCGACGCACGTGTACGGGAACGACACGGCGATGGATGTGTTCCACGACCATCGGACGGTGGCGCCGCACCAGATGGTGTGCGCGGCGGTGGACAAGGTGGACGAGGAGATCGCGAAGTCGGCGCGGCCGAAGATTCCGCTGATCTGGAGCGAGTTCAACGCGACGTATGCGAACGAGCAGAACATCACGGACTCCATCTATATGGGGCCGTGGATGGCGGACACGATTCTGAAGTGCGACGGGAAGACGCAGATGATGTCGTACTGGAGCTTCTCCGATGTGTTCGAGGAGCAGGGCGTGGTGAAGACGCCGTTCTACGGCGGGTACGGGCTGGTGGCGGAAGATGGGATTCCGAAGCCGGCGTATGACGCGTTCATGCTGCTGCACGAACTGGGGGACGAGCGACTGCCGGCGGAGACCGATGAGGCGCTGGTGACGCGGCGCAAGGACGGCACGCTGGTGATTGCGGCGTGGAATCTGGTGGAAGACAACAAGGACGGGACGCCGGTGAGCAACGCGTCGAAGACGCTGACGTTCGAGCTGAAGAATCTGAGCGGCGGGATCGGGCTGCGCATGGGGTCGCGGGCGGAGGTGCGGCGCGTGGATGCTTCACACGGAGACACGCTGGCGGCATGGAAGAAGATGGGGAGCCCGAAGTATCCGACACAGGCGCAGATTGAGGCGCTGCGGAAGGCGTCGGATCCGGGACCGGCGGAAGATCTGCCGATGAAGGATCACAAGCTGACGGTGACGCTGCCGCCGATGGGGCTGGCGGTGATCGAGGTGAAGTAGAGCGGATAGCGGATGGCGGATGGCGGATAGCGGATAGCCGGTAGCGGCAGGGGAGCACGGGGCGGCTGGTTTCGACTATCCTCAGGGGTATGGTTTTCCGATATGTCCTGGCTGCGGGTGTTTGCGCAGCAGTTTTTTGTGCCGGGGGTATGGCGCAATCGCCTTCTTCTTCTTCGCAGCAGCCGACTTCACAACAGAATTCGACGACGACTGAGCAACAGCCGGCGAGTCCGAGTACGGGGACCAAGCCCGCGCCTCCGAAACTGCAGCTGCAGGATTTGCCGCCGGAGCCGCACACGCTGACGCCGGCAGAGATCCAGCAGCAACGGCAGCAGCAGGCGCTGAACGCGGCGATTCGCCTGGCGGCGCTGCAGGCGCACTGGGGTCCGGAGATGACGACGCCGGGGCTGGCGCTGGCGATGACGGAGATGGGGCGGACGAAGACGGCGGAGGGCACCACGCAGATCACGTATCAGCTGAAGGGCTCGGGATTTTCTCCGACGGACCGGCTGATGCTGGTGCGGTGGCCGCTGGACGGTCCGGCGAAGGTGGTGATGGGCGGCATCGAACTGGACGCGAAGGGGATCGCGGTATGCAATGACACGGCGGGCGCGGACGCGCTGGCGGCGGAGGCGGCGAAGCTGAACGCGGCGCCGGCGCCCAACAGCGGGACGGCCCAGGGAAACGCGCAGCCAGCGTATGCGCCGCCGCCGTCGTGCGCGACGACGATGAAGGCAGATCAGCCGGTGCAGATTGAGACGACGGCGGCGCAGGGCGAGGCGATTCGCGTAGCGCTGGTGACGTCGGATCGGAAGCGGGCGGCGGAGACGAGCGCGATTCCCTTCCCGATTGAGAATACGGACAAGGGCTGCAAGCTGTCCGTGGTTCTGAGCGTGAAGGATGCGGGGCTGGTGCTGGTGGATGGCGAGGGTTTTCCGCCGAATATGGCGTTGAAGCTGGACGCGAGCACAGGCACGACGATGCACGAGCTGCACGCGCAGTCGAATGCGAAGGGGCAGATTACGATTCCGCTGCTGACCGGAGAGCAGAAGCGGCAGTCGGGCACGACGACGGTGAAGTTTGCGGGAATCAACCGGCAGCCGACGCTGGACACGCCGAAGGAGGAAGCGACTCCGGCACCGGATTGCGCGCCGGCGGTGAGCTATGCGTGGGGCGACGGCAGCTATAAGGCGCAGTAGCGGGGAGCGGGGACGAGCTCGAGCTTGCTGGCTGAGCCTGAGCTGCCTGGCAGCGGCTGCAAACGAAACACCTTTGGCGGGCGACTGGCTTTCAGTTCGGGCTCCAGCTCGGGCTTTTCGCTCGCGCTTTTCGGCTCGGTCTTTGCCATCACGCAATTTAACCAGCGGCATTCGATGGATTTATCGGGGGACGGGTTTTGCACGGAGAAGGGACTTCCCTTCCCTCTGGAATGTTGCGATACTTGATCGTGCCCGCCAGCTTCATCCAGCACACAAATCCAAATAAGGTGACGCAGAAATGTCAGCGAAATATATTTTCGTGACTGGTGGAGTTGTGTCCAGTCTCGGCAAGGGCCTTGCCGCCGCCTCGATTGGGTGTCTGCTCGAAAGCCGTGGACTCAAAGTCAACCTGATGAAGTTCGATCCGTATCTGAACGTCGATCCGGGGACGATGTCGCCGTTTCAGCATGGCGAAGTGTTCGTGACCGACGATGGCGCCGAGACGGATCTGGATCTGGGGCACTACGAACGCTTCACGCATGCGAAGCTGAGCCGCGACAACAACTGGACGACGGGGAGGATCTACGAGCAGATCATCCTGAAGGAGCGGCGCGGCGATTATCTGGGCAAGACGGTGCAGGTGATTCCGCACGTGACGAACGAGATCCGGAACGCGATGCGGAAGGTGGCGGCGGAGGGCGACGTCACGATCGTGGAGATCGGCGGGACGGTGGGCGACATCGAGTCGCTGCCGTTTCTGGAGGCGATCCGGCAGGTGCGGCAGGAGCTGGGGCGCGAGAACACGGTGTTTGTGCACGTGACGCTGGTGCCGTGGATCGGGGCGGCGCAGGAGCTGAAGACGAAGCCGACGCAGCACTCGGTGAAGGAACTGCTGTCGATCGGGATCCAGCCGGATATTTTGTTGTGCCGGACGGATCGGCATTTGTCGCGCGAGGTGAAGAGCAAGATTGCGCTGTTCTGCAACGTGGAGGATCGCGCGGTGATCACGGCGCGCGATGTGGCGTCGATTTACGAGGCGCCCCTGATGTTCGCATCGGAGGGTCTGGATCAGCTGGCGCTGAAGTACCTGCACCTGGAGACGCCGGAGCCCGATCTGAGCAAGTGGTCGGATCTGGTGAACCGCTGCTACAACCCGGCGGACGAGGTTTCGATCGCGATTGCAGGCAAGTACGTTGAGTACGAAGACAGTTACAAATCGCTGAAGGAAGCGCTGGTGCACGGGGCGCTGAAGTACAACCTGAAGCTGAACGTGACGTGGATCGAGGCCGAGGGGCTGGAGGGTCCGGGACACGAGGAGCAGCTGCGCGGGTTCGACGGAATCCTGGTGCCGGGCGGGTTTGGCAAGCGCGGGATCGAGGGGATGCTGAACGCGATCCGGTATGCGCGGGAGCAGCAGGTGCCGTATTTCGGGATTTGCCTGGGGATGCAGACGGCGTGC
The DNA here is from genome assembly GCA_046567085.1 of Acidobacteriota bacterium. Taxonomy (GTDB): domain Bacteria; phylum Acidobacteriota; class Terriglobia; order Terriglobales; family Acidobacteriaceae; genus Palsa-343. The sequence continues at coordinate 10,474 of JBKICP010000424.1, forward strand.
ATCGAATATGCGCGGAATGTGTGCGGGCTGGCCGGGGCAAATTCGAGCGAGTTCGATCCGGCGACGCCGCATCGGGTGATCTACAAGCTGCGCGAGCTGACGGGCGTGGAGGAGATGGGCGGGACGATGCGCCTGGGGGCGTGGACGTGCCTGCTGGAGTCGGGATCGGGGGCGGCGAAGGCGTATGGGAAGACGGAGATCTCAGAACGACACCGTCACCGTTACGAATTCAACCGCGAGTACGAGGCGCTGCTGACGGGCGCGGGGCTGAACATCACGGGGACGACGCCGGACGGGACGTACGTGGAGATTGTGGAGATCCCGGGGCATCCGTTCTTCCTGGGATGCCAGTTCCATCCGGAATTCAAGTCGAAGCCGCTGGAGCCGCATCCGTTGTTTGCGCGGTTCATTGAGGCGAGCTATGCGAACCGGGTGAAGCAGAATCGGGCGGTGGTGCAGGCGGAGCCGGCGAAGGTGGCAGTGGGGCGGTAACGAGAGGCCCGATATCCCGAAACCAGGCCTCACTTATTTGTGCCGTCGTACGTCACGGCTGAAGCCGTGACTTTTCAAAGCCGCTGGTGCTCAAGCCATTCACGGCGTAGCGATGCGTTCCGACAGGTCGGGTGCGGCTGCGCGAAAGTGCTGCAGATTCCAGGTATAGATTTTTGAGGCCCGGCATTTGCGCGCGCACTGGAGCAGCAGCAGGTCGTAGATCATGCCCCCGGCGATGCCGAGCCGGGCAGCGCGGGACAAGGCATCCTGATAGTCCTCCGCAGTGAGAACAATCGGGGTCAACCGCCGCAGAAACGTTTCGATGGCGAGCGCGGCGTCGCGCGGCCGGATGCGCAGCGGAGGGGGCATGCCGGTCAGGCAGTTGTACAACTCGGCCAGTGTATGGGCGCCGATGGCGCTGTCCTTACGCCTGCAGCTATTCCATACTTCCAGACTGGCTGTGTGCCGGGCGTGGCTGACCTGAGCGACGGCGATCAGGATGGAGGTATCGAGAAAGATCACACGGCTTCCTCGTCGGAAGCGAGACCCATGACGCGGCGCATGCGTTCGAGGCGGCCCTGGGCGATGACTTCATTCACCATCTCGGTGGTCACCACGGGGATGTCGGCTGAGGTCGCCGGAAAAATGAGCGGGGTGCCATTGATGATCTCCAGATGCGCCTCGTACGAGGCCGGCATCAGGGTGAGGCGGTCGCCGGATCGTTCGATCCGCAGCGCTGTTCCGGCCACAAGATGCAACTCCTCCCGCAGTTTGCGGGGAACGACGATTCGGCCGGCTTTATCGATGGTGACCGTGGCAGACATAATGGTATTTTACCATCGCAAATGGCATTCAATCGAAACGAACGGTACGAGGAATCGGTCCCCCAGGGCTTCTGGTCGGAACGTTCGTGGGGTATCCGAAACGCTTGTCTCCGTGGAGAGTAGGAGCAACCGCAGATCCTTCGTCGCGGTGCTCCTCTGGATGACAGCGCGGGGGGATGGACTTCATCCACTCGATTCGATCCGCTAGATGTGGAGTGTCAACAGGTTGTTCCGATCGAGAGCTGATCGGGAGATGGGCGGCGACGCACCGAGACTACCAT
>JBKICP010000425.1:0-19189 GCA_046567085.1 Acidobacteriota bacterium
AACTCAGTTACAAATTGGCCGAGATCGAGGCGTGTTCCATGAAGATTGAGCGCCTGAAGAGCGCGCTGCAGAATGGGTGCGGCGATGGGACATCCTTCAATCGGCAAATGCTCGTGGGAATTGCGGATTTTGTAACCGAGAGAGAACGGATTCTTCCGGACGTGAAGCCGGATGCGATTGCGGTAGCCCAGCGGGTCGGATGTGACGGGGACGATGGCGGGGATCTCCGGTACGTGAGCGCGCTCCAGCGATTCGCGCAGGATGGCGAGCTTCATCTCGATCTGCGCCTCATAGGTTGCGTGCTGATAATGGCAGCCGCCGCAGCGGCCAAAGTACGGGCAGGCGGCCTCGGTTCGCGCGGGGCTGGGCACGAGAAGCGACTCCAACTCCGCGTTCGCGAAGCCGCCTTTGTCCTGAGTGATCCTCGCCTCAACCTCTTCGCCGGGCAGCGTGAGGGGCACAAAGACGGCTTTTCCGCCGGCGCGCGCGAGGCCCGATCCACCGTAGATCGCCTTTTCGATACGCAGCTTCACGTTGCGATCCCTTTACTCCTGCTTCATATAGAAGAGGCTCAGCCTGGGGAGGCGATGTTTTTCCATGAGCCGCTTGTGGAGGAACTGCTGTTCGATCTGGCGAATCTGGTGCACCTGCATGCGGCGGCGGTAGGGCGCCAGTTCCTGGGCGCTCTGGTCGCGAAGCACAGTCAGCTCGGCTTCACTCGTGGTTGCGACGAGCGCATGCAGAAGTTTCTCCTCCAGGACGGTAAGGGTGCGCTCCAGCTCTTCGAGGTTGGGCGCGGAGGAGGGAGGCTCGGCAAGGGCCTCCAGGCGATCGGCGATTTCAGAGGCGGTCTCAGTCGCAAGTCCGTCGAGGTTTGCGGCACGAAGTTCCGTGGCTGCGCGCCGGAGGTGGGCGCCGATGCGATCCCATTCTAGACCGGCCGCGGAGGGCTCCGATTTCGGCTTCGCGGTTCCGAGTGCGGCCTCCCGGATCTCCTCAGCCGCAGTCATGACCTCCTGCGCACACCACGCCAGTCCATTGACGCGGCGAGCCGTGCGATGCCGGCGGCTCTCGTAGCGATCGAAGGCGGTGTCGATCCCACGCAGGACAGCTTCTAAAGGTATGCCGGCTTCGCGCCAGGTTTCGATCAGCGCCCAGTCCAGGGTGGAGAGCATGAGAATGGAGCCGCGGCGGCGCTGGAAGTGCTCTTCGATTTCGGTGAAGTAGTTGAAGTAGTTTTCCACGGGATCACGCGCCCGCAGGATGCGCTTCGGAGTGGCCTGGGCTGCGGGTTCCGCGGTTCCGATCGAAAATCAGTCGCAGGCCTTCAAGGGTGAGCCGGTCGTTCACTTCGGAAATGTACTTCGACTCGCGAGCGATGAGATTGGCTAGACCGCCGGTGGCCACACACTTCGTCTCCGGGCCGAGCTCGGCGATCATGCGCTCGAGGATGGAATCGACGAGGCCGATGTGGCCCCAGAAGAGACCAATCTGCAGGTTGTCGACGGTGTTGGTTCCGATGATCTTGGCCGGCCGGCGAATCTCAACGCGAGGCAGGCGCGCGGCGCGAGCGAAGAGAGCGTCGGCGGAAATGGCAAGACCGGGCGCAATGGCGCCACCGAGGAATTCGCCTTTCTTTGAGACAACATCGAAATTGGTCGCAGTGCCGAAATCCACCACGATGGTCGGACCGCCGTAGCGGTGGAAGGCTCCCACGCAGTTGGCCACACGATCGGCGCCGACCTCGCCTGGATTGTCGGTGAGGATCGGCAGGCCGGTTTTGACTCCGGGCTCGATGAAGAGCGGCTTTTGATTGAAGTAGCGCTCGCAGAACTGGCGCAGGATCCAGTCGATGGGCGGGACGACCGAAGCGATCACGATGCCGCGGATGGCCGTAGTTTCGACGCTTTCACTTTGCAGGAGGCTGCGCACCAGGATGCCGTATTCGTCCGCCGTCTGCGACTGGCGCGTACTGATGCGCCACGTGGCGCGGAGTTCCCCGGTACGGCCTTCCGGCGTGAGCGCATACAGGGCGATCACGGTATTGGTGTTGTTGACGTTGAGGACGAGCAGCATGGTTCGATTGTATGCGGTCGGGATGGCCCGTGAGATCAGGGTGCGACTTCGCGCACGCCCCCGGAAAGCACCGTGCGAAGGCCCTGCGGCGTACGGACCTGGAGGAAGCCGCGCGCGTCGAGACCGTCCGTCACGCCGGTGTAAGGCTCGCCTTCGTCGACACGCACGCGCTTGCCCTTGATCCACGACGAGCGCTGCTCGAGACGTGCGCGAATGCTCTCGGCCCCAACCGCAGGGATGGACAGCGCGGCCAGTTCGCGATCGAGAGATTGCAGCAGCGCAACGAGCAGATCCTGGCGCGACCAGTTGCGGCCGGTTTCGAGAAAGATAGACGTGGCAATCGGACTGAGATCCGGGGGGAAGTACGTCTGGTGCACGTTGAGGCCGATGCCGATGACGGCGTGGCGGACGCGGGTAACTTCCGCATTCAATTCGGTGAGGATGCCGCAGAATTTGCGACTGCCGAAGAGCAGGTCATTAGGCCAGCGAAGGTCCGGCTCCAGCGAGGTGACGGCGCTGATGGCGTCGTGCACGGCAAGGCCGGCGGCGAGCGAGAGCCAGAGAATATCGGCCGGGGCGATGCGCGGACGAAGCAGGATGCTGACCAGGATGCCGGAGGCGGGCGGCGAGGTCCAGGAGTGCGCGCCGCGACCGCGTCCGGCGCTTTGCTCATCGGCCAGATAGACGCTGCCGTCGGGCGCTCCGGCTTCCGCCTGCTGCATCGCGTGGGCGTTCGTGGAATCGATCGAGGGAAAGAAGTGCAGATTGCCGGAGAATCGGGAACCGGCGAGGGAGGCGTTCATCGCCGGCAGATCGAAGGGGTCGTCCACCGGGATGGATCGCGAGTCGAGCACCGCGCTAGTAAATCTCCGCCGTAATGCGCATCGAAAGATCCACGGCCTGGGCGGAGTGGGTGAGGGCGCCGACGGAAATATAGTCGGGACCAGCGAGCGCGTACTTGCGAATATTTTCCAGCGTGATGCCGCCGGAGGCTTCGATGGGGATCTTCAGGCCGCGCTCGCGAACGAGTTCGACGGACTTCTTCACTTCCGCCGGCGTCATGTTGTCGAGCAGCAGGGATTCGGCGCCGTGGTCGAGGGCCAGCTCGAGTTCGGTCTGGTTGCGCACTTCGATGTCGATCGTCTGGCCGGGCTTGCGGCGCTCCTTTGCGCGCTCCAGAACTTCGACGATGCCGCCGCCGAGGGTGATGTGGTTGTTCTTGATGAGAATGCCGTCGGAGAGATCGAGGCGGTGATTCTCGCCGCCGCCGCAGCGGACGGCATATTTGTCGAGGATGCGGAGACCGGGAACGGTTTTGCGCGTATCGAGGATTTTGACGCCGGTTCCGGCGATCTCATCGACGTAGCGGCGCGTCTGCGTGGCAACGCCGCTCATGCGCTGCATGAGGTTCAGGATCACGCGCTCGCAGGCCAGGATGACACGGGCATTGTGGCGAATCACGGCGACGGCCTGGCCTTTGCGAAGGCGGACACCGTCGAAGATCTCCGGGTGGCTGATGACCTCGTGGCGGCCGCTGGATTTGCCGTCGAGGCGGGCAAAGATATCGAGGAAGCGCGGGATGCAGCCCACGCCGGACAGGACGCAGTCTTCTTTGGCGAGGATGGTGGCCGAGGCGCGAAGGCCGGGCTCGATGGTCAGGGCCGTGGTGACATCGCTGGTGGCTTTATCCTCGGCGAGAGCCTGTTCGAGAATGGCTTCGATGCGGCGGCTCTTCCATTCCATGGTTAGCGAAGGTCCTCCAGCGCTTTTCGAGTCTTATCGACGAGGAGGCGAGTGTCGGCTTCCATTTCTCTCAGACCTTCGACGATATGGGGCGGGGCCTTGTCGAGGAAGGCCGGATTGCTGAGCTGGCGTTCGGCCGAAGCGAGAGCCTTCTCGAGTTTGGCGAGTTCTTTGGTCAGGCGCTCGCGCTCGGCGGCGACGTCGATGGCGCTTCCTATCCCACTAGAGTCTATGTCGGCCTCGTACCGCACACCCCCAGCGACATATCGATACGGATTTCCCGGAAGCTTCTCCTCCGAATATTGGATGCTGCTCACCCGTGCGAGTTTTTCGATTACGGAGGCGTTTGCCGTAAATGCTGCTTTGGCATCTGGAAGAGCGTAAATCCGAATCGGAATGAGCGCTTTCTCCGGGATCTTTTCTTCTTTGCGGCGGAAACGGGTGACGCTGATCAACTCCTTCAAATACTGCATATCCTTTGGTGTGCTCTCTAGGATTTGAGCACCTATAAAGTTCTCGTCCCCGTTGGGATAGTTGCTCATCAGCCCAATGGATTTGGCTGGGGGCTCACCATCATACAGAGCATGCCAGAGTTCCTCAGTAATGAAAGGCATGAAAGGACAAAGTAGTCGTAGCGCAGTTTCAAATGTCTGCAGTAGGGTGGTCAGCGCGGCTTTCGTCGCGGCCTGGTCTGCGCCGGAGCTGAAATCCAAGCGCAGCTTGACGATCTCCAGATACCAATCGCAGAAGCTGCCCCAGAAAAACTGATATATCTCGTTGGCCGCTTCATCGAAGCGGTACTCGCCGAGTGACCTGTTCACGCCACGTGCTGCAAGGTGGAGCTCGCACACGACCCAGCGCGCCTCAAGCGGTGCGTCTGGAGCAACCGTCGGCATTTGTCCGAGGACAGCGGAATCGATCTCGATGCCGGCTTCTTTTGCTCGATCCACATTCATGAAGATGAACCGGGCGGCGTTCCATATCTTGTTGGCGAAGGCGCGATAGCCTTCGGTGCGGGCCTCGTTGAAGGCGATGTCAGTGCCGGGCGAGGCCATCGAGGCGAGCGTGAAGCGCACGGCATCGGTCCCGTACTTCTCGACGATCTCGACCGGATTGATGACGTTGCCCTTGGTCTTGGACATCTTCTGGCGGTCGGCGTCACGCACGAGCGCGTGAATGTAGACCTCGCGGAAGGGGACCGATTCGGCCAGCGTGCGCGGCGAACCGTCGGGCATGGGGGCGTCGACTGAGAAGTAGCAGCCGAGCATGATCATGCGCGCGACCCAGAAGAAGAGGATGTCGAAGCCGGTGACCAGCAGCGATGTCGGGTAGAAGGCATCGAGGTCGGGCGTCGACTTTCCGGGCGGCGTGGGCCATCCGAAGACGGAGACGGGCAGGAGGCCGGAGGAGAACCAGGTGTCGAGGACGTCGGTCTCCTGGGTGATCTCGCTGGATCCGCAGTGCGCGCATTGCGTCGGATCCTGGCGGGCGACGGTGAGCTGTTTGCATGCGGCGCAGTGCCAGGCCGGGATGCGATGGCCCCACCACAGCTGGCGCGAGATGCACCAGTCGTAGATGTTGTTCATCCACTCGAGATAGATCTTCGAGTAGTTATCGGGCGCGATGCGCAGGACACCGGTCTGGACAGCCTGACGGGCCGCTTCGGCGAGCGAGAGGCGGCCGCTTTTCGGCTCCTTGTTCACCGCGACGAACCACTGCGTGGAGAGGCGCGGCTCGACGACGGTCTTGCAGCGGTCGCACTTGCCGATGGCGTTGACGTGATCGCGGACCGGGCCGAGGAGGCCTCGCGCATCGAGGTCGTCGAGGACTTTTTTGCGAGCGTCGTAGCGATCGAGACCAGCGTAGGCGGGACCCGCCTCGGCGTTCATGTGGGCGATCTCGTCCATAACGGAGATGGACGGGAGGTTGTGGCGCTGGCCGATGGCAAAGTCGTTGGGATCGTGCGCGGGCGTGACCTTCACGGCGCCGGTGCCGAAGTCGGACTTGACCCACTCGTCGGCGATGACGGGAATCGTGCGGCCGGTGAGCGGCAGTTCGAGCATTTTACCGATGAGGTGGGTGTAGCGTTCGTCGAGCGGATTGACCGCAACGGCGACGTCGCCGAGCATCGTCTCGGGACGTGTGGTGGCGACGGTCAGGAACTGGCCGGGCGCACCAACGACCGGGTAGCGGATCTCCCAGAGCTTGCCCTGCTGCTCTTCGTGGGCGACTTCGAGATCGCTGATTGCGGTCTGGCAGCGCGGGCACCAGTTGACGATATAGGCGCCGCGATAGATGAGGCCGTCGTCGTAGAGGCGGACGAAGGCTTCGCGGACCGCGACGGAGAGGCGCTCGTCCATGGTGAAGTACTCGCGCGACCAGTCGACGGTATCGCCGATGCGTTTCATGGAGGAAAGAATTGCGCCGCCGTAGTGTTTGCGCCATTGCCAGACGCGCTCGATGAACTTGTCGCGGCCGAGGGCCTGGCGCGAGGTGGCCTCGTTGACGAGCTGGCGTTCGACGAGCATCTGCGTGGCGATGCCGGCGTGGTCGGTGCCCGGGAGCCAGAGGGTCGTTTCGCCGCGCATGCGGTGCCACCGGACGAGAATGTCGGTCTCGGTGTGCTCGAACATGTGCCCCATGTGAAGGTTGCCGGTGACGTTGGGCGGGGGCAAAAGGACGGTGAAGGCGCGCGTGGCCGAGGTGTCCGTTCCCGTTTCGGGAGTCTTGACCTCAAAGAGGCGCTCGTCGACCCAGTACTTTGCCCAGCGATCCTCGATGGCGGCGGGATCGTAGGCCTTGGGGAGTTCGCGGCGGGAGGGTTTGGTTTCGTTCATCGCCGGATCGTTTTGAAGCGTGCTGCCTGCGTGCTGGGGCATTCCTTTTTACGATAAACGAATCGGAAATCCGATGCTTTTTCCTGTGTGCGGATCGCGTGATTGATTCCGCAGGAGTTCCGAGTGTATACAGATTCGACAACAGGCAAACAACGGACAGCGCGTCAGTTACAGATGCTCGTGAGTGACTCAAGGACGCGCGTCACTGATTCACGGCTGCGGCACGGAGAACGTATCTGATTGCAGCGCAGTCAGGATGCCAGCTGCGCGCGAGTGTGGCAATGGCGCATGCGCATGATCTGTTGATGAGCGTCACTGATTCACTCATGGGTACGATCCACGGATGTGCCGGCGCGGCAACAGAGGGCCGGACGAACGGGCGGCGGTGCGGGCGTGAGAAAGAGCAGCGCAGGGACTGACCCTGTGGGGTTCCTGAGAGCCCATGGCCTGGAACGAAAAAGGACTCGCGCAGGCGAGTCCTCGTGGTACAGGCTTCTGTTTCAGGTTGCAGGAGGCCGGGGAGCATTGCAAGACGAATTCCGCGGGTTGAGAAACGAAGGTAATGCCGTCGATCGAGGCAGACAGGCAGCCACACCGACTGGAAGCGGCGGTGCGCGGAGAGGAGCACGGACGCTGTGATCGCCGTGAGTCCCACGGCGACCGCAAGGCGGAAAGAGCGGACGAGAGGCTCTTGCCTGCCGATGCCGGCTGTCAGTACCGGGCGTAAGCGGGATTGAAGTGCGGCCGCGGCTGACGATGGATAAAGGCGGCAACGTCGAAGGCCTGCTGGGGGGTGAGGATGCCCATGCGGTTCTGGGGCATGTTGCGCTGGACGAAGGAAGCCATCTTGCGGACGTCGTTCATGCCGGCGCCGTCGTTGAAGGAGTCCGGCCCCCAGAGAGGCGGATAGAGCGGGGCGATGCCCTGGCCCTCGTCGCCATGGCATCCGGCACATTGCTGTGCGTAGACGGCGGCTCCGCGCTGCGGGTTGGAGGGCATCCGGGGAAGGAGCGGGAGCCCGCGCCCCCGGAATGGCCGATTCTGCGGCTCGCTTGCCGAAAGCCATGCGATGTAGGCCACGATGCTTTTCATGTCCTGCGAATCGTAGGGGAGGGGCCGGCCATTCTCACTGCGGACGAAGCATTCCTCGATGCGATCGGGGAGGGAGATCATGCGCCCGGCTCGCTTGCTGTACATGGGAAACGAGGCGGGGAGGCCGACCATCGGCATGGCCCAGGGCTGGATACCATCGGCAGCATGGCAACTGGCGCAACTGACGCGCGCGCCGGTGTACTGCGGCGCAAAGAGGGCGGTGTCTTCGAAGAGGTGCCTTCCGCGGCGGATGCTCTGCCCCAGGGCAGTTGGGGGAATGTCGTCGTGGGACGGCGGCTGCCAGGGCATAGGGTGGGCGGCTTGCGCCGATGATCCGAAAAGATTGAAGCCGTGGATGCAGCGCCCGCAGAGGAGGACTCCGAGGTAGAGCGCCGCGGTGAAAGCGGCGATCATCCTGTTTCCGCGTGTCATACGTCACCGCGCCGCCGGTTGGGCGAGAGGAGTGAAGCCGAACTCGGCATAGGCGGCGCGAGCCTCCGGCGACTGGAGCCAGGCGAGCCAGGCCAGGGCCGCCTCGCGATGCGGCGCATCGTGCAGGACGCCGGCCGCATAGATGGCTGTGAGATTTTCCGCATCGGGGATGGGGACGCCGGCCAGGGGCGAGCCGATTTTCTGCTGGAAACGGACTTCGGAGGCCCAGACGACGCCGGCATCGCTTTTGCCCTGGAGGATGCGCATGGGCGTTTGCCGGTGGTGAATCTGGGTAAGAAAGGTGTTCCCGGCGCGGGCCTTCTCGTCATACACGGCATGCACGAGAGCGTCGCCGCCCGCCTTGCGGAGAGAAGCCTGGATCTGGCGGGCGACGCCCTCGGTTTCAGGGTTCGGCATGGAGAGACGCAAGGTGCTGCCAGCGAGATCCTGAAGCGAGGCGATGTGCCGGGGATTGCCGGCGGCGACCATGATCTCGAGATTGTTCGTGGCATAGTGAACGGTGCGGTCGACGGCTCCCTGCTTCTGCATCTCGGCAAGGACGCGCGCGCCGGCTTCGTAAACATCGGGCGTCACGCGGAGGGTCAGGTTCCCCATCGTGATGGCGTTGCCATGGGCCATCTGGCGACGGAGGATGCCGGGGGGCAGCGTCTCGTAGAAGATGTGGCCGGCCAGTTCGGGGTGGAGCTTTTCGAATCCGGCGATGAGGCGCGGCAGGACGAAGAACTGATTGCCTCCGATGAAGAGGACCAGCTTCGCATCGCAGGGATTGCCGTGCAGGTCGGGGACATTGTCGATATCGGGAACCTGAAAGCGATAGCTGTCAGCGGCGGCGGGATCGTTCGCACCCTGACTCCAGGGCGGAGCCGTTTGCGACCGTGCCGCCGATGCGCCGGCGAGAAGGAGAAGCAGCGTGAGTGCGGAGAACTTTGTCATCGCCGATGCTCTCTTCCCCTACACCGTGATGTAGCTGTAGTGGCCGTCGGTCTGGAGGAGGGCAATGGCCGCCACCATGGAGGCGACCACGAGAACGCCGGGGATGGTATGAGCCAGCATGTCGTGCACGATCGCTTCGGGCGAGTCGGTCAGGTGGTTCAGGCGCGCGAGAATGCGGGCCTGCTCTTCGGTGGCGGTATGGCAGCTGAGGAACTGCACGCCTCTGTTCTGCAGGTCCTGGATGGTCCTCGCCTGATAGAGGGAGTGCTCGCTGTCGGGGTCCTCCGCGGTGTCTCCGGTTGCGGGCGCGGCCGCGGGATAGAAAGGATTCCGCTCGGCAGGCTGGCCGGTAACGGGGTCGGTGACCTTGAGCCAGGCGCCGATCTGGTATTTCTTCCAGACGTAGTCGTCGTAGTTGAGCATGTTCGCCGCGCCATGCAGAGCGGCGGCGATCTTGATCTGCTCTTCGGGAATTCCGAATCCGAAACGAAGGCCGTTGAGGGAGTTTTTGATGTTATTGAGGAATTTTCCTTCGCCGATCCGGGTGACGTCGTAGACCTGCTTCACGCGGGCGGGATGCGCGGTGAGTTTGTGAAAGCCGGCGAGGTTCCACTCGGAGGTGGTCCACACGAGTTGGGCGTCGGCGGGGAGAGAGCTGGTGAAGAGCCCGGCGGCCGCGACACCTGCGGTGGCGGCAACGAACGATCTGCGGGTGAGCTGGGACATGTGCGTTCTCCTGGGGAAAGACGGTGCTGCACCCGTTATTCGGGTGCGCTGCCGGAAACCGGCTGGGGCCCATCGTGCGGGGCCTGGGGACCGCGAAGCCGTAATGGCCCGCTTCCAGGAGAATGCGGGATCGGAGGAGGCGCCGTCCAAGCGGCAATTCTTATCGGCGATAAGAAATCCGAATGGGGGGATCCGGGTTTTCACTGCGCGGATTGCAGCAGCGCAACTAATCGCCGATGGCGTGATCGCGCTGGATATCGATGCCGCTCCAGGCTTTCTGCTGCGTCCACTGCTGTGCGGGAGCGCTCCAGAACTCATCCGTTGCGGGAAGTCCGAGCGGCAGCCAGGCCGCGGAGCAGAGATAGAGACTGCCGGTGGAGATGTACGGTTCGCCCATGGAGGGCTGATGACCGGCGAATCCGATGGTCAGCCAGCCGTGTTCGTCGAAGGTGCCTTTGGCGGCGATCTGACGGGTCATGACGGCGGTGAGGGCGCAACGCACCTGGGCCGGGCTGACGCCTTCAGGGAGCTGGCGGCGGAGCGAGATTTCGGCAAGGTGCTGGAAGGCGCCGAAGCGATAGGCGATGGAGCGGCCGATGGGCGGGTAGGTGGCGTCGGGGCCGATGAGGTGCTCTTCGATGGCGGCGTAGCGCTGCGCGCGGGCAAGGATGGGCTGGCGCATGGCAGACCAGCGGCTGGCCTGGTCGCCTAATGCGTCGAGGATATTGAGCAGCATGGGCTGGATGACGAAGCTGTTGTAGTAGTCCCAGTGGAAGTGGGGACCGTCGCCGTAGATGCCATCGCCCACGTACCACTGGTTGAGTTCGCGAAGGGCGTAGTCGATGCGCAGGGGGTCCCAGGTCTCGCCCACTTTGCAGAAGAACGCTTCGATCGTGGCGGAGAAGAGGAGCCAGTTGTTGAAGCCGGGCTGCAGCTTGCGGGTTTCACGAAGGGCGGCAAGCAGGTTTTGCTTTGTGGCGCTGTCGAGCTGGGTCCACAGCTCGTTGGGGGCGCGCACGACGGCCAGGGCGAGGAAGGCGGCGTCGACGAGGGACTGCTGGTTCGTGCCGAAGTGAAGGGCGTCGGGAGACTGGGGATCGGTGCCGTAGCGGATGGCGAGGCGGGACCACTCCCGATAGCGGGTGCGGAGTTGCTCTTCGGCCGGGTTGCTGCCGGGCGTTCCTTCGAGCCAGGGAGCGAGTCCGCAGAGCAGGCGGCCGACGGCTTCGAGGTGGGTGGACTGGGCGCGATCTTTTTCGAGGCCGGGCACACTTTCAACCGGCATGGTGGCACGCAGCTTTTGCTGGCTGATGGCTTCGAGCACGGGCTGCGAGACGCGCTCGACGATGTCGACCCACGTGCGGCGATCTGCTGCTCCGTCGGGGGTGGCGGGGTGCGCAGGCGATGGATCGAGGTCGGGGCGTGCGGCCAGCGGGTGGGGCCATCGCGGTGTCAGCGTCAGCAGCGCGCCTTTCAGGAACGTTCGTCTGGATCGCAATGCCTGCTCCTTTACGGGCTCAAGGTTGTCGGAGCGTATTGTAATCGGCGGGCGAGGAAGGAAATCCATCCGGGTGAAACCGGTGCAACAGAAAGGCCGCCCGAAGGCGGCCTCTGGCTCTGCATCGATCCTCGATCAGAAGGGGTTGAGTTTGTCGAGGCCGCTCTTCTTCTTGTGTTTGCTGGAGGACTCGTCCTTCTTGTTGTAGGGAGCCTTCTTCGCTTTCTTGCTGGGCTTGCCGCTGGAGGTCGTCCCGGTTTGCACCTGAGTGTTGGTCCCGGCCGGCACTTCGTTCACCTGCTGAGGCGTCTCGGTGGGCTTGTCCACGGCTGGGAGCGGCGTATTCGTTGTGGACGGACCCGATTTCACGAGAGGTTCGGCGTTGCTGGGTTCCGCAGGCGCGGCTCCCGAGCCATTTGCCGGAGCTTCGGCGGCGCCGGCTGCCGGGGTTGCGGCAGCAGGAGCACCGCCGTCGCTGGGCACTTCGACCGAGACTGAATTGCCCTGCGCGCCCGTTCCCTCCGGCACATCCTGGAAACCCGGGGTAGCAGGATGCTCGCTGGTCGGCGGGGCGGTCCCGTTGTCGATCGCAGCGTTGGCGGTCTGCGGAGCGGAGGCGGCGATGCCGGTAATGGGCTTGCCCTCCAGCGCTTCTCTCCAGGAACTGGCGCTCTCCTTGACGACATCGGGAGCCAGCACCGGAGGCGGGCTGTTGAGAGAGGGCTCGCCGACGCGGGCGGCGCGGATGACGTTGGGGCCGCGACCCAGGATCTGCACGGCGCGGCTGCCGAGACGGATGTTGACGCGGCTGTCTTCCTCAGCCTGGCTCTCTGCGAGTGCCTGCTGGCTGGGATTGGGAATAGGCCGACCCAGCGCGATGAGGCGGTCCTTGGCGTCCTCGACGTGAGGCGCCAGCGGATAGCGAGTGACGACACGCGACCAGGAGGCTGCGGCCTGATCGTCGTAGTGCTTTACCAACGCCGCTTTGGCCTTCGGGGGGATGTTGGCGCGGGACATGATCTGCGCTTCCTGCGCGTAGGCGTCGCCGATGGTGATGAGGGCCTGGTCGTCTTTGCTGAAGAGCGGATAGGTGTCGGCAACGGTCTGCAGACGCGCGATGGCGGCGGCCCACTGTTCGCGCCCGGCATAGAACTCGCCGATCTCAAACTGGCGCTGGCCGAGGACCTCCTGCACTTCGCGCAGGCGCTGCTTGGCGCGCGGAATGAGGGGGGAGTCGGGGAACTGCTCCAGCATGGTGCGGTATTCCTGCTCGGCGTGAACGGCGTTCTGGGGGTCGCGGTCCGGCTTCTCCATCTGCTGGAAGTAAATGTCGCCGACCTTCATCTGGGCCTCGGCGGCTTCGGGCGAGTTGGGGAAGAAGGTGATGAAGTCCTTGTATTCGGACTCGGCCTGGGTGAGGGCTGCCGAGCCGCCTTCCTTGAACCAGGTATCGCCGACCATGAGCTTGGCGCGCATCTGGTACTCGGAGTCGGGGTAGGTATTGAGCAGGGTCTGGAGGTCGAGGCGGGCCACGTCGAACTTGCCATGCTTCATGGCATTGGCCGCTTTGTCGAAGAGGACCTTGTCCGGCTGCGCGGATTTCACGTTGCCGAGCGGGTTAGCGCTGAGGTCGACGTTCTTCTTCTTTTTCTCGTGTTTTTTGGCGAAGGCGGACGGGGAGGAGAACGCGATCGCCGTACCCAGACAAACTGCCGAAATTCGAAAGACCCACCGATTCATAACACCTCAATGATCGCAGACGCCCCCTGACCCGAAATGCAGCCGGACGCGGGATGGTCTGCGAGGACCCCGCGCCCGGGAAATACTATGCGGCAGCGACCCGAGCGGCGCGCTGAGCCGCATCGAGCAGGCTGCGCGCATCCCGTTCCGCATGACCGTTGCCGAAGACCGCGCTGCCGGCCACCAGCAGTTCGGCTCCCGCTTCGACGACGCTGCTCACGGTGTCGTGAGCAACGCCGCCATCCACTTCAATCCTATAACTGAGGCCCAGCTCCCGTCGAAGTTCGGCGAGGCGGCGAATCTTGTTGAGCGAGTAAGGGATAAACTGCTGGCCGCCGAAGCCGGGATTGACGCTCATCACGAGCACGTGATGCACCATGCCGAGGATGGGGATGAGCAGGTCGACCTCGGTATGGGGATTGATGACGACCGCGGGCTGCATCTTGTGCTGGGCGATGAGTTCGAGGGAGCGATGGAGATGGCGGCAGGCCTCGTAGTGAACGCTGACCCAGTTGGCGCCCGCGTCGGCAAAGGCGGGGATGAACTCGTCGGGATTCTCGATCATCAGGTGGCAATCGAGAGGCAGCTTCGTGTGTTTCCGCAGCGAGGCGACGATGGGCGGCCCGAGGGTGATGTTGGGGACAAAGTGCCCGTCCATCACGTCGACATGGATCACGGTGCCGCCGCCGCGCTCGGCTGCGGCGATCTCGTCGGCCAGACGTGCAAAGTCGGCGGAAAGTATGGATGGAACGAGTTCGACCACTCTTCAACAGGGTACAGGGTGGAGGGTGCAGGGTAAAGCGGAAGAACAGCGGATAGCGGATGGCGGATAGCGGATAGCGGATCGCGGATGGCGGTTAGCCGGCTCTGGCTTCTGACTCGATGTGCTGGCCTGTGGTGGTAAGCACGATGACCGCGGCGATGATCAGCGCCCCTCCAACATAGGCGGCGGGGCCGAGGTGTTCGCCGAGAACGACGACGCCGAGGATCGATCCGAGGGCGGGTTCGATGTTGAGGAAGACACCGGCGCGCGATGCCGGAACGCGATGGATGCCCCAGTTCCAGAAGAGGGTGGCGGCGGAGGTGCAGAGCACGCCGCTGGCGACGACGGCGAACCAGACATGCCAGCCCAGACCGCGGACAGGGGGAAGGCCGTCCTGCAGGATCACCCAGGGAAAGAGCATGGCCGCGCCGGTGAGCAGGGTCCAGGAACTGACCGCGAGCGGTGAACGGCCCAGCACCATGAGGCGCTGATTGAGGAGCACCCAGCCGAGCGCGATGATCAGGGAGAGCACGACGAGGAGATCGCCCCAGAGGTTGCCGCCGCGCACGGCTCCGGCCCCGTGGCCGGCACTGAGGACGATGAGGGCGATACCGGCGGTGGAGCCAAGAAGGGCAATCCAGCCCTTGAGGTCGAGACGCTCGTGGGCGAAGATCGTGGCGCCCACGGCGAGGATGACGGGCATGGTGCCGACCATGAGCGCGGCGTGGCTGACCGTGGTGAGCTCCAGTCCCTCGAACTGCACCATGAACTGCACAGGGATTCCGAGGAAGGCGCCGATGAGCAGCAGCTTCCATTCGCGCGCGCTGAAGCGGGGAGCTTCCACCAGCGGCAGCAGGCCGAGACATGCGAAGAGGAAGCGGTAGAGCACGTAATGTCCGACACCGAGACGGGTGAAGGCGATCTTGCCGAAGAAGAAGCCCGTGCCCCAGCAGCATCCGGCGAGCGCGCACGCGAGATAGCCGATGCTGCGGCCGACGTTGCGGCGGGGCACGGGGCTGGTCTGGGGATGGTCTTCCTGCAGCACTGGCGACACTTTCTGCTCGCTCTCCCGCCCGGCGTTTCCCTTGTGCGGTTCTCCAGCGGGTTTCTCCTCTTCACAAGAGGAAGGGCTCGCTGATTCGGCTAGTCTTCTCGGGATCTGGCGGGTGGGAGGATTTTCTTTGTTTGCCCGTTTTCAGAATACCAGGTGGGGCCAGAAAAGCTGCTCATGCGGGACCGGCATGGATGGCACCGGGAGCGAAACGTCCGCGGGTGCTGATTCTTATCCGATACCAACATCCGGGAGGCCGGCTTCCGACAGTGGCTTTTCCATGACCAGGGCGTCGATGCGGCCGAGGTAGTAGCCGCGGATGCGGCCGGTGGAGTGGAAGCCGTGGCGTTCGTAGAAGGCCTGGGCGGTGGCGTTGTCGACGGCGACTTCGAGGAGGATGGCGGTGGCGCCTGCGGCGCGGAGCCGGCGCTCGACTTCTTCGAGGAGTAGATGGCCGATGCCGCGGCGGCGGTGGCCGGCGGCGACATCGATGGTGATGAGGTGGCCGAGGAGCGCTCCCTGGCGGCGACGACGGCCGGCGATGGCGAATCCGGCGAGACGGCCGGCTTCGTCCTCAACGAGGAGGGCGATGTTGCCGGGATAGCGGAGGAAGTACTGCAGCTCGGCTTTGGACCAGGCGATGCCGGGGACGAAGCAGGCCTGGTCGAGCGCGTAGAGGTTGGGGAAGTCGTCTGGCGAGACTGCCCGCAGAGAGAAGGCCACCGCTTATCTTCGCGCGTCCTGCACGGGGGCGCCGGGGCGGGTGGTTGCTTCTTCGGCGGGCTGGACGACGACGCCGCTGAAGAAAGAGGCGGCGGCGAGGCGTCCGCTGAGGGAGGCGACGGAGTGGACGGTCCAGCCGGCGTTCCACCAGGTCCACGACTCGGTGCGGGGATCGACGGCGTAGATGACGGTGCCGACGTCGCAGGTGACCATGAGGCGGTTGCGGGAGGCATCCCAGGCGAGGTTATTGACGGCGACGACGGGGAGACGCTTGAGCGGGGTCCAGGTGCGGCCCTGGTCTTTCGAACCGAAGACGCCTTCGCGGCCGCCTGCCCAGAGGGTGCCATCGGGGGTGAGGGCAAGGCTGGCGAGCGCGGTGAGTCCGGCGGGAAAGCTGACGTACTGCCAGGCGGCGCCGCCGTCGTCGGAGGCGATGATGCGATCGCGGCGGCCGATGAAGATGTGCTGGCCCTCGGCGGCGATGGTGCGCCAGGCACCGGCAGCGGGCGGGTCATTCATGGCGTTGGGGGTGGCGAGGAGGGTCCAGGTGGCGCCCTGATCGGCGCTGCGGAAGAGTCCCTGAGCGGTGGCGGCAAACCAGGTGTCGCCGATGGGCTGGAGAAGGGTGACGCGCCCTTCAAGAGGGGCGGGGGGGGCGGCGATCTTCTTTGCCGGGCGGGCGCGATGGGCGCGGGTGCGGGAGCGCGTGGATTTTGCGGCGGGCTGGGGGTCGGCGGGCGGATCGGGTGGGGCGGCGACCGCGTCGGAGGGCGTCCAGGTGGTTCCGTCCCAGTGGAAGATGCCGCGGCTGGTTCCGGCGAGGAGGGTACCGCTGGGGCTCTGGGCGAGGAGGAAGACGTCGACGCCGTGGAGGCCGTTGCTTTGCTGTTTCCAGGTGCGGCCGAGGTCGGTGGTGACGAAGACGCCGCCGTAGGATTTGTCGTTGATCACACCGGCGTACATGGTGGAGGGAGATTTGTCATCGACGAGGAGGGTGGCGACCTGGCGCTGGGAGAAACCAGTATTGGAGGCCTGGAAGCCGGTGGCGGCATCTTCGGAGGCGAGGATGCCGCTGCGGTCGGTGGCGAGGAGGACGTGTTTGGGGTTGCGGGGGTCGACGTAGACGTCGTTGACGATGACGTCGGGGTCGGTCATGCGCGCCCAGGTATCGCCGCCGTCGGTGGTTTTGTAGAGGCCCTCGGTGGTTCCGGCATAGACGGTATTGCGGTCGGAGGGATCCATGCGGAGGGAGCGGGTGCGGCGGGCGGTAGAGGGAATGCCCTGGACCTTGCGGAATTCGTAGCCGAAGTTATCGGTGCGGTAGATGCCGGAGCAGGCGGAGAGAAACATGACGCTGGGGCGGGAGGGGTCGACGATCATGGAGAAGACATCGGAGTCGTCGATGACGCCCTCGTGGATGCTGATCCAGTGGGCGCCGCCGTCGCTGGTTTTCCAGGGAAGGTGCCAGGTGCCGGCGTAGATGATGCCGGGGTCGTAGGGATCGATGGCGATGGATTCGACTTCGTGGATCTCCGCGCCGCCGGCGGGGCTGATCTCGGTCCAGTGGAGGCCGCGGTCGGTGGTGCGATAGACGCCGCTGAGAGCGCCGGCAACGATCACGGCAGGATTGGATCGCGCCTGGGCGAGGGCACGGACGGACTGGCCGCGCATGTCAGGGGCGGGGGTCCAGGCATGGCCTTCGTCGTGGCTGATGTAGATGCCGCCGTCGTTGTGGTCGATGGACCAAACGCCGGCGTAGAGGGTCTTCGGGTCGGAACGATCGACGACGAGGCTGTCGACGACGAGGTCATCGCGGGTACCGAGTCTGGCGAGGCGGGACCAGGAGGAGCCTCCGTCGGAAGAGACGTAGATCCAGCTGTCGGTGGTGCCGAGGTAGATGCGGCTGGGATCGGCAGGGCTGAAGGCGAAACGGCGGGCATCGCCGCCGTCGGGGCCGGTGGGGGACCAGTGCGCCGGGTTCGCAGCGGAGACCAGAGGGCAGAAGAAAACAGGCAGCAGAGCGGCCGCGAGGGCCAGCAAAAATCGAAAACGGATCAGCTTCATCATTCAGTATGGAGAGCGCGGAAGTGCGCTGGAGTGCGATGCGGGCGAGACCGCGCCGCTCTCTTCATGCTAACGGGTTTTGGGGCGGTTGGAGGCGCAGCGCAGGGAGCACCGTTCCTTCTGTGCAACCGGCTGTGCAACCGGCTGTGCAACCGGGGGCGGCGGCGAGGGGCGGGAGGTTCGAATTTTGCGTACAAGAAAACAGGGCTGACCGGTGATCGGTCAGCCCTGTTGGGTTGCAGGTTCAGGATTTACTTCGTCTTTTTCTTTGCCGCTGCCCGGTGGTGATGGTGGACGGCGGTGCGAGGCTGGGCCTTGACGGCGTTCTCGTCGACGGCGGACGTGCCGGACACGTCGTTGTCGAAGGTAGCGCCTGCCGGAACCAGGTAGTTCTCCACCTCGTTCTGGCCGTTGGTGCCCGTCCTCACCTGGATGCGGCTGGCGTCGATGCCCTTCTCCGTCACCAGGTAGGCTTTGGTGTTAACCGCACGCTGGGCAGCGAGCTGCTCGGCGGTGACGGCGTGACGGCGTGCAGCCTTCGAGCGCGGCGTTGGCACCGGAGCGGAGTTGCCGACGACGACCAGCGAGGCATCCGCCTTCTGCTGAGCGTTGAGGGCGACATCGTCCAGGCAAGCCTTGGCTTCGTTGTCGACGCGAGCCGGACGCCGCTTGTCCTTATCGAACTGGATGGAGCAGAGCGTCTGGGTCTTGGGAGCCGGCGGCGGCGGCGGCGCTTCCACGTTGACGGTGGTCGTCGCAGAGGCCGTCTGGCCCTTGTCGTCCTGCACCGTGCCGGTCACAGTGACCGTACCGGCGGGAGCGCCAGCGGTAGACAGGGTTGCGGTGTTGCCGGTTCCGTTGATGGAGCCAGCCGAGGCCGAGTAGCTGTAGGTCAGCGGACGGCTCTGCGGACTGACGCCCTGGCAGGTGACGGTGGAGCTCTCACCGGGCTTCACGGTCGAAGGATTGGCCGTGCAGCTGATGGTGGGGGGCTCGAACTGCTTCACCGTGAACTGCGCGGTGCAGTCAGCGGACTGGCCGGCCTTCTGGCCTTCGGCGACGTGACCGGTAACGGTGTAGGTGCCGGGCTGGAGGCTGCCTGTGTCAATGGTGGAGGTCGGGTTGGTGCCGCCGACCTTGAGCCCCTGACCGCTCCAGGTGTAGGCAGGGGTCTTTTTGGGATTCAGATTGGTCGCGGTGCCGGTAACGGTGACCTGCTCACCCGGGAAGACCGAGGAGGGGTTGACAGAGCAGGCGTATTGCACGGGCGGCGGAGGAACAATGCTGCCGAAGTGCATGACAATGCCGGCGCTGAGACGGGCGGCATTGACGTTGGCACGACCGCCGATCTGCGGCACAGGACCGAAGTTGGCATGCCAGTACTCATAGTCGGCCTGGAAGAGGCGCAGAGAGAACCGGTGATTGAGGAAAGGCAGATCGTAGTCAAGACCGCCTCCGGCCGTGAGAGCCGGTCCCCAGGTATAGATGTG
>JBKICP010000426.1:0-10830 GCA_046567085.1 Acidobacteriota bacterium
AGGAGCTTGGCCCCTGGCTGCACCAGTACAACTGGCATCGGCCGCATGGTAGTCTCGGTGCGTCGCCGCCCATCTCCCGATCAGCTCTCGATCGGAACAACCTGTTGACACTCCACAGCTAGCCCCCGTAATAGTCCGCAAACAGATCTGGCATCTCGTAGACCCGCACCCTCTGCAGGCGCGCCTTCCCGGGAATCTTCCCCTCAAGCCGCTTCCACACCGCGACGGCGATGTTCTCGGTCGTCGGAATCGCGCTCCGGAACTCCGGGACCTCCAGGTTCAGATGACGATGGTCGTACACCGCAACGACTTCCTGCTCCATCACGTCCTTCAACTGCTTCAGATCGACCACAAACCCCGTCACCGGATCCACATCGCCCGCCACCGTCACTTCCAGCGTGTAATTGTGCCCGTGACCGTTACGATTGGCGCACTTCCCGAAGACGCGCGCGTTTTCCTGCTCACTCCATGCCTCGTTCCAGTAGTAGTGGGCTGCTGAGAACTCTGCTTTGCGTGTTAACAAAATCATCGCTGCGCTCTTCCCCGCCTTCACTCGCTCTTCCGCTCGCCTTTTGCCACCGGCCACGGCTACCGGCCGATCTTCTGCTCTCTTCCCTTCCAGACTACCTGCTTCGTCACGGTCACGCGGAACCAACTCTGCCACAGCAGCCATGCGTACAGCGGAATTCCCAGAGGGGAGAGCAGGCAGTCGCGCCACGGAAAATTCGACTTCGCCACGCGTCCGTAGAGCCCCCACAGGGCGCGCACCCACACCAGCACCAGCGCCGCGGTCGCCAGCGGAGTGCCCATCACGCCGGTCCGCGCCGCCGGATTCACCGTTCGCAGCCACCAGAAAAAAAACACCAGCGCGGGAATCCCTACCAGGACCCCCAGCTGCAGCAGGCGCATCCCCGCCAGCGTGGGAGCATTCGCGAACAGCAGCGCCAGGTTCTTCGTCCACCCTTCCACCATCGCGCCGAAGCTGCGATACATGCGCGCAGCCACGGCCTCCGGCGCGTAGCGGAAACGCAGGCCGAGCCTGCGCCGCTTGACCAAGCTCGCCAACTCCACATCTTCAAGCACCGCGCCCTTCACCGCCTCGTGCCCGCCAATGGTCTCGTACACATCGCGCCGCACCAGCAGGAACTGCCCGTTAGCCGCCGCCACCCGGTTGGCCGGATCGTTTACCCGCGCCGGTGTGTAGGTCGCCGCCAGATCGCTGAAGACCAGCGGCATCAGCGCGCGCTGCGCCAGCCCCTGCACGATCTGCCGCGGCGAATACGAGAGCATCCCCGCCTCGTGCCGCTCCGCCTCGACGATTGCGATGCGCGCCTTACCCGGCTCGTGGATGGTGTCGGCATCGGTGAACAGCAGCCACTTGCCCCGCGCCCGCTGGTAGCCGGTCCAGCATGCGCTGGCCTTTCCCGTCCAGCCCTTTTCGAGCTTCGGCGCATCGATCACGATCACGCCCGGATGCTCGCCGGCGATGCCCGCGGCAATCTCCCGCGTCCGATCTGTCGACGCATCGTTGACGACGAGAATCTCCCAGTCCTGCCCCAATCGCCAGCCGTCTTCCTCCTGCACGGCCAGGGAGCGCAGGCACGCGCCCACGCAGTCTTCTTCATTACGCGCGGGGATAATCACGGAGAGCTGCAGCGGCAGGGTGTCCACGAAGTTTTATTATAGGAACGTGCTCGCATCGCCTCGCCCTCGGCGCCTGTCCGCTCTTCGCCATCCGCTGTCCGCTGCCATGGTGCTCTGCGCACTGTGCTCTGCGCTCTGTGCCTGCAACCGCTCCTCTCATCCCGCCCAGGTGGGCGAGCGCGCGCCGGCGGTGGTGATCCGCAACGGCGACCAGGCCATCAGCCTGAAGCAGTATCGCGGCAAAGTCGTCGTCCTCAATTTCTGGGCCAGCTGGTGCGCTCCCTGTCTCGAAGAATTCCCCTCGCTCATGCAGCTCCAGCGCGACATGCCGAATGTCGTCGTGCTCGCCGTCGCTTTCGACACCGACGACCCCTCCTACCGCCAGTACCTTACCGACAACCACATCGCCGGCATCACCACCATTAACGACCTCTCCAACCACTCCAGCGACTCCTTCGATACGACCCGCCCGCCGGAAACCTACATCATCGACAGCCACGGGGTCATCCGCCGCAAATTCATCGGCGCCCAGGACTGGACCAATCCGGAGATCCTCAACTACCTGCGCAACCTCTGAAGCGCATCGCAGCCCTGATCCCCCGCTCCTCGCGCCTGTACTATGTCTTTGACCCGCGCATGAGCACGCCCGCCAACCCCACGCCCAATCACCCCCACCCCGACCCCGAACCCCGCTGGCCAGCCAGCCTCGCGCTGCTCGCCGCCGGCGGCCTCCGCTTCGCCCTGCCCGAATCGCTCTCTGTCGGTCCGGACTGGCTGCTCCTCGCGGTGGTGGGGGCGCTCACTCTCCCGATCGTCTGGGCTCACTGGCGCGGAATGAACACTCTCAGCCGCGTCCTCGGCTACCTCCTCACCTCGGCCGTCACCGCCGACATGATCTGGTCTCTCGGCCTCCTCATCGCCGCGCTTCCCTCGCACAAAGAGACGCCCCTCAACCTCCTTGAATCCGCCGCAGCCCTGTGGATCACCAACATCCTCGTCTTCGCCTCCTGGTACTGGCGTCTGGACGGGGGCGGCCCCTCCGCGCGCGAACTGGCCGGCGTCCACACCGACGGGGCCTTCCTCTTCCCCCAGATGACGCTGGACCAGCAGAAGCGCATCGCCATGGGAGAGCAGTGCTGGAACCCCGGCTTCGTCGACTATCTCTTCATCGCCTTCAATACCTCGACCGCCTTCTCCCCCACCGACGTGCCGGTACTCTCCCGCTGGGCCAAGGTGCTGATGATGATCCAGTCCCTCATCTCGCTGGCGACCATCGCACTGCTGGCCGCCCGCGCGGTCAACATCCTGTAGCGCGTTCGCCCTGGGACTTGAACCGATTTTGTATATTCATTATTGTATAGACAGATGCGATTCACCTGGGACGAGGCGAAGAATCTCCTGAATCGCCGAAAACATGGAATCGGCTTCGATACAGCAATCCGCGTTTTCCTCGATCCGCTTCACTTCACGCGGCTGGATCGCGTCGTGGATGGCGAAGAACGCTGGCAAACGATCGGCAGCGTGGATGGATGGTTGCTGATCCTGGTCGCCTATACGGTAATCGATGAAGACCAGGAATGGCTCCGCATCATTTCGGCACGCCGGGCCACCAGGCAGGAAAGAATCGACTATGAAGAAGCGCTCGAAATCTAAATCCGTCACCGTGGAACTCCGGCCCGGCCAGAGTCTCACCACCCGCCAGCGCCGCGAACTCCGCGCTCTCGCTGCGCGCCCCGACAAGGCGATCGACACTACGGATATCCCCGAACTTCCCGCCGGTGCGTGGAAGAATGCGGTTCGCGGCAGGTGGTATCGCCCTCTCAAACAGCCCGTTTCGATCCGCCTCGACGCCGACGTACTTGCCTGGCTCAAGGCCGGGGGCAGCGGTTACCAAACGAGGGTCAATACGCTCCTGCGCGAAAAGATGATCGAAGACCTCTCTCGTTAGTCCCGCGGCGCCAGGTCCACCGCCTGCCGGATGGCCTCGATCATGCTGCGCTCATCCGCGATTCCCTTGCCCGCAATATCGAACGCCGTGCCATGATCGACCGACGTCCGGATCACCGGCAGCCCCACCGTGATGTTCACGCCCGATTCCAGCCCCAGCACCTTCACCGGGCCATGTCCCTGGTCGTGATACATCGCGATCACCAGGTCGAAGTCCCCGCGCTGCGCCCGATAGAACACCGTATCCGCCGGCAGCGGGCCCTCCACATTCCATCCTCGCGCGCGGCACGCCGCAATCGCCGGGACCAGCTTCGTCTCCTCTTCGCCGCGCCCAAACAGGCCATTCTCGCCCGCATGCGGATTGATGCCGCACACCGCGATCCGCGGCTGCGCGATGCCGATGCGCGCCAGCGCCTCCTGCCCGCGCGCGATCGTCCGTTCCACCAGCCCCGGCTCGATCTTCTCGATCGCGTCCACCAGCCCGATATGCGTCGTCACGTGCAGCACACGCAGCTTCGGCGTCGTCAGCATCATCGAGACTTCCGGCGTCCCCGTCAGATGCGCCAGCAGTTCCGTGTGCCCGGGAAACTTGTGCCCCGCCGCGTGCAGCGCCTCCTTGTTGAGCGGAGCCGTGCAGATGGCCGCGACCCGTCCCCCCAGCGCCAGCTGCGCTGCCACTTCAATGTATCGATACGCGGCCTCGCCCGCGGCCGCCGACAGCTTCCCCCACGCAAGATCCTCCGGAATCAGCCCGAGATCCACACAATCGACGTGTGCAGCATCGAAGGCCGCACTCTCGATCTCGTCCTCGCGCACGCTGCGTACTTCGAGCCGGCTCCCGACAATCTTTCCCGCCGCCCGCAGCCGCCGAGCGTCCCCGATCACCAGCGCCCGGCAGAGGGCATGCACTTCCGCGTGCCCGAGGCCCTTCATCACCACCTCCGGCCCCACACCCGCCGCATCGCCCATCGTGATTGCAATCAAGGGTAGTGTCATCGCTGCACCTCGGCCTGCGATGTCCCTGCACCTCGCTGCAAACCCTTCAGGAACTCCCTGCACCGCATCAGCGTCTCCTTGTTTCCGAAACCGCCGGCCTTGGTCACCACCGGCAGCGCGCGCCTCCATCGGTCCGTCATCGAAAACGCCACGCCCGGCTCCACCTCACCCAACACCCGCAGCCGCTCCACACCCCATCCATCGAGCACCGCTCGCGCCGTTTCTCCACCTGTCGCCACCAGGCCTCCTGCTGTGTCCGCACAACCCACGACCAGCCTCGCCATCGCCCGCGCCACCGCTGCCCCCTGTTCATCGTGCAGAGCCGCGTGGCTCTCCGGCGTCACCAGCACATCCTTCCCTGCCGCAAGCCACTCTTCGAGCACCCTCGCCTCCTGCGCCCTCGCTTCCTCGCCGTCGAGCAGCGCGGCCACAGGAACCAGCATCCGCTCCACACCCGTCGCTTCCAGGCGCTCTGCCTGCTCGCGCGCGATGCGCGTCCTACTCCCCACCATAAACAAGGTGGGACCCGATGCAAACTCCCGTGATGCCGTTGGCCTCCTCTCTGGCCCGCAGACCAGGCCCGCCAGATGCCGCGCCAGCCCCGCCGATCCAACCCACACCGCGCCTCCTCCCAGGACGCGCGACGCCGACGCAATCGCAGCCAGATCCTCCTCCGTCTCTGCATCGCAGATCACCACCTCAGCGTGCTGCGCCGCCGCGCGCATCGCCTTCTTCATCGCTGCCGTTCCCGACCTCACCTCCGCAAGACTCAGCCCGGTGAGCCGCAATCCCAGCCCCGCCAGCATCTGCATCATGTCGGAATGCGCTGCTCGCCGCTCCCTCTTCCACGCATCCGTCTGTTCCAGGGGAACGCCATGCACCCGTAGTTGTCCTTCGACTACCGTCCTCCCCTGCGCAGGCAGGGCGGGCGCAAAGATCGCTACCGGCCGGTCTCGCAGGATCTCGCTCCGCGCCTGCAGGATCGCGACCATCTCCGCGGCCACATGCCCACGCAGCGTCGAGTCCACCTTCTTGAACAGGACCCTGCCGTCGGCCCCGTATCGCTCGACCAACCGGCGCATCTCCCGCGACGCCTCCTCTTCCCCCATGCAGCGCGTGTTTGCATCCCTGGCGAGCACCTCTGCGTCCGTCGCCGCCTCGTCCCGCAGCTGCACCATCACTTCGCGCCCCGGTGCAGCACACGCCACCGCACCATCCGCCGCGCCCGTCAGATCGTCGGCCAGAATCAGCACTTTCCCGCGCTTGCCCCTGCCCGGCTCCTTCCGAATCCGCGCCGCCCACCACGCCGTCGCCAGCGGAGCCAGCATCGTCGTCACGATCACGCTCGACGCCACCAGCACGGTCGCCGGCGCTGCCGCTGCCGCATAGCGATGATTGGCCGCCGCTACCAGAGCCGGCACCGCCGCCGCATTCCCCGCCGTCGTCGCTGCGCCGATGCCCGCAATGCCCGTGCCTCCACAGAGCTGGTCCACTGCCAGCAGCGCCACGCCGGACACCGCCAGCACCGCGAGCCCCAGGCCGATCCCCAGCAGGCCCGCACCCCACACCTGCTTCAGGTTCAGCGTCGCTCCCAGCGCAAATGCGAAGAACGGAATCATCACCGGCGTCGCCTGGCTCAGAAACCGCCGCATCTCCGCGTCCACATTCCCCACCACCAGCCCCACCAGCAGCGGCAGCACCGCACCCAGCAGCGTCGGCCACGGAAAGCTCGCCAGGCCCGCCACCCCCAGCGTCACCATCGTCAGAAACGGACCCGACTCCAGGCCCATCACCGAGTACGCCGCCGTCTCTTCCGCGGTCCCGTACTGGTTCATCAGCGCCATGTACAGCCCGCCGTTCGTGTCGTTGATCGCCGCCACCACCGCTAGCGTCGACACGCCCGCGAACCATCCCGCGCGCACCGGATCGTTCCCCAGAAAATGCCCCAGGATGACGCCCGCCGCAATGCCCAGCGCGATCTTTGTGCCCAGCAGCGCGCCCCCGCGCTTCGCCACCTGCGGCAGCGCCCGCACTTCGATTGCACTGCCCACACAGACGTAGAAGACGGCCAGGATCGGCAGCGCTCCCTCGAACAGCGCCCCGGTAAACGACCCGAAGAACTGTGCTGCATGCGGAACAAATGTGTGCGTTACCGCGCCCGCCAGCAACGGCACCAGCATGAACCCACCCGGAATCCGCTCCACCGTTCGCTTGATCGGGATCTGCATTCAGTCCCCGCGCGCCTCTGCGTCCGCAAAAACGTCGCAGACCCCCTCGACGCCGCGCCTGAAATCCTCTTCCGGCGTCAGCAGGCTCACCACCAGCCACCCTGCATCCGCGAATCCGAAGAACGAGCCCGGATGCACATACACCCCGCGCTCCGCTACCAGATTCACTGCCAGATCCTCATCCTTGCCCAGCGCCGGAACCCGCAGCACCGCATACCATCCCGCTTCGACCGCGAGACGAGTCACCGCCGGAGATCGTAACAGTTCCTGATCCAATTGCAGCAGATTCGCCCGCGTTCGCTCCTGGATCTGCTTCTGCATGGCGTCGCTCCCCGCCAGCCACGCCGGCAGCGCGCACTGCACCGGCGCATTCATCGAGAGAAATGTATCCGCCACCACTTCCAGCCTCTCCTCCGCCTCGTGCCGCTCCGCCGCCGGTCCGAACGCAGCAATCCACGCCGCCTTCATCTGCGGCAGCGCCGCAATCTTGCTGATCCCGCTCAGCACAAACATCAGGCACGGATGCTCCCCGGCAGCAAAACTTCGTCCCTTCTCGACTCCAGGGCCGCGCAGCGGCGAGTCACCCTCCGCAAAGGAGTAGTCCAGAAACACCTCGTCCACAATGAGCGCCAGCCCCTGCTCCGTGCAGATCGCTTCCAGTTCCCGCCGCTCCGCCGCCTTCGTGAAATGACCCGTTGGATTATTCGGATGGACCAGCGCAATCGCCCGCGTCCGCGGCGTGATCCGTTGCCGCAGCCCGGCAAAATCAATCTGCCAGCCGTGGTCGTATACCAGCGGATACGCCACCAGCCGCACGTCCTCGATCTGCGCCAGAAAATCGAACAACGGATAACTCGGCTGCGCAATCAGGACCTCATCGCCTGCCTCGCACAGCAGACGGAACAGCCAGCCATACCCCTCGCTCGTTCCGGTCGTCAGAAAAATCTGCTCCGGATCGACCTGCGCCCCGCGCTGGCGATAGTAGTCGCATACCGCCTCGCGCGCCCGCCGCATGCCTCGCGGATCCGGGTCGTAGATCAGCGCCGCCCGCTCTCCGAGCACCGCCAGAATCCCGCCCTCGTCATACACAAACCCGCACAGCGTCGGATTCGACGCCGTCAGGTCGAGAACTTCTCTGCCCGCTGCCCGCCGTTCGCGCAGCGCGCGCGCCAGCCGCGTCTCTCCCAGATCCCACGCCGTTCTCGCCGAAAATCGCACCAGCCCATCTTTTCATAAGGAGCTGCCCACGCTACGAGCCACCGGCTCCAGGCCACCGGCTACCATGGATCATGCTCCGTGCCGTCATCTTCGACTACGGCGAGGTCCTCTGCTGCCAGGATCGCGCCGCTCATCAGAAGCTTGTCTCCCTCACCGGGCTCGACATCGACACCTTCGAGCGCCTCTACTGGCGCGATCGCCACAACTACGACCTCGGCATCCTCGACGGTCCCGGTTACTGGGCAGGATTCGCCCGCGATGCCGGCCTCTCCTTCACCTCCGCGCAGATCGACGCCCTCGTTGCCACCGACGTCGTCATGTGGACCTCGGTCAGCGAGCCCATGCTCGCCTGGGTCCGCACCCTCCAGAACGCCGGCCTGCTCACCGCCATTCTCTCCAACATGGGCCCCGACGTCCTCCGTACCATGCGCCGCGACTTCCCGTGGCTGGCCGGCTTCAACCAGCTCACCTGGTCCTGCGAGCTGGGCATCGCCAAGCCCGATCCCGCTATTTACTACCTCACCTGTGACAAACTCGGCGTCCGTCCCGAAGAAGCTCTCTTCCTCGATGACCGCATCGATAACGTCCACGCTGCCGAGCGCCTGGGTCTGCATGCCCTCCAGTTCAGCACCGTGGATCAGTTGCGCAGCGACCTCGCCGCGCATCCCCGGCTGGCGAAACTGCCCGAACCCGTCAAAATTTGATACAGATGACGCAAGTGACAGGTATCTGCAGTAACCACCTATTTCACTTCGGATCCTGCTCCAATACGGGAAGCAGCTGTGCTCTCTTTGGATAGTAACGATAGCGTTATTTCCGCGAAATTCCGGCAAAACCCGCGCCAAATCGTATCTCGAAATATTCTCCAGTTACCATCCAGTACACTTTGCGCAGCCTCGCAATCCGTCTACTGAAGTACGGGCACCCGCACATTGGCCACCGCCGCTCTTGTTCCGGCGATCCAGGGCTGGTTCCCGGCCCAACGGGTGCGAATTGTACAGATGCCGGATTGGACGGTTAGTACTACACTGTTGAACGAATGCTGCGGTTCGCCTTCAAGCCGCTTCTCGCATCGCAAACCGGACGGGATTGCAGTCATGCTCGCGCTTGCACTTAGAACGAGCGGTCTCACCGGATGACATGAACGTATTCGAATGCGGAGATAACAAATATGAACGCACCAACTCTCAAATCTTCTTGTCTGGTTCTGGCATCGACTGGCCTGATCTTTTTCTCTCTGGGTTGTAAAAAGATCGAGCCGTTAAAGCTGGACTGCAATGCCAGCGCTCCGTCCATCTATCCGGGCGACGCCCAAACTGTGACTGCCACTCCCGGATCGGTGGCCACCAAAAAGAACTGGGACGTGGTTTACACGTGGAGCGGCGAAGGTGTCACCGGCAACGGTACCACCGCCACCGTCAATACCGCCTCGCTTGAACCCGGCAACTACACGGTGAAGGCCGAAGCCAAAGAAGGAAAGAAAGGCAAGGAAGGCACGAAGCCGAATACCACGGCTTCCTGCTCCGCGCCTTTCACCGTGAAGCCCTTCGATCCGCCCACCGTTTCCTGCTCGGCCAATCCATCCACCGTGATGTCGGGGACCAGCGCCACGATC
The DNA here is from genome assembly GCA_046567085.1 of Acidobacteriota bacterium. Classification (GTDB taxonomy): domain Bacteria; phylum Acidobacteriota; class Terriglobia; order Terriglobales; family Acidobacteriaceae; genus Palsa-343. The sequence goes on from JBKICP010000426.1 coordinate 9,649, forward strand.
ACCGCCACCGGCTCCAGCCCGCAGAATCGTCCGCTCACCTACAGCTACTCCAGCTCCGGCGGTTCGATCAGCGGAACCGGCAGCTCGGCGACCCTCTCCACCACCGGCGCTCCCGCGGGCAACATCACCGTGACCTGCACCGTGCAGGACGACAAGTCGCACAGCGTCTCGTCGACCGCCTCGGTTGAGGTTCAGGTTCCGCCTCCGCCGCCGCAGCCCAAGACGCAGACCCTCTGCGCTCTGCAGTTCAGCGACAAACGGCGTCCGGAGCGGGTGAACAACGAAGCCAAGGCCTGCCTCGATGACGTCGCCCTGAACGCCCAGCAGAAATCGGACGCCACCGTCGTCGTGGTCGGCAACTCCGCTCCTCTGCCCGAGAAAAAGGGACATCATCGCGGCAAGCAGATGACCGCTCAGGACGTGGCGGCGCAGCGTGCCGTCAACACCAAAGACTACCTGGTCACCGATAAGGGCATCGATGCCAGCCGCATCCAGGTGAAAACCGGGGCCAGCGGTCAGGATGAGGTGCAGAACTACCTCGTTCCCTCTGGCGCCAGCTTCGACAACGACGTGCCCGGCACGAGCCCTGTCGATGAGAGCTCCCTGAAGGCGCAGCCTCGCAACCCGAAGCCGCACCATCACAAGGCAGCCGCAAAGAAGACCGGCGGAAAGTAACGCGCTCCAACCCTTAACCGCGAAAGGCTGGCCCGCCAGGGCCAGCCTTTTCACTCCCGGCGCCCCTCTGCCCGAACCATAACCGCAGCCGCGCAGTGTGCGTCATAACCGAATCCACCACCGAACCCACGACTACGACGCACCCACCCATTTGTGCCACGGACACACACGGTGGCGGGGTGGCCCAGGTGTCCGGTCCGCGACAATGCGGGTGCGGGTGCCCGACATCTGCTGCAGTTGGCAGATGTGGGTCCTCGGGTGGGAACCCTCAGCGAGGAATCGGCCTGAATCCGGCGTAATCGAATCGGCGGCCGTGACTCCGAGCGCGGCCCCTGGCTTCCGCCAGCATTTCCCAAATCGGGAAACCTGCGCGCGAAATTTCCAAAAACTTTTTTCCAAAATTGGCGCTGCTTTGTTTTCAGCGAGATGCGGGTGATGCGGACGTGGATACCGCTCGCAAGTGCTGCGGAATGTGTCAGATGCGTCCCTGGCTGAGGATGCTGCAAA
>JBKICP010000427.1:0-3084 GCA_046567085.1 Acidobacteriota bacterium
TGTCGACGCGGCCGATGCGCTTCATACGCTTTTTGCCTTCCTTCTGCTTTTCGAGCAGCTTGCGCTTACGGCTGATGTCGCCGCCGTAACACTTGGCGATGACATTTTTGCGCAGGGCGGAGACGGTTTCGCGGGCGATGACTTTGGCGCCGATGGCGGCCTGAATGGCCACTTCGAACTGCTGGCGAGGGATCAGCTCGCGCATCTTCGAGACCAGGGCGCGGCCGCGCTCGTAGGCGAAGTCGCGATGGACGATGATGGAGAGCGCATCGACGGGGTCTCCGGAGACGAGGATATCCATTTTGACCATGGGCGAAACCCACGTGCCGGAGAGGTGGTAGTCGAGCGAGGCATAGCCGCGGCTGACGCTCTTGAGGCGGTCGTAGAAGTCGAGGACGATTTCGTTGAGCGGCAGTTCGTAGGTGAGCATGACGCGGGTGGGCGAGACGTATTCGAAATTTTTCTGCTTGCCGCGCTTTTCTTCGACCAGCTTGAGGATTCCGCCGACGTATTCCTCGTTGGTGAGGATGGTGGCGGTGATGATCGGCTCCTCAATGCGATCGATTTCGGAGGGATCGGGCCAGCGGGAGGGGTTATCGACTTCGAGCAGAGAGCCGTCAGTCATGTGGATTTTGTAGCGGACGCTGGGCGCGGTGGTGATGAGGTCGAGGTTGAACTCGCGTTCGAGGCGCTCCTGGATGATTTCCATGTGGAGGAGGCCGAGAAAGCCACAGCGAAAGCCGAAGCCGAGGGCGGCGGAGGATTCCGGCTCGAAGAAGAAAGAGGAGTCATTGAGGCGAAGCTTTTCGAGGGCATCGCGGAGCAGGGTGTGCTCATGGGAATCGACGGTGTAGAGGCCGGCGAAGACCATGGGCTTGATTTCCTCAAAGCCGGGCAGCGCGGCGGATGCGGGACGGGCATCGTCAGTGACGGTGTCGCCGACGCGGGTGTCCGCGACGTTCTTGATGGTGGCGACAAAGAAGCCGACTTCACCGGCGGAAAGCTCGCCGATCTCGACGGGCTTGGGAGTAAGGACGCCCATGGACTCGATGTCGAAGACGCGGCCGTTGGACATGAGGCGAATCTTCATGCCGGTGGTCATGCGGCCGTGGACGACGCGGGCCAGGACGATGACGCCACGGTAGGGATCGAACCAGGAATCGAAGATGAGCGCCTGGAGCGGCGCGTTGGGATCGCCCTTGGGCGGGGGCAGCAGGTGAACGATGGCTTCGAGGATATCGGGGACACCCTGGCCCGTCTTGGCGGAGACGGGAATGGCATCGGTTGCGTCGAGTCCGACGGCCTGCTCGATCATTTCCCGGGTGCGGGGAATATCGGCGCTGGGCAGATCGATTTTGTTGATGACGGGGATGATTTCGAGGCCGTGGTTGATGGCGAGATAGGCGTTGGCGAGGGTCTGGGCCTCGACTCCCTGGGAGGCATCGACGACGAGCAGAGCGCCTTCGCAGGAGGCCAGGGAGCGGGAGACCTCGTAGGAAAAGTCGACGTGGCCGGGGGTGTCGATAAGGTTGAGCTGATAAAGCTGGCCGTCCTTTGCCTGGTACATCATGCGGACGGAATGGGCCTTGATGGTGATGCCGCGCTCGCGTTCAAGATCCATGGCGTCAAGGACCTGAGCCTGCATCTCACGGGAGGTGAGGGAGCCGGTGAGCTCGAGGAGGCGATCAGAAAGCGTGGACTTGCCGTGATCGATGTGGGCGATGATAGCGAAATTGCGGATGTATTGACTGTCCATGAAGAGAAACGCAAGCCGAGCCGGCAGTGGCGGGCCGGGAGAAGAAACTTGCCAGATGCCTCAGTTTACGGCATTTTGCGGAGCGCCGCAGAGGAGCTGGCAGAAGCAGCCGGGGAGCGGCGGCACTGGATTCCTGAGAAAATGCGGCCGGCGGCGCTTCAGGAGCGAGGCGGGCAATACAATAGAGACACCCACGCTCCCACCATGGTAGTGAAACGGATTTTGTTTGCAGGCAGCCTTGCTGCGCTAATGGTCCTGACAGGTTGCCCCTCGCACCAGGGGGCCAACGCGCGTCTTTCGAAGCGCGCGAATGCACCCACTCTGGCAGGCGGCGGAAGGGCGGGATCGCCAGGCGCGACAGCGGGGCAGAACGCCGGGGCTCCGGAAGGCGCGGCTGAAGATGCCGCGGCGGAAAAGGAACATCGGGACGAGCAGCTGATTGCCTCGGTGGAGAAGGCCTACCACGAGGGGCTGAGTAATTATCAGCAGTCGAATTACCAGGCGGCGCGGGCCAACTTCAACTACGCCGTTGATCTGATGCTGCGCTGCAACTGCGACATTCGGAAAGATCCCCGGCTTTCCGGCGAGTTCAACCGCATTGTGGACGCGGAGAACACGCTGGAAATGGACGCGATGCGCGAAGGAAGCGGTCCGCAGCAGGAGACCGAACCCTCTCCGGTGGATATTGCGGGGAACCTGACGACGACGGCCAGCGCTTCAGCAACGGCGAAGACAGAAGCCGAACTGAAGACCACGCGTTCGGATCTGCCGCTGAAGCTGAATCCTTTTGCCAGCAGCGTGGTAGCCAACTACATCGACTTCTTCACCAACAATCCGCGGGGGCACGCCACCATCGTGGCTTCGCTGGAGCGCCTGGGCCGCTATAAGAAGATGATCCAGGGCGTGCTGAAGGAGAATCACCTGCCGCAGGACCTGATTTACCAGGCGGTGGCGGAGTCCGGGTTCCGGCCTGGGGTGGTGAATCCCCGATCGGGAGCGGCCGGGATGTGGCAGTTCATGCCGTGGGGAACCTACGGACTGGTGCACAACGCGTGGGAGGATCAGCGCTTCGATCCTGTGGACTCGACGGAAGCCTACGCGCGGGAAATCAAGAAGATGTACAACCAGCTCGGCGACTGGTACCTGGCCATGGCGGCGTACGACTGGGGTCCGGGCAACGTACAGCGCGCCGTGGAACGGACGGGCTATGCATCTTTCTGGCAGCTGTACCGGCGCAATAATCTGCCGGTGGAAACGAAGAATTACGTACCGATCATCCTGGCGGTGACGATCATGGCGAAGAACCCCAGTCAGTACGGGCTGGCGGA
>JBKICP010000428.1:0-15239 GCA_046567085.1 Acidobacteriota bacterium
TGATCTTCTGAGGCGAGCCAAAAGACGGGCACGGCTCCTGCGTCCTGGGCGCGGCGGACGATGGTGGCGGCCTTGAGGAGGGTGAAGAGCGGCCCGGTGAAAAGGGCGACCTGCTGTCCGGTGAGGACTGCGCCGGCTCCGCCCCGCAGGCGCTCGATGTTGGCGAGGGTTTTGCCGAAAGCACCCCACCCGCGGTTCTGCTCCAGCAGGAGATCGGCCAGCTTGTCGCGATGGGCCGCGTCCTGGGCAGGGATGGTTTTCGCCCAGTCGGTGGACCACGGGGTGGAATTGAAAAAGGGGGCCAGTGCCTCGTGGCTTGAGGTGTAGTCGAGGAAGAGCCGGCTTTGCCGGGGCAGGAGCGAGATGGGGTAGCAGTCGACCTTCACGGCAGAGCGGCCTCAAGGAAGTTTCTCATGGGGACGGGTTCAGTGCGATGGTGGAGCGGCATGGGCAGCGTGCGGGGGAACACTGTTCCGATGCCGCGGGCTGGGGTGAGGATGCAGAAGTGATGAAGTAGGGAATAGGGAATAGGGAATAGGGAATAGGAACGTTCATCATCGCGCGGATTTGTGAATGGTAGGGTAAGGACAGGAGCGCGATCAGCGATGGCGAAGAAGAAGCAGGGCAAGCAGCAGGCGCAGCACGAGGTGCCGGTGGTTCGCAAGCTGAAGGTCCGGCATGGCGGGCCGGCGAAGGTCATGTCGTCGAAGGAGGTCTTCGGGGGGCCGCTGTTTCGCGTGATGCGGGATCAGATCGAAGAACCGACGGGCAAGAAGGCGATGCGCGATGTGATCCGGCATAACGGATCGGCGGTAATTTTGGCCGTCGACGACCGGAAGAGCAAAAAAGATCCGCTGGTGCTGATCGAGCGGCAGTTCCGGCACGCGGCGCAACATTATTTATATGAAGTGCCGGCGGGCAAGATGGACGACGGCGAAGATCACCTGGAAGCGGCGAAGCGCGAGCTGAAGGAGGAGACCGGGTACACCGCGAAGAAGTGGTCGAAGCTGGTGCGATATTTCGCAAGTCCTGGATTTCTTGGGGAATGGATGCAGGTTTTTCTGGCTGAAGGTCTGACAGCCGGGGAGGCACAGCCGGAGGAAGACGAGAGCTTCGAGCTGCAGTTCGTGCCGCTGAGTGAGTTACTAAAGTTGGCAGATGCAGGCGAAATTCGTGACGGAAAGACGCTGATCTCGGTGATGTTCTATGCGCGGTCGCTGCGCAACAAGCGGCGCAAGAAGAAGTAAGGAACCGCATCAGGTTCCGCGGAAAGACAGAAAACCAAAGCGAAAGCCAACGCGTCTGAATCAGTGCAGGTTGGTATCCCCAACCACAATCTGCCTGAGAGGAAGGTTCGCGTACGTGGCTCAGTACAAAGGCAAGGTCAAGTGGTTCAACAACGCCAAAGGATACGGGTTCATCGGGAGGGATGATGGTCCCGATGTGTTCGTCCACTACAGTGCTATTCAGGTGGACGGATACAAGAGCCTGAAAGAGGGCGACGATGTGGAGTTCGACATCGTGCAGGGCCAGAAGGGCCCCCAGGCAGATCAGGTGGTAAGATCGCGTGACGCAGGCGCTACAACCGGCGCCGACGCTGCCTGACTCACGCCCGACTCTCCAGCCAGTTCTCCAACTCCATCAGCAACTCGGCGTGTGTTCTGCAGGCTCCGTTCGCGCGATCCCCATTCAAGCCCTGGCCGGCTTGAATGGGAAGCCGCAACCGCACGCACGCCAGCGGCGGCCCTGCTGGGGACAGACGTCCAAATCTGTGTCGGCGCTTTGATCGCGTCGATGACGGGGATGCGTACCCGGGTGCGGTGGTCCGGGACGTGATGTAATCAATCCTCGATGGACAATCGATCGATAGCGCAGTTGCTGGCGGACACGGCGGATCTGCTGGAGATCAGCCAGGGGGACCCGTTTCGCATCCGGTCATACCGGCGGGCGGCGGAGGCTGTGGAGCAGTGCACGGTGCAGCTGAGCACCCTGGCCCATGACCCGAAGAAGCTGCAGGAGATCCCCGGCATCGGCAAGGGGATGGCGGCGAACATCCAGGAGATTGAGAAGGCCGGGACGCTGCCGCTGCGGGAAGAGCTGCTGCTGAAGTACAAGCCGACGATGCTGGAACTGCTGCGGCTGCCCGGGATGGGTCCGAAGACCGTGGCGCTGCTGTGGGATGCGTTGCAGGTGGGCTCAGTGGAAGAGCTGGAGAAGGCGATCGCCGCGGGACGGCTGGGCGGTCTGCCGCGCATGGGCGAAAAGCTGATCGAGAAGCTGCGCAAGGGGATCGAGGATTACAAGCAGCGCAGCGGGCGGTTCCTGATCGACGACGCGGAAGAGGCGGCGGAGAAGCTGATTGCGTATCTGAAGAAATTCAAAGGCATCACGACGATTCTGCCGGCGGGATCGCTGCGCCGCGGGCGCGACACCGTGGGAGACCTGGACATACTGGCGACCGGCCCGGCGTGCGCGGAGGACTGCGTGGGCGAAGCGGTGGAATATGTGGCGAATTACCCGGCGGTGAACACGATGCTCGCCAAAGGGCAGAACAAAGTCAGCTTCCGGCTGCGCAGCGGTTTGCAGGTGGATGTGCGGCTGCTGCCGGTGGGATCGTATGGGGCGGCGCTGCAGTATTTCACGGGATCGAAGATGCACAACGTGACTGTGCGGCAGCGGGCACTGAAGCGCGGATACACGCTGAGCGAGTATGCACTGGCGAAGATCGAAGATGGCTCGTTCGTGGCCGGCGCGACGGAGGAGGAAATTTACGCAGCGCTGGGGCTGGACTGGATTCCGCCGGAGCTGCGGGAGAACAACGGGGAGATCGAGGCCGCGGAGGAGCACCGCCTGCCGGTGCTGATCGAAGAGAAGGACATCCGCGGCGATGTGCACATGCATACGGTCGAGACCGATGGGAAGAACACGATCCGGGAGATGGCTGAGGCCGGCCTGGCGCGCGGATACGAGTACATCGCGATCACCGATCATTCGAAGAACCTGGCGATGACGATGGGGCTGGACGACAAGCGGGCGCTGGAGCATATCCAGAGGATTCGCGCCGTCGACGGGGAGATGGAGGGGAAGATTCGCGTTTTCTCCGGGATCGAGGTGGACATCCTTGCGGATGGGTCGCTGGATTTATCGGACGAAGTACTGGCGCAGATGGATGTGGTGATCGCGAGCGTGCATTCGCTGTTCAACATGCCGGCCGAGCAGATGACGGAGCGGATGCTGCGGGCGATGGAGAATCCGCATGTGAAGATCCTGGGGCATCCAACGGGACGGCTGCTGCTGCGCCGCGAGGCTTATGCGCTGGATGTGGAGGCGGTGCTGAAGAAGGCGGCGGAGACGGGCTGCGCGGTCGAGCACAACGCGTATCCGGACCGGCTGGACCTGTGCGACCGGGACCTGCGGCGGGCCAAAGAGCTGGGTTGCCGGATTGTGGTGAACACGGACTCGCATCATACGAGTCACCTGGCGAAGATGCATTACGGGGTGAAGCAGTTGCGGCGCGCGTGGCTGACGAAGGCGGATGTGCTGAACACGCGCGGGGCGAAGGAATTTCTCAGGGGGCTGCGGGGCCACGCAGGCCGGAAACAGGCCGGAGCGGGGCACGGCGGCAAAGTTCAGTAGAATCGGGAGCGATATGTCCGAAAGCGAGAGGACGGGGTTTCATCCTTTACTCGTGGTGTTCGCGGCGATCGCCATCGTCGTGGCCATCATTGGCACCTACGTCTGGGTAACGTACACCGGGCCGGTGCATACCGGACAGGTGGTGTCGCTGCAGGCCTACCCGATCCATCGCGAGATGACGACGGGCGCGGGACTGGGGGGGCTGCAGGGCGGTCCGGATGTGTATGACGAAGTGATTGTGGTGGCCGATGTGAAGGTGAAAAGCACAACGAAGCTGCCGCTGTTCCTGCACGATATGTGGGGCGAGGTGACGCTGCCGAACGGAGAGATTCTGCAGAGCCTGGCCGCGAGCGGCGAGGATTACCGGAAGGTCTTTATCGCCTACCCGCAGCTGGAAGCGCAGAAGAAAACCCCCATGCCGCGCGGGATCACGATGACGCCAGGGCAGGAGGTCGAAGGGCAGCTGATCTTCCACTACCCGATCACGCAGAAGGACTGGGAGGGACGCAGGCAGTTCGATGTGGTGATCGGGTTCATCAACCAGAAGAGTCTGGTGCTGCACACGATGAAGCAGTAAGTCCAGCCTGTGGCCGGTGGCCTGTAGCCTGTGGCCGGTGGCCTGTAGCCGGTGGCTGGTGGCCTGTAGCCGGTGGGCTGTAGCTGGGAGCGGGGAAATCAACATTGTTTGCTAAGGCGCAGCGGGTTCACTTTATCGGCATTGGCGGGATCGGGATGAGCGGGATCGCGGAGATCCTGCTGAATCTGCATTACCCGGTGAGCGGGTCGGATCTGCGGCGCTCGCCGGTGACCGAGCGCCTGACCACTTTGGGCGCGACGGTCTTCGAGGGGCACGCAGCGGCGAATGTCGTGGGAGCGAGCGTGGTGGTGATCAGCTCGGCGGTGCACGAGGACAATCCTGAAGTAGCGGAGGCGCGGGCGCGGAAGATTCCGGTGATCCAGCGCGCGGAGATGCTGGCCGAACTGATGCGGCTGAAGTATGGGATTGCCATCGCCGGCATGCACGGGAAGACGACGACGACCTCCATGGTGGCGTCGGTGCTGACGGCGGGGGGGCTGGATCCGACGGTCGTGGTCGGCGGGCGCGTGGACGCGATGGGGTCGAACGCGCGCCTGGGGCAGAGCCAGTATCTGGTGGCGGAGGCGGATGAGAGCGACCGCTCGTTCCTGCGGCTCTCGCCGATTCTGTCGGTGGTGACGAATCTGGACCGCGAGCATATGGACTGCTACCACGACATGGCGGATGTGGAGAATGCCTACGTCGAGTTCATGGAGCGCGTGCCGTTCTACGGGGCGTGCGTGGCGTGTGTGGACAACGCGCTGCTCCGCGGGATTTTGCCGCGCGTACGGCGGCGGGTGTTCACCTACGGCATGTCGCCGCAGGCGGATTTTGTGCTGCGGCTGCTGCCCGAGTTGCCGGGAGCGGAGACGCCGGCTCCGGGTGCGGGGCCGCGGGCCTGCCGCACGCGATTCGAGATTGCCGCCGATGGCGAGGTTTACGGACCGCTGGAACTGCATGTGCCGGGCATCCACAACGTGCTGAATGCGACAGCGGCGCTGGCGATCGGGACGCAGCTGGAGATCAGGCCGGAGGCGATTGCGGCTGGGCTGAAGTCGTTCCGGGGCGTCGACCGGCGTTTCCAGGTAAAGGGATGCGTGCGCGGCGTGACGGTGGTCGACGACTACGGGCATCATCCAACGGAGATACGCGCGACGCTGCAGGCGGCGAAGGAGTGCGGGTACAGCGGGGTGCATGTGATCTTCCAGCCGCACCGGTACACACGCACGCGGGATCTGATGGAGGAGTTCGTCCACGCCTTCGACGATGCCGCGAGCGTGCAGGTGCTGGACATCTACGCGGCGAGCGAGGAGCCGATTGCCGGGATCACGGCGAGAGCCCTGGTGGAGAAGATCCACGGCAGCGGTGTGGAGTATGCGGCGTCGAGCGATGAAGCCGTGGCGCGGGCGATCGGGAACGCGCGCGAGGGCGACGCGATCCTGACGCTGGGCGCAGGGAATGTCTCGCAACTGGCGCCGGTGGTGGTGGAAAAGCTGAAGAGCAGCCGGTAGCCGGTGGCCTGTAGCCGGTAGCGATCCGTGTTCAGCGGGCGCTGTGGGCTCGCGGAGGATGGGTCGCAGCCCGGTGAGAGTGCCTGCGGAAGGGGTGCTTTCTGCGGAGTTCCCACAGCGCGACAGAAATTGCCACCCATGCGAGCGTGGCCAGGGCAATGACCAGCCAGGAATTCCGGTGAGGCAGCAGCCGCCAGAGGACGAGCGCGAAGCCTGCGAGACCGAGGCAGCCGAGTGCCGTTCCCGCGGCATCGATGCCCGCAGCCACGCGGCCACGGGCAGTGCCATCGCGGCCGATGGCGCGCTTGCGTTCTTTTTCGTGGCTTTCGATCAGCGTCACGCTCGCGGGAAAGATCGCGGGGAACGCGAGGAAGAGGCCGCCGACTGCGGGTCCGAAGTGCTGGGCGATGAGACCGGCGAGAAGCGTGGCAGCTCCGCCGAAGACGAAGCGCGCGAGGTACTGATGGGGCCTGGTCGCGCGAAGGCCGGAGAGCCTGATCTGGATCACGTCACAGCCTCCCGGCGAGGGTGAGGCAGAGGCCGAAGGAGATGCCGAACCAGACCGGCATGAGCACGAGCGCGGTGGCAAGCGTGCTGCGCCGGCGGCGGCGCAGGATGAGGCTGGCCAGGGCTGCATAGACGAGAAAGGCCGCCGCGCCGAGGATCATCGTCTTCGCTTCGGCGGCTGCGTAGAGGCGGCCTTCTTTATGGATGGTGAGGCTGACGGTGGCGAGCGCGATCGACGGCGCCGCGCCGAAGAGTCCGGCGAAGCTCATCGGACGCAGGACATCGCCGAGCATCGCAAAGAGGCTCACGACGACGCCACCCACGAGGAAGCGGATCACCATCTCGCTCATGGCTGGCCGCGGGCCTCCTTCTTCGCCTGGCGAACCAGTTGCATGGCAGCGTCCGGCCCCCTGCAACCGAGGAGGCGATACTCCTTGCCCTCGAGGCTGTGGTAGTGGACGAAAAATTCCTGCAGCTCCTTCAGCCAGTGCGAGGGCAGGTCTCGCAGCCGTCGCAGGTTGGCATACATGTGGTTGGCCTCGGCCACGGCCACGAGGCGATCGTTGCGAATCTTGCGGAGCTTGCCCTTCGGCTGCTTCTCGATCTGCTCGCCCTCAATCACGCCAATCAGCCGCGCCAGAACTGCGATGCCGGGATAGGCCGGCTCATCCATGAGCAGGAGCACGTCAATGGGGTCACCGTCGGGGGCGAGGGTACGCGGAAGGAAACCGAAGTCATAGGGGAACGACATCCCGGCGGGCAGAACTTTTTTGAGCGTGAAGATCGCCTGTTCAGGATCGTAAGCAAATTTGTTGCGGCTTCCGGCGGGAGTCTCGACGATGACCCGGAGGAGGTTGCTATCCTTGTCGATCGGGTGGAGGCGGTTTGGATCGCTGAGCGCTTTCATCCTGCCCGTAAAGTCCTTGGTGACCTGCGGCCTGGAGGCCGTTTTAAAGCGATGTGAATAAGAAGTGAATCGAGCCAGGATCGTTGTACGTGCGGGGGCGGCCGTTCGCGGGAACCTTTCCGGGATGGATTGCGTACTTCGCGGCATGAAATACGTGTGCGCGGCAGCGATGGCAGCGCTGGTGCTGGCGGCTGGGGCTTCAGGACGAGCGGAGACGGTCGGGGATTGCGCTCATCCCATCGAGGCGCCGCTGCGGGCGCGGGCGGATGTGGTGATCCAGTCGCGGCCCGCGGGCGTGGAGATTGTGGGCACGGATGCGGAGACGATCCGCGTGTCCTGCACAGTGGATCGCGAGGAGTACAACGGCTATGTGGAGCTGCGCTTCGATGGAACGCCCGGCTACGGGCGGCTGAACATCACGGGCAACGACTTTCACAACGCGAATCTGCGTATCCGCATCGAGGTGCCGCGCAAGACCAACCTGCGCTTCCACATGGGGGCGGGCGAGGTGACGGTGCGGGAGATCGCGGGCGACAAGGACGTCGATCTGTACGCCGGCCAGATTGTCGTGAACACGCCGGAGACCGGGAGCTACAGGCGCGTGGACGCGTCGGTGGACATTGGCGAGGTGAACGCGTCGGCCTTCGGGGTGGACAAGGGCGGATTTTTCCGGAGCTTCACCAAGACCGTGCACACGGGAGAGTACCGGCTGCGCGCCCACGTGATCACCGGCGAGATCGATCTACAGTAGTTTCGCGGCGGGGGAGTTGCTGCCCTCGGAAGGGTTGCCTTCGCCGCTAACCTTTCACGCCCGCGGAAAATTCAGCCACAATAGAAGGACTTCAGCCCGGCAACGATCTTTCCGGCCCTTTACCGTTCGGTGGGGCCTCTGGCTGATGGAGGCTCCGCAACCCGTCCTACGGAGCCGCGTCTAACCAAGGAGCGCCCCGCGACGGCGGGGTGTCACGCGGCATGCATTTCCCCAGACTTCAGCGGCTCCCCGAACTCGATGCCCTGCGCGGACTCTTCCTCGTGTGGATGACGCTGACGCATTTGCCGACGCAATTCAGCAATCTGGTCAACGAGCCGTTTGGGTTCTTCTCTTCGGCCGAAGGATTCGTCTTTCTCTCTGCGATTCTGATCGGGCGTCTCTACATCCGCAAATCCATGGAGGACCCGGTGGGCGTGCGGTCGCACATGTGGCGGCGCTCGTTCAAGCTGTACGGGTATCACCTCTTTCTGCTGGCGCTTGCTTTTACTGTGGCCGCCAGCTGGGCGGTACACCATCACCGCGCTGCGATCACCAACCTGCTCAACTTTTATCTGAACCACCCCGCTGTCGCGATCACCGGTTCCATTTTTCTCATCTACTGCCCGCCGCTGCTGGACATCCTGCCGTTGTACGTTCTGTTCCTCTTCCTGACGCCGCTGTTTCTTTCCGCAGCGATTCGGTGGGGCTGGAAGACCGTGCTCAGCGTCAGCGTGCTGATCTGGCTGGGAGCGCAGTTCGGGCTCCGGGACCTGGTCCACACCGGGGTCGTGCATCTGACGCACCTGCAGATTCCGCTCCAGGAGACGGGTGCGTTCAATCTTTTTGCGTGGCAGATGGTGTGGATCGTCGGCCTGTGGCTCGGCGCACGCTCCGCGCACAACGACGTTCCGCTGAAGTATGTGCCGCGCTGGGGGATCGCGCTGAGCGCGGCCGTCTGCCTCTTTTTCGTCGGGGTCCGGCACAGCTGGCTTGGGCCGCACCTGACGGAGCAGTCGCTTGGTCTGCTGCTCGACAAGTGGCAGATCGGTCCGCTGCGCGTGCTCAACATTGCAGCCTTCCTCGTCATCTTTTACTGGCTGCGCCGATTTGTGCGCGCGGTGGTGGCGCGCGAGCCGTTCCTCACGCTGGGCAAGGCTTCGCTGCAGGTTTTCTGCGCGCATCTGCTGTTCGTCTTTGGAGGGCTGGCGCTGCTGGTTGGCGACATGGAGCAGCTCACGGGGGTGACCGCGGCCGCGCTGCTCGCAGTCACCTTTGTCTCGCTGTTCCTGGTCGCCGCGAATGAGGTGCGCAAGAAGCGCCTGAGAAAGCAGAATGCGAAGAAGCCCCCCAGCCCGGACGTTCCCGCTCAACCGCCCGCCGCGCAGCGCGTGGCAGCGGTGGCGGAGCGCCCACTCTGAGCCGCATTGCGGATACTATGGCTGCATTCGTTTTGCGGAGAGAACTGTGCATCTCAGGTTTGCCTGCTTTGTCGCCGCTCTGTTTCTGACCGCTGCCCTCGTTGACGCGCAAACCCAGGCGCCCACGGCGCAACCGAACATCGCAGGCCAGGTGAACGGCGTTTTTCCTGAACCGGCGCCTCTGGATTTTGCGGATCACACCGGCTTCGTTTCGCTTTTTGACGGCAGAGACCTCAAGGGGTGGGACGGCGAGCCCGGCGTCTGGAGTGTCGAGGAGGGCACGATTGTCGGCGTCTCCACGCGGGAGCACAAAGCGGGCAACACGTTCCTCGTCGACCGGAAGGTCACGGCGAAGGACTTCGATCTCAAGCTGGAAATCAAAGTGGAAGAGGGCGGCGGCAGCGGGATTCAGTATCGATCGAGCACGGGGATTCCGCCCGGCCGCACGGCCGGCCCCGGTGAGCCGCCGCTCAATCCGCGCTGGGTCATGATCGGCCCTCAGGCCGATTTCTGGCTCGGCACCAACGCGCAGAACAAGCAGTACAGCGGCCAGCTCTATTCGCAGAACACGCACCGCGGCATCATCGTGTGGCGCGGCCAGGTGGTGCAGGCGCTGCCTGGCAAAAGGCCGCAGATCGTCGGGACCATCGGCGATCGCGCCCAGCTCGGGTCTTACGTGCACGAAGGCGAATGGAACCAGTACGAGATCATCGCGCGGGGGCCGGTGATCCTGCATATCCTCAACGGCCAGCTCATGGCGGTGCTGGTCGATGACGATCCCCGATCATCGAACAACGTCTCGGGGCTCTTCGGGCTGCAGATCGAGGGCGCGCCGTGCAAGGTGTCGTTCCGGAATTTGTGGCTGAAGAAGCTGGACTGAAGAGATTCGGAATCTCCCGCGGTCTACACTAGCCGGGTGCGAGAATCCCGAAGGAACCGATCGTGAGCGTGAATCGTCGCAATTTTCTGGTTGGCTCGGCGGCCGCGGCGGCTTCGCTTCCGCTGCGCAGCGCCTCCGGCCTCGCTACGCAGGACGCAGCGGGGTCGCAGCGGCAGCCGAATGTCATCCTCTATCACTCCGACCAGTTCCGATGGGACTTCCTCGGCGCGAACGGCCTGAACAGCTCGACGCACACGCCCAATCTCGACGCGATGGCGGCGCGCTCGCGCAACTTCACCAGCCTGGTGACGAACCAGCCGGTGTGTGCGCCCTCGCGATCGGTACTGCTCACGGGACGCTACGCCACGGAGACCGGCGTGTGGCACAACGGGCCTGGCCTGAATCCGGAGCTGCCGACCCTCGCCACGGAGTTTCGCAAGGCAGGCTACACGACGAATTACATCGGCAAGTGGCATCTGGCGCCGGGCGCGGCGTATGGGGGCGGGCCGGGCTATGTGAAGCCCGAGCAGCGCGGCGGCTTCCTCGATCTGTGGGAGGCGGCGAATGAACTGGAGCACACGACGCATCCCTACAACGGAACCATCTGGGATCGCGACGGCAACGAAATCAACTTCAGCGACGAGTACCGCGTCGACTTCATCACCGATCGGGCGGAACGCTTTCTGCGCCAGAAGCAGGAGAAACCCTTCCTGCTGATGATTTCGCAGCTGGAGCCACATCAGCAGAACGATCTGCACCGCATGGTCGGTCCGAAGGGATCGGCCGAGCGCTTCATCAACGCGTACGTTCCGCCCGACCTGCGCATGTTCCCCGGCGACTGGCACCAGCAGTTGCCCGACTACTATGGAGCGATCGAAAGCATCGACGCTTCAGTCGGGCGCCTGCGCAAGGTCCTCGAGGAGGAGAACCTGGCCGCGAACACCATCTTCCTGTTCATGAGCGATCATGGATGCCACTTCATGACGCGCAATCAGGAGTACAAACGCAGCACGCACAACAGCTCGCTGCGGGTGCCGCTGCTGATCGATGGGCCCGGTTTTGAAGGCGCGCAGCAGATTCCGGAGCTGGTGGGCATCATCGATCTGGCGCCCACGCTGCTGACGGCTGCCGGTGTTCCGGTGCCGTCTTCGATGAAGGGGAAAAATTTTCTGCCGCTGATGAGCGATGCGCGCGCCCGCCAGGAGTGGCCCAATCGCGCCTACATCCAGATCAGCGAATCGATGACCGGCCGGGCGATCCGCACGCGCGACTGGACGTACTGCGTCGCCGATCCCAGCGGCGAATCGAAATCGCCGACCAGCACGAACTACCACGAGTACCAGCTCTACGATCAGCGCAACGATCCTTACGAACTGGTCAATCTTGCGGGACGAAAAGAATACAGGCAGATTTCGGAGCAGTTGCGTACGCAGCTGAAGGAGCTGATGGCTGAGGCAGGCGAACCGGAGACGGAGATCGTGCCGGCGAAGCTGTATCCGTGAGGATGGAGCCGGGTGCTAGACCGCGACGGTGAAGCTCTCCTCGGTTCGGGTCACTGCGCGATAGAGCGTGTCGCGCTCTACGGGAACTCGCCCGGCCGCCGTGATCAGCCGCATCAGATCCTGGCGGCGCATGCCCTGCGGCGTGGTCGCGCCGGCGTCGTGGTAGATCTTCTCTTCGATCACCGTGCCGTCGATGTCGTCGGCGCCGAAACGGAGCGCGATCTGGGCGATCTTCGCCGTCATCATCTGCCAGTAGGCCTTGATGTGCGGGAAGTTGTCGAGGAGCAGGCGGCTCACCGCGATCTGCCGGATGTCGGTCATCCCGGTGGTGCGCGGCAGGTGTTCGAGCGGCGTGTTGTCGGGATGGAAGGCGAGCGGGATAAAGGTCTGGAAGCCGCCGGTCTCATCCTGCACGGCGCGCAGCTTCAGCAGATGATCGACGCGGTCCTCGTCGTTCTCGATGTGCCCGTAGAGCATGGTGGCATTCGACTTCAGCCCCAGCCGATGCGCTGCTTTGGCCGTCTCCAGCCACTCGCCGCCGTCGATCTTGTGGTCGCAGATGATGTGCCGCACGCGATCGGCAAAGATCTCCGCGCCGCCGCCGGGCAGTGAATCGACGCCGGCGGCCTTCATCTTTTCGAGGGTCTGGGGAATGGTCAGCTTGGCGCGCTTCGCGAGGAAGGCCACTTCCACCATGGTGAAGGCCTTGATGTGCACCTGCGGGAAGCGCTCCTTGAGGCCGCGAACGAGATCGAGGAAATACTCAAACGGCAAATCCGGGTGCAGCCCGCCGACGATGTGGAACTCCGTCACGGCTTCGCTGTAGCCGGAGGCGGCCGTCTCCCACGCCTGCTCGAGCGCCATGGTGTAGGCGCCCTCGGCGTTCTTGTGCCGGCCAAAGGCGCACAGGCGGCAGGCCGCCACACACACGTTGGTCGGATTGATGTGCCGGTTGACGTTGAAGTAGGCCACGTCGCCGTGCATCCGCTCGCGCACGCTGTTGGCCAGCCAACCCACGGCCAGCACATCGGGGGAGCGATACAGCGCGAGGCCATCCTCGTAGCTCAGCCGGTCGCCGGCCGCGACCTTATCGGCAATCGGAACCAGGCGTGGATCGTCGGTGGCGAAGGGATGCGGAGTCATGCTCTTTTCCATGATAATTCACATGGTTCACCGCCTGCCCTGGGAGACGCTGCCCGCGATTTTGCGGGTGATACTATGCCTCCAGACCCTACGACTCGTACTTCGCTGCCGGACCCTGATTGCGATATCCATTTCCATTCCTGATTTGCATCCTGGCGTGTGCCCTGCAGCTTCCACTCGCCGCGCAGAGCCCCGGGCAGCCGACTTTTCCCTCCATCACTTCGTACAACCTCAACAAGCAGAAGGTGACGCTGCCCAGCCAGGCCGAAGGGCAGATCGATCTGCTGCTGCTTTCGTTCCGTCCTGAGCAGCAGACCGACATCAACTCCTGGCTGCCCGCCGCCCAGGCACTGCAGCATCTGAATTTTCAGTTTCGCTATTACCAGATCCCGGTTGCGGAGAAGGAGAACTTCGTCTTCCGCTGGTGGGAAAGCTCGTCGATGCGAAGCGATCAGACCGACCCGGAAACCTGGCAGTGGATTGTCCCGGTCTGGCTCGACCGGAAGAAGTTTTTCCGGGATCTTGGCATCCCCAACGACAAGCAGGTGGTCGCGCTGCTGATCGATCGGCAGGGCAAAATCCTGTGGCGCGCGTCGGGCCCCATGACCGCGGACAAGCGCGCCGCGCTCACGAACGCCGCCGGCGCGCACTAGCGGCGGGCTGTCGCTCCACCTTTGCCAGTCGCTTCGACTTCTTTGCCGGGACTCCGGCCGCACCGAGGGCGGCCTTCGTCTTTTTGGGCAGCTTCTCGTAAATGATTGCGCGCGCCGCGCGCAGCAGATCCTTCAGTTCTGAAGCGGGCAGCGTACTCCACCGCTCGATCGCCACCCAGTGCGCTCGCGCCAGATACGGCGCAGGGACGACGCCCTCCCACTCCACAAGCTCGGCGAAGCGCTCGGGCCCGGCCGCAAACGACAGCACGGCGCCGTGGTCGGGTGTAAGGCTGCAGAGCGCGAACATCCTGCCGCCGATCTTCTTGTCGCCCACCCAGAAGACCAGGTTGTCGCCCCACTGCATTGTCTCGCGCACGTCGGGCAGCGACAGCAGAAACGTCCGCAGACTCTCGGCATCCATGACGACAGGGTACGCCGGGGGAGGGGAGATGGGGGCGGGGGGCTGGGAGCCGGGAGCCTGGGGCCGGGCTGCACAGTGAAAAGGGCGAGAGTCCTCGCCCTTTTCACCATCGGAATCTACCGGATTTCTCCATCCGGCTTCCTGCTTCTTCCGCCTGGCTATAGGCTGGCTTCGGCGAGATAGACCCCGAACCACCTTTTCGAGTCGGTCCAGTTCTGTCGTACGCCAAAGCCCGTGCGCCCCAGCATCTCACTCACGCTGTCCGGCGTGAATTTGTAACTGTTCTCGGTATGAATGCTCTCGCCGCGGCGGAAGCTCACGTTGAGGTCGAGCGCGGGGATGGCGAGCTCCTGCGCGACCAGGCTCTCCAGATGCATCTCGATCCGCGATTCGCGCTCGTTCCAGCAGGCGCGATGGCGGAATAACCCGGGGCGGAAGGCGGCACCGAGCTCCCGCTTGATGCGCACCAGCACGTTGCGATTGAATTCCGCGGTCACGCCCGCCACATCGTTATAGGCCTTGAGCAGCGTGGAGCGATCCTTCACGTGATCGACGCCCAGCAGCAGCAGGTCGCCTGCCGCCAGTTGTCCCCGCAGCCGCCGCAGCAGGGCGGCAGCCTGGGCGGGCTCGAAGTTGCCGAGGCTCGAACCGATGTACAGCACCAGGCGGCGGCCGGCCACTCGCTGCACTTCGGACATATCGGCGGTGTAGTCGCACACGATAGGCATGCAGGAGACGCGCGGCATCTCTTCGCCGATGCGCCTCCGCGCCTCTTCCAGCGCCGAGGTCGAGATGTCGATGGGGTAATACTCCACACTTCCCTGCCGGCGGACGGCCGCGGCCAGCAGCAGCCCGGTTTTGGTCGCTGTGCCGGCGCCCAGTTCGATCATGGACAGCTTGTTTGTATCCGCGGCTGCGACAATTTCGTCCGCATACTGCTCGAAGATCGCGCGCTCGGTGCGGGTGAGGTAGTACTCCGGCAGCTCGGTGATGGCTTCAAAGAGCTCCGACCCGCGCTGATCGTAGAACAGCCACGGCGAGAGCTTCTTCGGGAAGGCGGTGAGGCCGCGGTAGACCTCCGCACCCAGAGGCGTCGAGGCCGCCTCGGGCAGACAGGGAACAGACGAAAATGCGTGCATTGCGATGAGCGCCTCCAGGGTCAGTGCTCGGATCAGTGGTCGGCCAGGCGAACGCCCGAGAACTGCCAGCGGGTCGAAGGCGCGAAGAAGTTGCGATACGCCGCGCGCATGTGTGAAGCCGGTGTCGCCACCGAGCCCCCGCGCAGCACCATCTGGTTGCACATGAACTTGCCGTTGTACTCGCCCAGCGCGCC
>JBKICP010000428.1:15249-18192 GCA_046567085.1 Acidobacteriota bacterium
CCGGGATAAGGAAGATAAGCGCTGACGGTCCACTCCCACACGTCGCCGTAAAGCTGCCCGGCGGTCAATTCGTTTTTAGATGCGGAGGAGGCGTCCTGCGGATGGAGCTTTTCGCTTTCGAGCAGATTTCCCTCGACCGGGACCGAGGCGGCAGCGGTTTCCCACTCGGCTTCGGTGGGGAGCGACTTCCCTGCCCAGCGCGCATAGGCGTCTGCCTCGAAATAGCTGATGTGGCAGACGGGCGTGGCGGCCAGATCCTCGAGGGGGACAAATCCGCGTAAGGTGAAAACGTTCCAACCCTGTTCGCTGCGCCGCCAGTAGAGCGGGGACTCCCAGCCCTCGGCGCGCACCGTGTTCCAGCCCTCGGAGAGCCACAATTCCGAGCGTTTGTATCCGTTGTCCTCCATGAATGCCAGGTACTCCGCGCAATTCGCCGGCCGCGACGCCAGCCGGTAAGGATTTAGATACACGCGGTGGCGCGGCGTCTCGTTATCGAAGCAAAATTCCAGGCCTGTTTTCGCGGCCGACGGCGCCTGATAGCCGATCTCGGCGACGCCCCCGGGAAAATCCACCCACTGGGCGGGCTGCGCGTTGCCGGATCCGCGAAGCGCGCCTGTGCCCTGCACATAGGCCGGGTGCAGCGGGTTCGACCAGAAGGCGTGCTTGATGTCGGTGATGAGCAACTCCTGATGCTGCTGCTCGTGGTTGAGCCCCAGCACGATGCGCTCGCGCGCGGCCTCCGGCACATCGCCCGCGGCAAAATCCTCCATCGCCGCGTCCACGTGATGCCGGTACGCGAGGACTTCTTCGACGGTGGGGCGCGAAAACGAAGAGCGCAGCTTCTTCTCGGGCTGCTCGGAAACGGCGTTGTAGTAACTGTTGAAGAGCCAGATGAAATCTTCGTGAAAAGGCTTGTATCCTGGCACAAACTCCCGCAGCACGAAGGTCTCGAAGAACCAGGTGGTGTGCGCCAGGTGCCATTTGGCGGGACTGGCGTCCGCGCAGGACTGCACCATCATGTCTTCCGGGTTGAGCGGCGCGCAGAGCGCCAGGCTCTGGTTGCGCACGCGACAAAATTCCTCGGCGAGTGCTGTTACGGCAAGTACGTTCATTCGCTTTGTCCCTGGTGGAATTTACCCAGCGGAGAGGAATCGCGCCGGGGGCTGGGGATGCCCGTCAGAGTACCACTCCCCAAGACCCTCGGATGCGCCATCTTCGGGTGAGGGTTCATTTTTGCCCGGGGCTTTTCCGTATCGGACGCCTGCCGGACGATGGAGATCCGGGCGATTCCTTCGCTGCCGCGGCGTCTGTCCCATCGGTCACATTCCATTCTTCACTTGCCGCGTCTTTCCCGGCTGAATCCCGTCTATTGGGGCATAATCAAAGCGGTTCTCAGCCGCCGCTGAAGTGACGGTGATGAAAATGCTTCGCTCACGCCTTGCTGGTATCGCGCTGTGCGCTTCCCTGCTCGCCCTCGCCGGCGCGCCTTCGCTCCTGGCCCAGGACGAGCCACTGCCCCAGGGTCCGCCTGCTGCCGGTTCCGGTGGCGGCATGGGGCGCGGCGGGATGTTCATGATGGGCGCCGGCAACGTTCACGGCAAAGTCACGGCCATCTCCGGCAACGACCTCACTCTTCAGGATGAGCAGGGCCAGGCCTGGAAGGTCGAGACCGGCCCCAATACGCGGATCCGGAAGGACCGCGAAGAGACGAAGATTTCCGAGATTCATGTTGGCGATACCATCATCGCGGTCGGCAATCTCGACGATCAGACGAAATCGCTCGGCGCGATGTTCGTGATGGTGCCGACGCCCGAGCAGGTTGCGCAGATGGAAAAGCTGCGCGCCACGTTCGGGAAGACGTGGACCGCCGGCAAGATTACCGCGATCAAGGATCTGACCCTCACCATCGAGCGGCCCGATAAAGTCGAGCAGACCGTCGCCGTGGATGAAAACACGACGTTCCACAAAGGCGCGCGGGGTCAGGCGACGGACATCACGTTTCCCGATATCAAGGTAGGGGAGATGCTTCGCGCCCAGGGGGCTCTTGCGGGGAACAACTTTCTCGCGACCAACGTCGTCGTGATGGAGCCGCGGCAGCCGGGCGAGCGCCGCTTCCGCAACGGCGGCCCTCCAGGATCGGGCGCGCAGCAGCCCAGCGCTCCGCAGAACTGAGTCGCCATGACGTCGAAGATGCGCTGCCTCACTCGATTTGTATGTGCCGCCGTGGTGGCGTGGCCTGCATTCGCGCAGAGTCCGGCTCCCGCGCCGGCACCTGCGCCCGCTGCGCCTGAGATTGCGGCGCAGGCCGGGGGTACGATCCGCGGCACGGTGAAGGACGGCAACATCCCTCTTCCCGGGGTCAGCGTTACCGCCGCCAATTCCCTCACGGGGAAGAAATACTCCACCACGACCGACGTGACCGGGAGTTACACGCTGGTGATCCCGCAGAACGGCCGATACGTGGTGCGCACCGAACTGGCGGCATTCGCGCCGGTCACCAAGGAGGCGCTGCTCAACGCTACCGCGCATAACCTCACCGTGGACTTCGCCGTCATGCTGGCCTCGCGGGCCGCGCAGCAGGAGCAGCAGACGAATCTCGCGGGTATGGCGCGCCAGTTCCTCGGCAACGGCGGTGCGCAGAGCCTCAACCTTCTCGGCTCAGCGTCCGATCTGATTCAGGCCGGGGGCGGCGGTGAAGAATCCGGCGCTGCGTTGCCTTCCATGGCATCGAGCTCCGACTTTGCGTCCGGCGAGTCGGTGGCGGTGAACGGCCAGATGGGCACGACGAATCCTTTCGCGGGCGTGGACTTCAGCCGCATGCGGGACGCCGCTGAGCTGAACCAGTCTCTGAACAGCGGAGGCCCCGGCCAGGAAGGCGGCATGCGGATCGGGGGTGGCGGATTTGGCGGCGGTGGAGGGGGTCGCGGGGGTCGTGGCGGCGGA
>JBKICP010000429.1:0-2605 GCA_046567085.1 Acidobacteriota bacterium
CAAGCTTCAGGCTAGAAACCCGCCGGTCGCCCAAAAGTGGGCGGATGTGCGTTTCGATGCGGCTCTTGTCCATCGCCAGGGTGGACGCCTTTATCGGCCGCCGGCGCCGGCCGAGAATGCGCCCTGCGTTGGCTTCCAGGAGATACCAGTCGCAGATCTCGCCGACCGTCGTGGTGCTGCCGTCGGGCTCGACCGGCGCCGCTGGGTCGACCCCCTTGGAGACCGCGACCAGCTTCTCACGGGCGATGATCCGCGCCTGCTCGACGGTCATCAGCCCGTAGTGCCCGATGACCGTGCGCCGATGCCGTCCCTCCGGGGTTCGGTACTGGACGATGAAGCTCTTGCGGCCTCCCGGACTGGCTCGGACGCCGAAGCCCTTGAGCTCTCCGTCCCACAGGAACCGTTCCGAACCTTCGATCCCAACCCTCGAAGGTTTTAATGCATCCACCGCGCGCTTCGTCAGCTTTTCCATGGCAGACCAATAGGTTACCAGAGTTCTGCTTCCAAGGTGGGTATTCTAGCGGCTCCGGACCCAATTTGGAAG
The DNA here is from genome assembly GCA_046567085.1 of Acidobacteriota bacterium. GTDB lineage: Bacteria > Acidobacteriota > Terriglobia > Terriglobales > Acidobacteriaceae > Palsa-343. Next base: position 545 of record JBKICP010000429.1, read on the forward strand.
CACTTGGAAGCAAGTCGGGGCGTATAGGAGGGTGTAATCGGCGACGTGCGCGGCACTCGGAATCACAATAAAACAGCGCGTTAGAGTGCTCTATCGCAGGTCCGGCTACCGTGTCGAAAGCGTCCCGGCGACCTTGCCAAGGTTGGGGTCGAGGGTTCGAATCCCTTCGCCCGCTCCATCATTCAGCAACGATAACGGTGCAAGGGCGCGAGGGTGTGCTTCTCGTCGCCATGGGCGGGACCGCACTGAGGAAGCACCGACGCGGTCGCTGCCCCGGATTCAGATTAAGTTTTGATGATCCGGGACTTCTGGGCAGTCATGCCACAATTTTGCCTTCAAGCAGGGATGAAACCCCGCGCCCCAAGGCGAGCAGAATTTTCTGCTCGCCATTTCGTCAATTCTCGAAAGTCGACGGCCCCATGGCAAGCGAAACCTACGACGGCAAAGTCATCTCCCTCGGGCCCGACGACAGCATCATCCGAAAAACCGAACTGATCATCAGCGGCGTGCTGCGCGGCGGTGTGCTGCTCAGCGTTGCGATCATCCTCGGCGGCATCTCCTGGTTTTTCGTGCAGCTTTACACGGGCGTGCTCGTTCATCCTACCTTCCCGGATACGTTGCCGGCGGTCATGAACGGCGTCGTCGCCGGCGATCCGCTCGCCGTCGTCGTGCTCGGCCTGCTGGTGCTGCTCGCAACCCCGGTGCTGCGGGTAGCCGTCTCGATCGTCGCCTTCGCGCTTGAGGAAGACCGCACCTACGTGATCATCACGACGCTCGTGCTGGCGATCCTGCTGTTCAGTATCTTCGGTATTGGTGCTTGGCTCGGCCGCCCGGAGCCCGCGATGGTGCAGGACGGCAGGCTGGGATTCTTCTTCTTTGTGCTGTTCAGCTCGGCCTTCGCCGGCTTCGTCGGTGCCCTGGTGGGTCTGGGAGGTGGCGTGTTCATCGTGCCGATCCTCACGCTTGGCTTCGGCGTGCCCTTCGACGCGGCGATCGGCGCCTCCATTGTCTCGGTCATCGCCACCTCCTCCGGCGCTGCCGCGGCCTATGTGCGCGACCGGATGACCAACCTGCGCGTCGGCATGTTCCTGGAAGTCGCAACCACGCTGGGCGCCATCTGCGGCGCGCTGCTGTCCACCCTTCTCAATGCCACGGTCCTGTTTATCGTTTTCGGCGTGGTGCTGCTGATCTCCGCAATGCCGCTGGTGATGCGCCTGGGCGAAGAACTGCCGGCGAACGTAATCAACCACAAATGGGCCGGGCGCCTGCGTCTTCCCGGCAGCTACCCGGACCGGCGTACCCGCGCGGACGTCTCGTATAACGTCGCGCATATCCGCTGGGGCTTCAGCCTGATGTACATCGCGGGCCTGATTTCCGGCCTGCTCGGCATCGGTAGCGGCACCTTCAAGGTACTGGCGATGGATACCGCGATGCGGCTGCCCATGAAGGTTTCCACCACCACCAGCAACTTCATGATCGGCGTGACCGCCGCGGCCTCCGCCGGGATCTTCTTCCAGCGTGGCGACATCGACCCCGCGATCGCGGCCCCGGTGGCGCTCGGTGTGCTGCTTGGCGCGACGCTGGGGGCAAAGATGCTGACGCGCATGTCCAATGTCTGGCTGAAGCGCGTCTTCGTGCCGGTGATCTTGCTGGTCGCGCTCAATATGCTCGCGCGCGGTCTGGGCTGGCTCTGACCCGGACGCCGGTCGCGAAAACCGACTGCCTTCCGCGCGGCGGGCCTCTCGTCGCGCGGGGCGACCGCCGTCAGGCGCTCAACATCAGAGGTACGGAGCTTTCGAGAATCAGGCGGCTCGACGTGCCGGGGACGAGCCAATTGAGTATCTCGCCGCGGCGGAAGGCGCCCACCACCAGCCCATCCGCCTGCGCGGCTCGCGACTCGTCGAGCAGCACGTTGGCGGTGCGCCGGCCGTCCGGCGCGACCACCCGGTAGCTCGCGGAGGGGGCTATGGGCCCCAGCACGCCGCGCGCCGCCTCCAGAACCGCCGGATCCTGGCCGACCGCCACCACGTCTACCGCCTCGGCCGCGGCTAGGAACGGGGC
>JBKICP010000430.1:0-12338 GCA_046567085.1 Acidobacteriota bacterium
TGCCTTCCGCATGGAGCCCTTCTCCATCACCGAAACCCATCCCAAGACTCAAGCCACCACCATCGCAGCCCTCCCCGGCTCCCAGAACCACGCCCAGGCCGCGCGCCGCCGTCTCCGTCCGCCCGAACCTATCGCCATCACCCTGCGCGAACGCCGCCCCGTCGCCTTCGTCTTCCGCAATCAGCGTTACACCGTCGAGCGCGCCTGGGGACCCTGGTTTTTCTCCGGCAACTGGTGGGGCATCGAATGCTGGTCCATCGAAAAGTGGGACCTCGTTGCCCGCTCCGACCACGACGGCGCCATCCTTTCCTGCGCCATCGCCCGCAATCCTCTCCGCCCCGCCACTCTCAACGACTGGCGCCTTGAGGAGCTCTATGACTGAGTCCTACGTCGAGATCCACGCCGCCTCCGCCTTCTCCTTCCTCGAAGGAGCCTCCCAGCCCGAGGACCTCATCGAGCGCGCCGTCGAGCTCGAAATCCCCGCCGTCGCCCTCCTCGACCGCAACGGATTCTACGGCTCCGCGCGCATGCACACCGCCGCCGAGCGCAACAACATCCGTGCTCACGTCGGCGCCGAAATCTCCACATCTGCATTCGGTCCTTATTTTGGCGCCGAAGGCGCGCCCGCCTGGACGGCCAGTCCCGCACCGCAGGTGCCGCTCCTCTGCACCTCACGCACTGGCTACCAAAACCTCTGCCAGCTCATCACGCAGTTCAAAATGCGCGAGACCACCAAAGCCGAAGGCGCCGCCACCTTCGACGACCTCGCCCAATACAGCGAAGGACTTCTTTGCCTTACCGGTTCGGACGATGGACCTCTCGCCGCAGCCCTCGCCACCGGTGGCGAGCCCGCCGCCCGCACCCTCCTCGAACAACTCATCTCCCTCTACGGCCGCGACAACGTCTACGTCGAGCTCCAGCGCCACCAGCTCCCCCAGCAGGAAGCCCGCAACCAGGCCGCGCTCTGCCTCGCGCGCTCCATGAAGCTCCCCATCGTCGCCACCAACGGCGTCCGTTACGCCACGCCGCACGACCGCGAAATCCTTGATGTCTTCACCGCCATCCGTCATCACGTGGATCTCGACCACGCCGGACGCCTCCTCGCCGTCAACAACCACCGCTACCTGCGCAGCGCTGCAGAAATGTCCGCCCTTTTTCGCGATCTCCCCGAAGCCCTCGCCAACACCCGCGCAATCTCCCAGCGGCTCACCTTCCAGCTCGCCGACCTCGGCTACGAATTCCCCCGCTACCCCGTCCCCGAAAACGAATCGATGGATTCCTTCCTTCGCAAACGCACCGATGAAGGCGTCCGCCTCCGCTACGGCGCGAAAAACAATCCCGACCTTCTCGCCCGCGCCCGCAAACAAATCGACCACGAGCTCGCCCTCATCGCTCGCCTCGGCTTCGCCGGCTACTTCCTCATCGTGTGGGACATCGTTCGCTACTGCAAACAGCACGACATCCTCATCCAGGGCCGCGGCTCCGCCGCCAACTCCGCTGTCTGCTACGCCCTCGAAATCACCGCCATCGACCCCGTCGGCATGGAGCTGCTCTTCGAGCGCTTCCTCAACGAGAACCGCGGCGAGTGGCCCGACATCGATCTCGACCTTCCCTCGGAAGAAAAGCGCGAGCAGGCCATCCAGTACGTCTACCAGCGCTACGGCGAACTCGGCGCCGCCATGACCGCCAACGTCATCACCTACCGCGGCAAGTCCGCCGCGCGCGAAGTCGGCAAAGCCCTCGGCTTCGATCAGGAATCCCTCGGCCGCCTCACCTCGCTTGTCAGTCAATGGGAGTGGCGCGGCGAGAACGACACCATGGCCAATTCCTTCAGCCACGCCGGCTTCGATCTCGCCCACCCCCGCATCGCCAAATACCTCCAGCTCTGCGTCCGCCTGCAGGATCTCCCGCGTCACCTCGGCCAGCACTCCGGCGGCATGGTCATCTGTCAGGGTCAGCTCAACCAGGTCGTCCCCCTCGAGCGCGCCTCCATGCCCGGCCGCACCGTCATCCAGTGGGACAAGGAAGACTGCGCCGACCTCGGCATCGTCAAAGTCGATCTCCTCGGCCTCGGTATGATGGCCGTCCTCAAGGACTGCCTCACCCTCATCCCAGAGCATTACAACGAGCCCATCGACCTCGCGCAGCTGCCCGAAGATCCCGAGGTTTACAAAGTTCTTCAGCGTGCCGACACCGTCGGCATGTTCCAGATCGAGAGCCGCGCGCAGATGGCCTCCCTCCCGCGCAACCATCCCGAGCGCTTCTACGACCTCGTCGTCCAGGTCGCGATCATCCGCCCCGGCCCGATCGTTGGGAAAATGATGCACCCCTACATGCGCCGCCGCCAGGGCAGGGAAGCGGTCACCTACCCGCATCCTTCACTCGAACCTGTGTTGAAGCGCACTCTCGGCGTGCCCTTATTCCAGGAACAGCTGCTCCGCATCGCCATGACCGTCGCCAACTTCAGCGGAGCCGAAGCCGAAGAGCTCCGCCGCGCCGTCGGCATGCGCCGCTCCTGGCAGCGCATGAAGGATCTCGAAGTCAAACTCCGCCGCGGCATGACCGACAACAATATCCCGCCGAAAACGCAGGATGAAATCGTCCAGGCCATCAGTTCCTTCGCCCTCTACGGATTCCCCGAGTCCCACGCTGCCAGCTTCGCCCTCATCGCCTATGCCTCGGCGTACTTCAAGGTGAAATACCTCGCCGCCTTCACCGCCGCCATCCTCAACAACCAGCCCATGGGCTTCTACGCGCCCGCCGTTCTCGTTAAAGACGCCCAGCGACACGGACTCAAAGTCCGCCCCATCGACATCCAGATCTCCGACTGGCTCTGCACCGTCGAACATGAGGAAAGCGTGATCGAATTTGTAACAACAGATACTGCAAATCAGGAAGTGAGGACTGGTTTTGTACCAGGGCACGACTTGAGTCGTGCCGCAAAGGGTTCCCAAAAAGATTCGGGCTTTAGCCCCTGTAGTTTGGACATGGCACCTGCTTTTCTGTCCGCTATCCGCTATCCGCTGTCCGCTGATAAGGTCCTCCGCCTCGGCCTCCGCTATGCCCGCGGACTCCGCCAGCAAGTCGGCGAAGCCATCGTCGCCGCACGCCGCACCGGCGGTCCCTTCCGCTCCATCGACGACCTCGTCCTCCGCGTCCCCTCCATCAACAAAAAAGAGATCACCCTCCTCGCCAATATCGGAGCCCTTAACAACGTCTCCGGCGTCGGCCACCGTCGCGACGCGCTCTGGCAAGTCGAGCGCGCCGGCAAACCCGAAGGCCCGCTCCTCACCCGCTCCGGAGCCCTCCTCGCCGATCCGCAGCCCCCCTCGCCCCTCGCGCAGATGACCCCCGAAGAGCGCCTCGTCGCCGACTACTCCGGCACCGGCCTCACCACTGGCCGCCATCCCATGGCCTACCGCCGCGCCGAACTCCGCGCGCAAAACATCCTCACCGCCGAAGACCTTCGCCGCATCCCCGACGGCCAATGGGTCCGCGCCGCAGGATGCATCATCGCCCGCCAGCGCCCCGGCACCGCCAAGGGCTTCGTCTTTCTCTCCATGGAAGACGAGACCGGCATCGCCAACGTCATCGTCACGCCGCAGATGTACGAGCGCAACCAGGTCACCGTCACCCGCGCCCGCTTCCTGCTGGTCGAAGGCCCCCTTCAGAACCAGGACAATGTCATCCACGTCAAAGCGGTGCGCCTCACGCCGCTCAGCGACAACGCCGTCGAAACCCGCTCCCACGACTTTCACTAAAGCAGATCAATCTCCTCGCTCCCCGCCAACCTCACCCCCGCCCGCCCAAACTCCGCCTCCATCGCCGCCACTGACCCCGCCACGTCAATCGCCCGGCAGGCGTCCCGAATCACCACCGCCTCCAGCCCGCACCGCCGCGCATCCACCGCCGAGAATCCCACGCAAAAGTCATACGCCAGCCCTGCAAAAAATAGCCGCTCCAGCCCGCGCTCCCGGCAATAGCCTGCCAACCCGGTCGGCGTCGTGCGATCGTTCTCAAAAAACGCCGAGTACGAATCGATCTCCTTCCGAAACCCCTTGCGCAGAATCAACTCCGCCCGCTCCAGATGCAGCGCCGGATGAATCTCCGCCCCTCGCGTCCCCTGCACGCAATGATCCGGCCACAACCGCTGCTCCCCGTCGCCGACCCAAACGACATCGCCCGGCACCTTCCCCGCATAACTCGATGCAAACGAGCAGTGCCCCTTCGGGTGCCAATCCTGCGTCAGCACGATGTGCTCAAAGCGTGGCGCGATCCGCTGGATCGCCGGAATCACCGCATCGCCCTCCGCCACCGCCAGCGCGCCACCCGGGCAGAAATCGTTCTGCACATCCACCACGATCAACGCATCGCGCCCGGTCATCGCTCCCATCGTCCCCATGCAGCGATTATCCTCCGCGCACGAGAACCAGGCCCTTGCGCGTGAACTGGTGCTACAACGGAGGCAGGACGCCATGCCTCTCCGAACCTGCATCCCGACTGCGCTGCTGCTGATCATCGGCGCGACCCTGATCGCACCCGCACAAAACCCGACGCCCGCACAAAATCCAGCCCCTCCGGCTGCGGCGCCAAAAAATGCGCAATCCTCCGCGAACCCCGCGCCTCCTCCCGAGTACACAGACCCCTGCGAGGCCAACGCCATGACCGTCGACTTCGATACCTGCTACGCCGATCAGTTCAAGCTCACCGATCAGGACCTGAACCACCTCTACCGCAACGCGCTGCTCGCCTTCGAAGCCGACATCGCCGACGCCCACAAGCGCGGCGACCAGAGCCAGCTCAGCTACGACGCCACGGCCATCGGCAACCTCCGCGCCGCCCAGGCCGCCTGGACGAAATACCGCGACCTCCAGTGCCGCGCCGCCGGCCAGCAGCTTCAGGGCGGATCCATCCAGCCCATCGTCGTCAACAAGTGCATGATCCTCGTCACCCGCCACCGCATCGACGACATTCGTGCCGCCTACGAAATAGGCGGACGCAACCTCGAATAGCCTGACGCCGTACCGCGCCGCAGCGAAGGGATGCTTTTGTAGCAGGGCATGACTTCAGTCGTGCCGAAAAGCCTGCTAAAGAGGATCGGGCTTTAGCCCTGCTCCACCCTATTGCGGCAACCCCTTCAGCTTTCGGTTGAAGAAGTCCGCCGTCAGTCCATACGCTGTGATCCAGCTGCGATGCAGCAGGAACCCGTGAATCTCATCCGGAAACACATGCTCCTCAAACGGCGTCCCCTGCGCCCGCAGTGCCGCCGCCAGCCGCACCGTCTGCGAGAACTGCACGTTGCGATCGTCATCGCCCTGGATCAGCAGCACCGGCGATCGCCAGCCCTTCACCGTCGCCAGCGGCGACGACTCCCACGCAATGCGCGCCGCCTGCTGGTCCGCATTGGGGTCATACTTCGGCGCCCAGTTCTGCAGCTCCAGATTCCAGTCGTGCACGCCGTGAAAATCCACGCCCGCCGCAAACAGATCCGACGCCCGCGACAGGGCCAGCGCCGTCAGGTACCCGCCGTAGCTCCCGCCCCACACGCCAATCTTCGCGCCATCCACATCCGCCCGGTTTCGCAGATACAACCCCGCGCCCAGCACATCGTTGAACTCGCTCGCGCCCGCCGCGCCGTAGTTCAGCGCCTCGCGAAAATCCAGGCCGTACCCGATCCCGCTCCGGTAATTCACGCTCAGCACGATGTATCCCAGGCTCGCCAGATACTGGTTCATGCCGTAGGCGTCCGAGTAGTAGTCCATGTAGTGCCAGCCCAGCAGCATCTGCCGCCGCGATCCGCCATGAAAGAAGACAAGAGCCGGATGCTTCTTCCCGTCCTCCGCCGACGCCGGCAGAAACAGCTGCCCGTGAATCTTCATCCCATCCGCTGCCGACAGGATCACCTGCTGCGGCACGATCATCTTCTCTGCCGGAAACTCCGCGGGAATCATCTGCGGTGCGAGGTCCTGCATCGCCCCGTTGCCCTTCACTACCGCCGGCCGGATCGGCACCTTCGCATCCGCCCGCAGCACCGCGATCGTTCCATCCGGCGCCATCACCGGGGTCACTTCAAGCCCGTCGCCATGCGTCAGCTCGTGCGGAGCCGCGCCATCCTCCGCGTTCACCTCCCACAGGTGCCGCCGATCGATATCCAGCGGATCGCCCGCAACCTGGTTCGACGAATACACCAGCGTCTTGCGGTCCTTGCTGAACGCAACGTAATCCACCTCGAAGTCGCTGCCCGGCGTCAGCTCCGTTGCCTTGCCTCCCCTCACCGCCACCGAATACAGATGCAGCCACCCGCTCCCCTCCCAGGGAAAGACGATGTGCCCATCGGCTGTCCAGTACAGCTGCTGATCCTCCGTCTCCGTCTCATGAAACACACTGCCCGGCCCGCTATGCGCGCGCCATACCTCGCGCCCCACGCCCGTCTTCGCATCGGCCACGCGAATCGACCATGGCTGCGCGCTTCTCCGTGGCTTGAAGTCGATCCCTGACGTGTCCGGCGGAATTCGCACAAACGCAATCTGCCGGCTGTCCGGCGACCACACCGGCTCGCGATCGATCTCCGTTGAAGGATCCAGATACCTGAGCGCCTTCTCCTCGAACGAAAACACACCGATGAAACCGTGATCGCCGCGCCCCGTCACAAACGCCAGAGACTTCCCATCCGGCGACCACTGGAGCGACTCCAGCCGCCCGCGCTCATGCAGCATCTGCACCGGCTTCGCATTCGGATCCCGCAGATCCAGCGTCCAGATCTGGTCCTTATCCAGATACGCCATCGTCGCGCCATCCGGCGAGATCGCCGGTGCCCGCCCGGCTGCCAGCTCGTGCGCATCGCCGCCATGCACGCCCACCATCCAGATCGCTTCCTCGACGCCTCCCGGCAGCATCGCCGGATTCGCCGCCGCTTTCTCCGGAAACTCAAAGTCGCCGCCGCTCACATACACGATGTGCTCGCCGTCCGGCGTCCACACGATATCGCCGAGATCGATCCCATCATCCGCATCGTCGTTGGTCACGCGGTGCACGGTATAAGTCGACCCGCTCGGCTCCGCCACCCAGATGTTGCGCTTGCCCTCCTGGTTGGCGATCCACAGGAACCGCCCCCCCGCAGGCGCCGCCTGCAGCTCCGAGCAGAAGGGCGCGCTCAGCACCTGTTCCAGAGTGAAGCTCTGTGCGTACGACGTCACGGAGAAAACAAACCCACACACAACAGCGGCAAGCCGTCTCATCATGGACGAACCCCGGATGTTCGAGATTCGCCCATTATCCCCATCGCCTCCCCCGATTTCAAATCCGCATGGGTTCCGGGTCAGTTCTATACTTTGCAGTTGTGAACTCCTCTCCCAGCCCGCAGCAGAAGCCCGAACTCCAGCTCGGCTTCTCCTTCGAATCGGCTCCCACGCCCGTCACGCGTCACATCTGGAAAGTCGGGGACCTCGTCAGCGACGTGCGCCTCCACGTCGAGCGCTCCTATGGCGACCTCTGGGTCGAAGGCGAAATCTCCAACCTGCGCCCCGCGCCCTCCGGCCACGTTTACTTCACGCTCAAGGATGGCGATGCCCAGCTCCCCGCGGTACTCTTCCGCAAGCAGGCCTCGCTCCTCCGCTTCAAACCCGCCGACGGCCTCCACGTCCTGCTCCGCGGCAAGATCTCCATCTACGAACAGCGCGGACAAATGCAGCTCGTCGCGGAATTCCTCGAACCCGTCGGCGCCGGCTCTCTCCAGATCGCCTTCGAGCAGCTCAAACAGCGCCTCGAAGCGCGCGGATTCTTCGATCCCGCCGGCAAAAAGCCGCTGCCCGCGTTCCCTCACTGTGTCGGCATCGTCACCTCGCCCACCGGCGCCGTCATTCGCGACTTCATCAACATCGTCAACCGCCGTCACGCCGGCCTGCATGTCCTGCTCTATCCCGCGCTCGTTCAGGGAGAAGCCGCTGCTGCCGAAGTCGCCGCCGGCATCGCACACTTCAATCGCGCACGCACCGTCGACGTCATCGTCATCGCGCGCGGCGGCGGCTCGCTCGAAGACCTCGCCCCCTTCAACTCCGAATTCCTCGCCGAAGCCATCTTCAACTCGCAGATTCCCGTCATCTCCGCCATCGGCCACGAGACAGACTTCACCATCGCCGATTTCGTCGCCGATCTCCGTGCCCCCACGCCCTCCGCCGCGGCTGAACTTGTCACCGCAGCACTCCACAACATCGCCGAGCGCGTTGCTACTCTCGACCAGCGCCTCATCCGCGCCGCCCGCTACCGCCTCATGCAGGCGTCACAGGGACTGGCCCGCGTCCGCGTCGAGTCCATCCTCCTGCGCGAGCGCGACCAGTTCCGCCGCCGCCAGCAGCGTCTCGACGACCTGACCCTTCGCACCGAGTCGCAGTGGCGCCTCCGTCATCGCCGCTTCGCCGACAAAGTTCACGATCTGTCCGCCCGCCTCCTGCGTCAGGACGTGGTCGCCCGCACCGGCATCGCGCGCGAGCGACTGGCCTCTCTGGAAGCCCGCATCGCCCGCGCCCAGCGCGATCATCTCCGCACCCTCCGCGACCGGCAGGCCGCGGCCGCCCGCCAGCTCACAGCACTCTCCCCCCTCGCCGTTCTCAGTCGCGGCTACGCCCTGGTGTACGACGAACGTGGCGTGCTGATAAAAGATACAGAGAACATCACACAAGATCAGTCGATCGTCGCCCGGCTCGCTCGCGGACGCATCCGCAGCCGAGTCACCGCGGTCGAGAAAGAAGAGCAGGGCTCATGAGAAAGCTGTTCGGCACAGACGGAATCCGCGCGGTTGCCGGCGAAGCGCCGCTCGATGCGAAGACCATTCACGCCGTGGGCCTTGCTCTTGCCCACCAGATCAATGGATCGCACGCCCAGCCGCGTGTCCTCCTCGGGATGGACACGCGCGAGTCTTCCACCTGGATTGCCGCCACCCTTGCCGCAGGTCTCGCCGAGGGCGGCGCTCACGTCGAGAGCGCCGGCGTCGTCACCACGCCCGCCATCGCGTACCTGGCTCGCCAGCACGGATTCTCCGCAGGCGTCGTTATCTCCGCCTCCCACAATCCATGGCAGGACAATGGCATCAAGATCTTCGGCGGCGACGGCTATAAGTTGCCGGACGAAACCGAGCTGCGCATCGAAGCCGAGATCTTCCGCCGCCTCGAACACGCTCAGGCTCCCGGCTCCGGCTCAGGCCCAGCCACCAACGAGACTTACCGAGGCGATTACGAGCAGTTCCTGCGCTCCGCTTTTCCTGGCCTCAATCTCAATGGCCTCCGTGTCGTTCTCGATTGCGCCAACGGCGCCGCCTCCGCCATCGCTCCGGAACTCTTCGCCCATCTCGGCGGCACCATCCACCTCACCCACGCCTCACCCGACGGCCGTAACATCAACGCCAACTGCGGCGCTCTGCATCCGGATGTCGTTGCTGCGGAGACGAAGAACCTCCACGCCGACCTGGGGGTGACCTTTGACGGCGACGCCGACCGCGCCATGTTTGCCGATGCCCACGGCAACGTCGTCAATGGCGATGCCATCATGCTGCTCGCCGCGCGCGACATGAAGGCGCGCAACCTGCTCCGCAACGACACGGTCGTCGCCACCACCATGTCCAACATGGGACTCGAAGCCGCCCTGCGCCGCGACGCCATCCGCATGCTCCGCGCTCCCGTCGGCGACAAATACGTCCTCGAGCGCATGCAGCAGGAGCAGGCCTCCCTCGGCGGCGAGCAGTCCGGCCACATCCTCTTCCCGCACCTCGCCACCACCGGCGACGGCCTGCTCACGGCACTCGTTGTCCTCGACGCCGTCCGCCGCTCCGGCCGCGCCCTTCATGAACTCGTTGCCGACCTCAAGGTCTTCCCCCAGGTCATCGTCAATGTGCGCGTCCGCGAGAAGAAACCGCTCGACCAGATTGCCACCGTCACGGATACAATTCGTGCCGCCGAAGCCGAACTCGCCGACAGCGGCCGTGTCGTCGTTCGCTACTCCGGCACCGAGGCTCTCGCCCGCGTCATGATCGAAGCCGAATCCGAAGAAGCCATGCGCCGCCACGCCGACCGCATCGCCGCGGCCATCCGCGCCGAACTCGGAGCCTGACTTCCCTGACCATCGCGCAGCTACCGGCTACCCGCTACAGGCTACCGGCTGCCTCACTCCAGATCCCGCCAGTTCGTCCCCACGCCCACATCCGCCACCAGCGGCACGCTCAGTTCCACCACATGCTCCATCTCGTGCCGCACCAACTCCTGCATCGCCGCGACTTCGCCGTCCGGCACATCGAACACCAGCTCGTCATGCACCTGTAGCGTCATGCGCGACCGGAGCTTCTCCTGCGTGAGCCGCTTATCGATCCGGATCATCGCCAGCTTGATCAGATCCGCCGCCGTCCCCTGCAGCGGTGTATTGATCGCCGTCCGCTCCGCAAACCCCCGCTGATTCGCATTGCGGCTCTGGATATCCGGAATCGGCCGTACCCTCCCGAACATCGTCCGCACCTTCTGCTCGCGCCGCGTCTCCTCCAGCATGCGATCGATGTACGTCCGCACCCCCGCATACCGCTCGAAGTACGTCTCGATATACAGCCGCGCCTCATGCTGATCGATCCCTAACTGCGCCGCCAGCCCAAACGGCGAGATTCCGTAGACAATTCCGAAGTTCACCGCCTTCGCCCGATTCCTCGTCTCCTTGCTCATCGTCTCTGCGGGAACCCCGAAGACCTCCGCGGCTGTCAGCGTATGGATGTCCTGCCCCGTCTGGTACGCCTTCACCAGCAAAGGATCGGCCGAAAAATGCGCCAGCAGCCGCAGCTCGATCTGCGAATAATCCGCCGACAGCAGCACGCAGCCCGGCGCCGCAATGAACGCCGCGCGAATCTCCCGCCCCAGCTCCGTGCGGATGGGAATGTTCTGCAGATTCGGATTCGTCGACGACAGCCGCCCCGTCGCCGTGCCCACCTGGTTGAACGTCGTGTGCACGCGCCCCTCGCGATCCGCGAGCAGGGGAAGGGAATCGGCGTAATTCGATTTCAGCTTCGCCAGCTGCCGAAACTCCAGCACCAGCCGCGGCACATCGTTGTGCGCGGCCAGTTCCTCGAGCACATCCTGCGCCGTCGAAATCACCTTGCCCTTGCCGTACTTCAGCGGACGCGGCAATCCCATCTTGTTGAACAGCACATCCCCCAGCTGCTTCGGCGAGTTGATGTTGAAGCGATGTCCCGCCAGCGAAAAAATCTCCTCGCTCAGCCGATCCATCTCCTTCGAGAGTCCCGCCGACATCTTCGACAACTCCGCCGAATCGATCCGCACGCCCTCTCGTTCCATGCCCAGCAGCACCGGCACCAATGGCAGATCGATCTCGTCGTACACGCGCCGCTCCTCCAGCGCATCGACCTCCTCGCGCATCATCTTTGTCAGCGCTTCTGTCAGATAGGCCGCTTCCGCCAGCGCGCGTTCTCCCGCCTCATGCGGAGGCCCCCCGCCAAACCGCGCCGCCACATCCCCCATCCGATGCGTCGCATGTGTCGGATTGATCAGGTACGAGTACAGCATCAGATCGTCGGCCGCGCCCCGCAGCGTAACCCCGTGCGCCTCGCAGATCCGCAGCGCCCCCTTCAGATCGTGGACATGCTTCGCAACCCCGGCATCCTCCAGCAGATCCCTCACAGCATCCAGCGGAACCAGCAGTGCCCCATCGGTCCCGACGGCCACTCCGATTCTGAACTCCTTTGCCTCAGGCGCCGGAGCATTCTGCGCCTCCGCCGCATCCACCAGATCGAGCAGCGACATCGTCTTCAGCTCCGGCTCCTTCTCCTCCAGCGCTTCGGATTCCTGCTCGCTCACCTGCTCGGCTGCTGCTTCGAGTTCCGAAGCCGGCAGCGCCAGTGCAAACCCCTCCGCTCGCGCCTGCTTTGCGAATGCCGCCATCTGCTCCGCGGTTGGCTCCAGCACATACTCCACCGCCCTGGCCGGAACCGCCGGAGCCAGCTCGCGCAGCAGCGTCGTAAACTCCAGCTCCGTGAACAACGCCCGGCACAGCGCCACATCCGGCTCCTGCGTCCGCATCGCCTCCGGATCGAACGCCACCGGCACCTCGCAGTGAATCGTCACCAGCTCCTTGCTCAGCAGCACCGCCTCGCGGTTATTTTGTAACGACTCCCGATACCTTTTCCCCTTCACCTCCGCTGCCCGGTCCAGCGCCGCCTCCACCGTCCCGAACTGCTGGATCAGCTCCACCGACCCCTTGTCCCCAATCCCCGGCGCGCCCGGAATGTTGTCGATCGTGTCTCCCCGCAGCGCCATCACGTCGATCACCCGCTCCGGCGGCACGCCCAGCAC
>JBKICP010000431.1:0-2512 GCA_046567085.1 Acidobacteriota bacterium
AGGAGATTTTTTCTTCGGGGAGAGGGGCCGTTGTCCAGCGCAGAAGGAGGAGCGCGGCGCGGACGGCGGGGACATCGGCGAGGGAGTGGCCGAGGGAAAACTCCCAGGGCGGGCGCGATGAGGGCTGGCGAATGTCTTCGGTGGCGGGGGTGAGGATGCGGCGGAGGGTGCGGTCGAGGGCACCACGCGCGGAGGCGATGGCGGGAACGAGGATGCCGATGCGGGCGGCAGGGTTTTCGTGCAGGAGGTCGCGCGCCCAGAGGGCGGCGGCTTCGATTTCTCCGCGAAGGTCGGTGGCGGCGATCCAGGATCGGTCGGCCGCGGTGGAGTCCGGATCGGGCTGGACTGCGGAGACCACGACGCCGCGGGATCGGAGGGCGTCGAGGAGATCGCGCTGCGCGGGGGTCAGGCGGTCGAAGCCGACGAGCAGGATTTCGTGAGGCAGCGCGAGGTCGGCGAGGTGCGGCAGGAGCGATGGGGAGAGCTGACTGGCGCTGAGCCATCGATTGCGGGAGCAGAGCTGCTCGAAGGTTTCGGCCCAGTGGCGGAAGCGCTCGGCGTCGGTCTGGTCCCAGGGGGCGCGGCGGGCGGGGTGGGCCTTGTACGCGGAGAGCAGCGACCAGGCTTCCATGGCGAGGGCGGCCATGGAGCGCGGGGAGATGACGAGGGATGCGTCGTCGCGCTGGGCGCGCTTCCAGAGGACGCGTTCCTGGAGGGCAGTGAGGAGCATGGGAGCGTCGGGGAGGGCGAAGGCGTGATCGCGCCAGAGGCTGCGGAGCCAGGAATCCCAGTCGAGGATGGAGGGCGAGGACCACACGGTGCGGCCGTGGGCGCGCTGGTCCTCGGCGAAACGCAGATGCAGGGCCCGTGCGGCACGGGGACTGGCAGCCACGAGGGTGGCGCCGCGCTCGAGCGCGTCGGCAATTTTGCGGTCCAGCGGCATGGAGGGGGAAGCGTTGAAGCTCAAGTGTAAACTGGCGGGTGAAACACCTTCGTGCGCATCTTTCCACCGCATGGGTTCTGGCGGTGGTTGTGTTTTTTGCAGGCTGCCGGGGATCGAAACCGGTGCCGGGGGCGGCCGACCAGGGGGGCGCAAAGAAATATCACATCCGCGGGATCGTGGTATCGAGCGACGCGAAGACGGGCTCGGTGACGGTGGATACGGATGCGATTCCGGGCTACATGGAAGCGATGACGATGCCGTATACGCTGGCGCAGCCGAATGTGGCGACGGAGCTGCATCCGGGCGACACGATTACGGCGACGCTGACGGTGACGGCGAACGCCGATACGCTGGACGAGATCGACATCATCGCGCAGGCCAAGCCGGACTACAAGCCGGCGGTGACGTTCAACGATCTGGAGCCGGGCGAAGCGGTGCCGGATTTCGAATTCCTGAATCAGAGCGGGAAGATGGTGCGGTTGAAGCAGTGGCACGGCAAGGTGCTGCTGATGACGTTCATCTACACGCGCTGCCCGCTGCCGAATTTCTGCGTGCGCATGAGCCGGAATTTTGCGGAGATCGACAAGCAGCTGGCGAAGGATCCGACGCTGTTTGCAAAGACGCATCTGCTGAGCGTGAGTTTCGATCCGAAGTACGACACGCCGGCGGTGCTGCGCAGCTACGGCGGGGCGTATACGGAGCGGTACACGAAGGAGACGTTCGAGCACTGGGATTTTGCGGCGCCGACGGAGAAGGAGCTGCCGCAGGTGCTGCAGTTCTTCGATATCGGGGCGACGCCGGCGGGCAAGTCGATTACGCACTCGCTGTCGACGGTGGTGATCGGGCCGGACGGGAAGATCTTCAAGTGGTATCCGGGCAACGAGTGGACGCCGGAGCAGGTGATGGCGGATGTGCGGAAGCTGGCGGGGCCGTGATTTCCGCTATGATGGGAAGAGATTTTGTGGTCTGACCACCCAGGAGAGGCTGAAAGCATGAGCGCGCTGACGATTCGCAAGGACGGTGATCTGGATTTTCTATCGCTGGGGGCGCTGGTGCATCGCCTCGATCCCGGCATCATCCCGTTTCGCAAGGCGACGGAGTGCGCGATTCATGTGAGCGGCGGCGAGTTCAACGTGGCAGCGAACCTGGCCGATTGCTTTGGGATGAAGACGGGCATCGCGAGCGCGATGGTGGATTATCCGATCGGCGATCTGATTGCGGAGCGGGTGCGCGCGATGGGGGTGCGGCCGTACTACAGGCATTTCAAGCATGACGGCGTGACGGGGCCGAACATGGCGACGGTGTACAGCGATCGGGGATTCGGCATGCGCGCGCCGGTGGTGTTCTACAACCGCTGCAACGAAGCGGCGGCGCAGCTGAAGCCGGGGGATTTCGACTGGAAGGCGATTTTCGCGAACGGCGTGCGCTGGGTGCACTGCGGCGGCATTTTTGCGGCGCTGTCGCCGACGACGGGGCAGCTGGCGGTGGAGATGATGACGGCGGCGAAGGCGGCGGGCGCGGTGACGTCGTTCGACCTGAATTTCCGCGAGAAGCTGTGGAAGATCAGCG
>JBKICP010000432.1:0-9197 GCA_046567085.1 Acidobacteriota bacterium
GCCCGCCAACTGGTGACGAACCGGAAGGACGGCAACCAGGTCTTCTACTCCGTTCGTGACCCCATCATTCTCAAAGTGCTGGCTCTGATGCGCCAATACTTCCAGAACCATCTCAAAGAGTCTCTCGAAATGCTGGATCAGACAGAGAAGACACCTGCGGGGAAGAGGCGATGATCTTCTTCGCAGCACGGTCCATGGTTGCAGTTTCGACAGAAACCATGCAACGGGTTACGGCGCCGTCCACCTCGGCGGCCTCTGCATGCGGAGATCTCCGTTGAGTCCGGCTTCTCTCTGGTTGACGAAGTTCGCCGGGCCGGAAAATGTCCTTCGCCCTCTCGTGTTTCTGATTGCTGGCTGGATGGCTCTCGCGCCCGCCGGCTTGCTGCGGTCGCGCAGTCTGCGTCTGGTAGCGCACATCATCTTTCCCCTCGGCGCTCTCATCAGCCTCGCGGTCACCGCGCTGGCCGGAATCTCTCTGGCCGCAGGTCATGCGCCCCAGACGATGATTCTGCCTCTTGGCCTTCCCGACCTTCCATTCCATCTGCGTCTCGATCCGCTGTCTGCTTTCTTTCTTCTCGTTCTCGGCCTGGCTGGCGCGGGGATTTCAATCTTTTCTGCCGGATATTTCCGCGTCGGCGAGGGCTCCGCTCCCGCGCTGCACTGCCTGCAGTACCACGTCTTTCTTGCCAGCATGGCGGTGGTCATTCTGGCCAATGACGCCTATCTGTTCATGGTGGCGTGGGAGACGATGGCACTGAGTTCGTATTTTCTCGTTACTTCGCAGCATCGCATTCCTGAAATCCGAAGCGCCGGCTTCCTGTATCTGCTGATGGCGCACGTGGGTGCACTTTGCATCCTGCTCAGTTTCGGTGTGCTGCAGGGGGGCAGCTGGCAGTTCACTTTCGATGCCATGCGCGGTGCTTCGCTCACACCGTTCTGGGCGACGACCGCGTTCGTACTCGCGCTGCTCGGGTTTGGAGCCAAAGCCGGGCTCGTCCCGCTGCATGTGTGGCTGCCCGAAGCTCATCCGGCCGCGCCTTCACCGGTCTCGGCGATGATGAGCGGCCTCATGCTCAAAACCGCCATCTACGGCATGCTGCGGGTCAGCTTCGATCTGCTCCACGTGCAGTTCTGGCAATGGGGTGGCGCCATGCTGGCGCTCGGCCTCTTCTCTGCCCTCTTCGGCGCGATCTTCGCCGCGGTCCAGACGGACATGAAGCGGCTCCTTGCATACTCCTCGATCGAAAACGTGGGACTGATCTTCGCCGGCGTTGGCCTCTCGATCCTCTTTGCCGCGAGCCACCTGCCGTTGTTTGCCGCACTGGCCCTGACGGCGGCGCTGTTGCACGCGCTGAACCATGCGCTCTTCAAGAGTCTGCTGTTTCTGGCTACGGGTTCCGTGCTGCACGCGACACAGCAGCGCAGTCTGGGCAAACTCGGGGGACTCATCCGCCGCATGCCATGGGTCGCAGGACTGGCTCTGGTTGGAACCCTGGCCATCGCCGGCCTGCCTCCGCTCAATGGATTTGTCTCCGAGTGGCTGCTGCTGCAGTCTTTTCTCTTCACTCCACAGCTGCCGCAGGCATTCGTTAACATGCTGGTGCCGCTCGGCGCGGCTGCGCTGGCCCTGACCGTAGCTCTGGCCGCGTATGTGATGGTGAAGTTCTACGGCATCATTTTTCTTGGCCAGCCGCGAGAAGCCAGTCTCACCGATGCGCACGACGCGAACAAGCTGGAGCGGCTTGGCCTGGGATGGTTAGCCACGGGCTGCATTCTCCTGGGTGTACTGCCGCAGCTCGCATTGCGCGTCGCGGCACCGGTCACCGAACAACTGCTCGGAAAGACTCTGGCGCCCGCGGGCACGATCTGGCACATCGCGCCGATTGCGCCGGAACAAGCCTCCTACAGCGGTCTGGTCTTCCTCGCGGGAATTGTAGGCGTCTTCGCCGTCACCTTCGTTCTCGTTCGAATCGTCGCTCACGGGCGCATCCGCCGCACTGCGCCATGGGACTGCGGTTATCCATGGCAAACGGCGCGCATGCAGGACACCGCCGAAGGCTTCGGTCAGCCGATTCGGCACATGTTCGGCGCCTTCTTTCGCATGGAGCGCGACCTGCCATCGCCGGACGATCCGGCTCCGCGCTACCGCATTCACATCGAGGATCGTTTCTGGCGCTGGATTTATCAGCCCATTGCGCGCAGCGTGCAGCGCGCGGCCGACGGTGTGAGCATCCTGCAGGGCGGACGCCTGTCGATCTATCTGCTCTACAGTTTCATCACTCTGCTGGCGCTTCTGGTGTTTGTGCTATGAGAACGATCTCGCTGCTGCAACAACTCGGCGAAGTCGTGCTGGCCATTGCCATCGCGCCGCTGTTCGCCGGCTGGATCGCGCAATGCCGGGCCTGGATGCAAAACAGGACGGCCCCGCCGCTGCTGCAGCCGTATCACATGCTGCGCAAGCTGTTTCACAAGGATGCCGCGCTCGCCACCGATGCATCGCCCCTCTTCCGTTCGACGCCTTATGTATTGTTCGGGACGATGGTGCTGGCTGCGGCGATCATCCCCTCCCTTGCCACGAATCTTCCCTTTGCGCGCGCCGCCGACGCGATCGCCCTGATCGGACTCTTCGCAACAGCCCGGGTTTTCCTTTCGCTTGCAGCGATGGATATCGGCACAGCCTTTGGATCGATGGGCGCGCGGCGGGAGATGATGATTGGCTTTCTCGCGGAGCCCGCTCTGCTGATGGTCCTCTTCAATGCATTCCTGCTGTTTGGCAGTACGGCGTTGCCAAGCCTGGTGGACGGTTATGCCATGAAGCGGTCGGTTATCGATCCCAGCGTTCTTTTCGCGGCGATCGCATTTCTGATGGTGCTGCTGGCAGAGAACGCGCGCATTCCGATCGACAACCCGGCAACGCATCTTGAGCTGACGATGATTCACGAGGCCATGCTGCTGGAATACTCGGCGCGTCACCTCGCTCTGATGGAATGGGCGTCGAACCTCAAACTCTTCAATTACGCCTGCATCGGGTTTGCGCTCTTTCTTCCCTGGGGTATTGCGACCCACGGATCCGATGGAGGTGTTTCTATGCTGATCGCCGTTGCCGCTCTGATCGGGAAACTCATTGTGAGCGGGGCCGGACTTGCGCTCATTGAGTCGTTCTCGGCCAAGCTGCGGCTCTTCCGCGCCCCGGAGTATCTGGCCATCGCCTTTCTCCTGGCCGTGCTCGGCCTCCTGGTTCACCTTCTGCTGGGGACAAGCGCCCATGCTTAAGTCGCACCTCGTCGCCGAACTCCTCCGGTTGCTGGCCGCCGGGCTTCTTCTTATCTCCTTCGCGATGCTCTCGCGGCGCAGAACGCAGCGCCTCATCACGCTGTTTGCCTGGCAGGGCGCGATCCTCTTTCTCTCGACCTCGCTCGTCGCCTGGGATGCCGGATTGACGGAGCTCTGGTACTCGGCGGCACTCACCTTAATCCTGAAGGTGATCGCGCTGCCCTGGATTCTCCACCGCCTGATTCAGCGGCTCGGCGCACAATGGGACAACGAGCCGCTGGTGAATATCCCGGTCACCATGCTGGTCGGCCTGGTGCTGGTGATCTTCGCGTTCGGCCTGGCACAGCCGATCAGCATGATGGCCACCACCATCACGCGTCATACCATCGGCATCGCGCTCGCCGTGATTCTGCTGGCTTTTCTCATGATGATCACGCGGCGCAAGGCCATCACCCAGGTCATCGGATTTCTGGCGATGGAGAACGGCCTGTTCTTTGCCGCGACCAGCGCCACCTACGGCATGCCCATGGTGATTGAACTGGGCATTGCGCTCGACCTGCTGGTGGCTGTCTTCATTCTTGGCATTTTCTTTTTCCAGATTCGCGAGCAGTTCGACAGCCTCGATCTGCACCATCTGGAATCGCTCAGGGAGGAGTGAGGTGGAACTGCTGCTCGTTCTCGGATTACCGCTGGCCGGCACTCTGTTGCTCGCCATTTTCGGAGCACGCCGGCTGGCAGCCGAAGTGAACGTCGCCGTCAGCCTCGCAACGCTGATTGCGGCCGCCTTCCTGGTCCTGCGGGTGATCCGCCACGGTTCCCTGCTGGTTGGCCACGATCAGTTCTTCGTGGATTCGTTCAATGTGTTTCTCGTTGCACTGACCGCGTTTGTCGGCTTCACGACTGCGATCTTCTCCCGGCCCTATATGAGGATCGAGCAACACCACGGGCGCCTGAATCCACGGCGCCTGCGCCTCTACCACAGCATGTATCAGCTCTTCATGGGAGCCATGCTGCTGGCGCTGCTGACCAATAACATGGGCCTGCTGTGGGTAGCGATGGAGGCAGCTACGCTGTCAACGGTGCTCCTGGTATCGCTTTACCGCACCAAAGCCAGCCTCGAAGCCGCCTGGAAGTATTTCATCCTCTGCGGCGTGGGCATCGCACAGGCGTTGTTTGGAACCATCCTGCTGTATTTCGCGGCGGAGCAAACACTCGGCCGAGAAGGAATGACGGCTCTTCTCTGGACCCATCTCAACGCGGTCAAAGGCCACCTCGAGCCGCGCGTTCTGGGGCTCGCCTTCGTCTTCCTGCTGGTCGGTTACGGGACGAAGGTCGGGCTTGCGCCGCTGCACAACTGGCTCCCGGATGCGCATGCCGAAGGCCCCACGCCGGTCTCGGCGGTGCTCTCCGGCCTGCTGCTCAACGTGGCGCTTTATGCCGTCATCCGATGCAAAGTACTGGTTGAAGGTTCCATCGGTCCCGCTTTGCCCGGCCGTATGCTGATGATCTTCGGCCTGCTCTCGGCGGTGCTGGCGGCGTTCTTCCTGTGGAGACAACGCGATATCAAGCGCCTCTTCGGATACTCCTCGATCGAGCACATGGGCATCATGACTTTTGCCTTTGGCATCGGCGGACCGATCGCGAACTTCGCGGGCCTGCTGCACATGACCGTACACTCGCTGACCAAATCCTCGATTTTCTTTACCGCTGGACACGCGTCGCAAACCGCGGGAACGCAGCGGATCGATGACATTCGCGGGTTGCTCGGTGTCAGCCCCACGATCGGCTGGGGCCTGATGCTGGGATCGATCGCCATTCTGGGCATGCCTCCCTTCGGCGTCTTCGCCAGCGAGTTTCTCATCCTCACCACCGCCATGCACGAGCATCCCTGGGCGACACCATTCCTTCTGATCGCCTTTGGCGTGGCCTTTGCCGCGATCTTCAGCAAGGTGCAGCCCATGGTCTTCGGCCGTACGGAGGCCCGCAGGCTGCCGCATTCACCGGCACTGGTTCCTGTCTTCGTGCATCTGGCTCTGGTTCTGGCTCTTGGACTCTATATGCCGCCGGTGCTCGCCGAGTGGTATCGCGCCGCCGCGCGGCTGATTGGGTGATGCCGATGCCTTCAACGATCTTCGGCCCCCACGCGACGCGGCTGCCTTCGAACGTACCGGCGATCCGCTGCGACGCACACACCGACGACTGGCTTCGGCTGGCACAGGATCTGCATTCCGCCGGGGCCACGCTTCTGACCCTCTGGGGCGCCGATGACCGCGACCGCAACGGATCCTTCTGCGTCCGCGGGGCGTGGCTCACAGCCGAAGGCGTAGCGGTGATCGAGCATCGCATCGCCGATTGCGAATCTCCTTCCTATCCGAGCCTTGCTGAACTCTTCCCTTCAGCCGGTCGAATGGAGAGAGCGGTCTTCGATCTGTTGGGCATTCGCTCCACCGCGGCGGATACTCGCCCCTGGCTGCGCCACGGCGGCTGGCCGAACGATGTCTTTCCCCTGCGGCGCGATTTTGAGGGCGCCACGCTATACCCCGTGCATTCCGAGGCCTACGCTTATGTGGCAGTCGAAGGAGACGGCGTCCACGAGATCGCCGTAGGTCCGGTGCACGCCGGCATCATCGAACCGGGAGGTTTTCGCTTTTCCGTCGTCGGCGAAAAAGTCCTGCGCCTTGAAGAACGCCTTGGATACACCCATAAGGGAACCGGGAAGCTCTTTCAAAGGATGCGACAAGAGGAGGGCCACCGTCTCGCCGCTCGCATCTCCGGCGACTCGGCTGTTGCCTTTTCATGGGCATGGTGCGCCGCCCTGGAGGCAGTGACGCAGACTCAATGTTCTCCCCGTGCGCTCCGCCTGCGCGCCCTTACCCTGGAACACGAACGTCTGGCGAACCATCTGGGCGATCTTGGCGCCCTTGGCAACGATGCCGGATTCGCTTTTGGTCTGACACAGTTCTCCAGGCTCAAAGAAGATCTCCTGCGTGCCAACAATGAAGTCTTTGGAGCGCGCTATCTGATGGACTATGTGATACCCGGAGGCGTCAGCCGGGACCTGCCGCCGACTGCTCCTGCATGTCTTATTGAAACTTACCGAATGCTTGAGGAAGGCGCGCGAGCGATGCGTGCGATTTACGACGAACACGCCGGCGTGCAGGACCGCTTCCGTGGTACCGGGTTCCTGGCGCGAGAGCTGGCCGAGAAACTCGGCGCCGTCGGCATGGCCGCGCGCGCCTCCGGCATTCCGCACGATCTGCGCACCGATCTTCCCTGGCCGCCGTATGACACACTCCAAACCCGCATCGCGACAAACATCACAGGCGACGTCGCAGCGCGCGTCGGGGTGCGCTTCGACGAGCTGTTGGAATCGATTCACCTCTGCCGGGCGATTCTTGAAACTCTGCCGGACGGCCCTCTTCACCTCGAGGTCCCATGTTGGCCTGCGAACCGCATCGGTCTCGGCTTAATCGAAGGGTGGCGCGGTCCCGTCATGGTTGCGATCGAAACCGGCGAGGATGGTACGGTTCTCGCTTGCCACGCCCATGACCCTTCCGTGCAGAACTGGCCTCTCCTTGAGCATGCGATTCTCGGAAACATCGTCCCCGACTTCCCGCTGATCAACAAATCTTTCAACCTGTCCTACAGCGGACAGGACGGCTGAGGTATCGATGTTTGACGTTCTCTCGCGCATGGTGCGCACCGGAATTCTGACCGAAGAGTCGGTCGAAGCTTCTCGATACGGGGAGTTACAGAGAGATATTTACCGAATCCTGGGGCGCGCCCTCTGTATCCGCCACGTCGATGCCGGCTCCTGCAACGGCTGCGAACTGGAACTTCACGCGCTGAACAACCCCTGTTACAACCTCGAAGGCAGGGGCATTAAGTTCGTCGCCAGCCCGCGCCATGCCGATCTGTTGCTGGTGACCGGCCCGGTGTCGGTCAACATGGAGGAGGCGCTGCGGCGCACCTGGCAAGCTGTGCCCGATCCGAAACTGGTCGTCGCCATTGGCGACTGCGCAGCATGCGGAGGGGTTTTCGGCAGGAGCTACGCCACTCGCGGCAGCGTGGCCGAGGTGATCCCGGTCAGCCACACGATTCGTGGCTGCCCGCCCGCGCCTTCTGCGATCCTGAGCGGGATACTGGAAGCTCTCGCTTCGGCGTCCAGAGTGTAAATGGAAATTTATTAAGCCATTCGGTTTCCTGAATGGCTCTGGGGCGATCCTTCCGAAAGTTCCTGTCGCACTCAGGAAGGAGCGGAGCGCTCTGGAACAGCAGCACGACGCGCCAATCAACTGCATCCGCAGTCACTCAGCAGACCTTGCCTGAATAGCTTTCATCAGTTTCAGCTTGTGTCATCCAGCCTGCGAATCGCATTTCGACCGCAATTCCGATCGGCCATCTTTGCAGCTGTGCCCCTCTTCCCACCCCGCCAGCGTTCCGTCATGGTGCGAGACCAGTCTCATCGCCCCGCATTTTGAGCAGGTGGATTCGATCATGAGGCGATCATCGGTCCGTTTCAGGACGTGAGTGAACTCTGCCGGGGGAGGCATACGTTTGGAGCACTGCCGGGAAAACCATGCCATCAGCTGGGGCTGACAGAATGAACGAGCTGCAATATTCGAAGCTTCGAATATGATGATTGTATGCCGGATTCGCTTCGCCAGTTCAAAGCAGAAATCTTTCAGGCACTCGGTCATCCCACCCGCCTTGCCATTCTCGAACAACTGAAAGATGGAGAAATCACTGCGGGCGGCTTCGTCGATCGTCTGGGACTCGAACAGGCTAACCTCTCCCAGCATCTCTCCGTCCTGCGGGCTCGGCAGATTGTTGTCACGCGCAAGGCCGGCAATCAGGTGTTCTATTCGGTGCGGGACCCGCTGATCCTCGAGGTGCTCGCGTTGATGCGCCGGTATTTCCACAAACAGGTCAGCGAGTCGATGGAGATGCTGGAAGAGATGGAGAAAGCGGACAAGCGCAGACGCTGAGGCGCACTGCATTCATTGGCAGAGCCAGGGCCCTCCCGCCTCGTTCGCGCCAGGGTCCTCGATGCCTGCCAACCGCGATTGCTTCTGAGCCGCGGGGCAGCCATCGACGGCTCGTCCTTCTGTATCAACGACACGAGTGACGCCATAGCCCTAACCCGGAAGGCACTCGCATCCCTGTCCGTATGTCGGCTTCCGAGGCCATCTGCCGGGGAGTCGCGGCGGAATTCTGTTGCACCTGTGTCAACATCCAAACACTGCGACAAGGCCACGACATCCCCTCGACAGTGACCGCCTGACGCGCCCTTCTCACCATTGAGCCTGTCCGCCGCCGCCCCCCATCTGGTTCTCAGTCAGTGCTGGTCTTACGCGTGCAAGTCAGACAAGTCGCTGTCCTGATTTCCACCGGCGCCCGACCCGCTATGTCGAAGTTGAGGAGAGAAACCATTTCGTTCGAAGAACAGTTGGACGCTCAGATCCCGCATCATGAAAACCAGCGTCTTGTCGCGATGGCCGATCCTGTATCGACACCGGAGATTTCCACCCAGCAGTCCCGCACCTGGCCATGCAATGCAACATCTGCGCTGCTGGATGCCGCCCTGGTGGAGCGGATCACAGCCGGTGATGAGTTTGCCCTGGCGGCACTGTACGACCGTTATGCCGGCAGCTTATACCTGATGTTGTTGCGCATTCTCAAAGACGCTGGCACAGCTGAGGAAGTGCTGCAGGACCTTGCCGGGGCGTGAAGCGGTCGGCGGCACGGCGGAGATGGGCTACCTGCACTGCGGAACGAATGGCGCGGGCCACTTCGTCAAGATGGTGCACAACGGAATCGAATACGGCGTGATGGCGGCTTACGCCGAGGGGCTGGGCATCCTGCGCGATGCGAATGTGGGGAAGCAGAAATCCGCTGTCAACGCGGAGACGACGCCGCTGCGC
>JBKICP010000433.1:0-2893 GCA_046567085.1 Acidobacteriota bacterium
GGGATGCGTCGCCGGTACTGACTGCGGGGCAGAATGTGGCGTTGTCGGCGGATGGGAAGAGATTTGCGATTCTGAGGAAGGGGGCGGTGGAGGTGTACGACCTGCCGCCCGTGACAGAGAGGCAGAGCCCAGGGCTGACGGCGCGGGGTACAGGGGGAAAAGCGGGGAATAGGGAATAGGGAATCCATCGTCGCGAGCAGTTCAGCAGAAAAGACGTGGGAGGGGGCCTGGGCGCTGCGGCGGGGCAGACTGAGGCAGCGGGCAACTTGTAATCCGCGACCCATAACCCGTAACCCCCCGTAAATCGGGTCGTGTCTCGAATTGACAGTCATGCAATGGGGGTGAAATTCTCTAACGTTTTGTCGGAGGGTGTCGAGGATGAATCCACCAGGGGTGGCGGGCGCGGAAGCGCAGCGGCGGGCGGAGAGCGGGCTGACGGTTGCGGAGCCGTATCTGATCGAGCAGAAGTGCGACGCGTACAGCGAGGAGCAGCATGCGGTGTGGGCGGAGTTGGTGCGGCGGCGGATGCCACAGCTGCGGGAGCACGCGGCCGAGGAGTATCTGAACGGGTTTGAGCAAATCGGCCTGAAGGAAGACACAATTCCGAACCTGGCCGAGGTGAATCGGCGGTTGTCGGCGCGGACGGGGTGGAATGCAACGCCAGTGAGCGGGTTTCTACCGCCGGATGCGTTTTTCGAGATGCTGGGAGCGCGGCAGTTTCCGACGACGACGTATATCCGGAGCCGCGAGTCGATGGAGTACACACCGGAGCCGGACATTTTTCATGACGTGTTCGGGCATGTGCCGATGCACGCGCATCCGGTGTTTGCGGATTTTCTACAGCATTACGGGCGGGTATGCGCGGGACTGATGCACGACAAGGAAAAGCTGGAAAAGATGGGGCGGCTGTTCTGGTTCACGGTGGAGTTTGGGGTGATCCGGCAGAAGGGGAAGGTGAAGCTGTACGGGAGCGGGCTGATCTCGTCGCATGGCGAGGGAACGCACGTGATCGAGGGGCGGCCGGAGATTCGGGACTTCGACCTTGACCTGGTGATGAACCAGCAGTTCCTGGTTTCGGAGGAGCAGAAGGTGCTGTACGCGGTGGAGTCGTTCGAGGAGATTTACGAGGCGGCGCAGGAGGCGGAGAAGAGGCTGGGGACTGGCCGTCCAGGCGGCGGCGCTTCGCGCGAAAAATAGACGCGGGCATGCGATAGCACCTGAGTTCGTTGGGTGCGACAGAGGTGGGATTCACGGGCGAGGCCGCGAGTCGTTACGTTAACCCCCTGGACACGTCGAAGACTCAGCGTGGCGGCTCACCGGAGTAACGGTGGGCCTCGAAAATTTGCAGAGGATTTATCGGCGTCGTTGCACAATACAAAGATTGGTTTTCGTTTGTGCTGAAGGATTGAAGTCCTTCGAAGACAGGCGGGACGAGCAGGAGGGTAGGTTGCCTCGGATTCATTTTCATCAGCAACTGGCGGAGTTGAAGGACAAGCTGCTGGCGATGGCAGCGCTGGCGCAACAGGCGGTGGAGTCGGCGGTGGACGCGTGGCTGCAGCGGGACGCAGGGCTGTGCCAGTACGTCCGCGACAACGAGACGGCCATCAACACGGCGCAGCGGGAAGTGGACGAGATGGCGTACGAGTTGCTTTCGCGCGAGCAGCCGATGGCGATCGACCTGCGCTTCATTCTGGCGGTAATCAAGATTAACGGCGATCTGGAGCGGATCGGCGACATGGCGGTGAGCATCGCGATTCGCGCGCTGGACCTGATGGATCAGGATCCGATCGATTTGCCGGTGGACATTGCGGGAATGGGCGATTTTGCGGGGCGGATGATCCGGACGGCGCTGCAGTCGCTGCTGGATGGGGATGCGCTGGTAGCGGAGTCGGTGCGGGAGATGGACGACGAGATCGACCGCATGAACCGGGTGGCGATTACCGACCTGACGAAGCTGATCCAGGACAAGCCGGAGTGCGCGGACCAGGCGCTGCCGGCGATTCTGATTTCGCGCAACCTGGAGCGGATTGCGGACCACGCGACGAACATCGCGACGGACGTGATCTTCTGGGTGCGGGGTGCGGATGTGCGGCACCAGCTGAGTCTGGCGGTGGACTAGGCCAGGGTACAGAGCACAGGGTACAGGGGACAGGGACGATTCGCCGCCTAGTCTTGAGCTGCTGAGAGCAGCCAGTCGATTGCGGCGTTCAGTTCCTGATGCGTGACGTCTTCGACGACGACTGCGTTGCCGATGCCCTTGGGAAGGATGAAGCGCCGGGTTCCGGCGCGATTTTTTTTGTCGCGTCCGGCGGCATCGAGAAGTTTTGCTGGTGTGGAACGGAAGGGTGGGAGCGGGCCGTAGGCGTGGATCGTTCGCTCGATGCGCTCCGCCTGGTCGGATCCGACGGTGTTGCGAGGGAGAGCGATCCGGAGCGCGGCGAGCATGCCCCAGGCGATGGCTTCCCCGTGGAGGAGTGTGCGGTAGTTGGTGGCGGCCTCGATGGCGTGGCCGAGGGTGTGGCCGTAGTTGAGGATCATGCGCAGGCCGGACTCGCGCTCGTCGATGCCGACGACGTCGGCTTTCATCCGGATGGACGCGGTGATGACGCGCTCGAGCGCGGCGGGGTCGCGGGCCAGGATCGTCTCGGCGTTCTGTTCCATGAAACGGAAGAGTGACGGGACGCGGATGATTCCGGCCTTGACGCTTTCGAACAGGCCGGCGCGGAGTTCGCGGTTGGGCAGCGTCTGCAGAACGTCGATGTCGACGAAGACGGCGCGCGGGTGGTGGAAGGCTCCGATGAGGTTTTTGCCGGAGGCGAGGTTGGCGCCGGTTTTGCC
The DNA here is from genome assembly GCA_046567085.1 of Acidobacteriota bacterium. Lineage (GTDB taxonomy): Bacteria > Acidobacteriota > Terriglobia > Terriglobales > Acidobacteriaceae > Palsa-343. The sequence continues at coordinate 2,839 of JBKICP010000433.1, forward strand.
GCCGACCGAGGAGTCGACCTGGGCGAGGAGGGTGGTGGGGACCTGGAGATAGTCG
>JBKICP010000434.1:0-20891 GCA_046567085.1 Acidobacteriota bacterium
CTCACGATACATTGTGGATAGAAGGGAAGTTCCTATGTATCAACAAAGCTTTGAAAGAAAAGAAGATCGGAGACACGAGCACCCCTGCGGAGGGTATGCGCATGGAGGCTGCCACGGGCGGCATCGGCACGGGGGACCGCAGGAGTGGTTCGAAGGCTTCGAGCACGGCGGCGGCCGGGGTTTCGAAGGGCGGGGCCGGCACGGCGGGGGCCGGCACTGGGGGCAGCGCTGGGACCGCGGATTTGGCGGCGGCCGGCTGTTCGATGCCGGCGACCTGAAGATCGTGATCGTGAAGCTGCTCTCCGAAGAGCCCAGCTACGGCTATCAACTGATGAAGAAGATGGAGGAGCGGCTGGCCGGCGGCTACACGCCGAGCGCGGGCGTCATCTATCCGACGCTGACGCTGCTGGAGGAGGAGGGCCTGGCCTCGGTGACAACCTCATCGGACAACAAGAAGGTCTACACCGTAACCCCGGCGGGGCTGGCGTTTCTGGAAGAGAACAAGCAGAGGATCGAGGAGTTGTTTGCGCGGCTGGATGAGGCGCGCGGCGGCTTCGAACGGGGCCGGTCGCCGGAGTTGATGAAGGCGTTCATGAATCTGCGGGGCGCGGTGATGGCGCGGATGTTCCGCGGCAATGTCACAGCGGAGCAGATCAGGAAGATCACCGAGGCGATCAACGCGGCGGCGAAGGCCATCGACGAACTGTAGCGAAGCCGGGAGCGGGGAAGCTGAAAACGTCTGCGGAGAAATCTGCGGACGTTTTTCTTTTGAGACGGGGCGCCGTACGGGCGGTCAGACGAGGTTGCGAGCTTCCAGCATGCTTTCGTTGAAGATGCAGAGGCTGTTGCGGCCGGAATCTTTCACCGAGTACATGGCTGCATCGGCCTGGCGGAGGAGATCCTCGGCGTCGAGGCCGCTGTCGGTGTAGAGGGAGATGCCGACGCTGACGGTGATCCTGATGGTGTTTCCACGGATCTCCATGGGCTGCGCGGCGTTGCGGATGATCTGACGGCCGCAGCGCTGGACATCGTCGAGGGAGCGAAAGTCGGGCATGACGATGACGAACTCGTCGCCGCCGATGCGGGCGACGGTATCGGACTCGCGCACCGAAGAGAGCAGGCGCTGGCCGACGGTGGCCAGCAGGATGTCGCCGTCGGCATGACCGAGCGAGTCGTTGATCTGCTTGAAATTGTCGATGTCGAGGACGAAGACCGCGACGCTCTGCTGGTCCCGCCGGGCGCGCGCGATAGCCTGGCGCAGGCGCTCGTCCAGCAGGGTGCGGTTGGCGAGGCCGGTGAGATGGTCGTGGTGGGCGAGGTAGTGGATGTGGTCGGAGCGGCGGCGGTGTTCGGTGACATCGCGGCTGGTGATGGCGATGCCATCGCCGAGTTTGATGACCTGGACGTTGAGCCACGTGGCCCGGATCATGTCGTCATCGATGAAGACCTCGCAGGTATAGGGAACACCGGTGCGAACGACTTCGCGGTATTTCTCAATCAGGCCGGAGCGGGTCATGAAGGGACGGACTTCGGTGAGGATGCGGCCGTAGAGGCTTGCGCGCGGGACGCCGAGGCGGCGTTCGGCATTGGGATTGATGTAGCTGAAGCGGAAGTCGGCAATGGCCCCGGAGGCATCGGGCACGCCGTCGAAGATGTAGAAGTCGTCGAGGGTGTTTTCGGCAGCGGCGAGGAAACGGGCGTGCTCATGGGTCGCCCGGGCCGAGGCTTCGCGGCAGGCGTGCAGGTGGCGGAGAAAGAGGGCGGTGAGCGTGGCCATGAGGCAGGTTCCGGCGAGGATCCATGCGGCCAGGGGGATGCCGATGGGAAGGAATGCGGCGGCGAAGGGGAGGACGAGAAGGGTAAGGGCCGATGCGCCGCCGAGGGCAAAGAGCGGAGCCGACGCGATGCGGTGCGGAGAGCGGGCGGGAACGGGATCGAAATCCTGCGTCGCTGGGGAGGCGTCGGAGGGCATATGGAACGCGGCCTGACCAAGTGAGGTCAACGCGATTGTATCGCGCCCAATTCGAATCCCAGATAGTACGAATTGGGGATGTGCCGGGTTATCGCTGGCTGGCTTCGCCGGCTTCGACCCTGCGATTGAATTCAGCGGAGCCTTTGCGGGGGACGCTCAGGCTTTGCCAGCGGTCGGCGGCAAAGTGTTTCGCGAGCAGGACGATCTGGCCCGCGTGGTGGGGATAGTGGGCGAGCTGGCGGTTGATGGCCTGCAGGACGGAGTGCTTCTCGCCGCGAATCGTAACCGTGCGAGTCAGATCAGCGTCAGTGAGCGGCTGCAGGGCGGAGAAGAGACAGCTCCAGCCTGTCTCCCACTGACGCAGCAGATCGGCGCGGGTGGACGGAGGTTCCTCGAACTCGCTGTCGCGGTTGCGGTCCGGCTTCTCGCCGTCGGTGGTCAGGAAGTCGGTCCAGCGCGAGCGCATGTTGCCGGCCATGTGCTTCACGATGATGGCGATGGAGTTGGCTTCTCCGTCGAGGGTGGCGAAGAGGTGCTCGTCGGAGACCTGACTCATGGCGCGCTCGCCGAGTTTTTTGTAGTAAGCAAAAACGGCAAGCGCGTCTTCGAGGTAAGAGGTTGTGAATTGCAGCGCCATGCAGAGAGTGTAGTGCAGCGTGCTCCCGCTACGCTTGCCGGGCTTCGGCCGCGAGGGCGGAGTACTTCGACGCATCACCCTGTCGGAAGAGCGCAAACCAGGCGTCGAGCATCGGATCGGTGTAGACACCGAGCATGCCGAAGATCTGGTAGGCGAACTCAATGGGCGCCGCGCCGGATGCGGTGATCAGATGGCCATCGGCGATGGCCGGGATGTTGCGATAGAGGGAGGCACCGCGATAGCCGGTGGCGCGGAGGTAGTCGGCGGAGTTGCTGGTGTGCAGGCGGTTATCGAGGAATCCGGCGCGGGCGAGGGCGAGGGTGGCAGCGCAGATTGCGGCGACGGGGATACCGGTGCCGAGGAAGTCGTCGACTTTGCGGATGAGGGCCGGATTCGCCTCGCGCTCCCAGCTCTCGCCGCCGGGAAGGATGAGCATGGCGCTGCCGGTGGGGTTCAGGTCGTCCAGAGCGAGGTCGGGTTGGATGCGCACGCCGCCCATGGTAGCGATATGGGCCGGGGTCTGGCCCACGGTGCGAACGCGAAAGCGGCCGGGCTCGCGCTGAAAGCGGGGATGGTTGATCCCCGCGATGGCGAAGGCGGCTTCCCAGTCGGCCATGCCATCGAAGACGTAGAGGTGGACCGTTTGCGCTTCCATGCGGACCTCAGGTCTGCGGAGGGAAAAGTGCGTTCTCCGCAACCGCCTCGATTGTACTTCGCCTGGGAGGACGGGGCTGTGACCCCGCTCTCCCGTGGTTATTCCGCTCGCAGAGCCTGAATGGGATTGATGGACGCGGCACGGCGGGCCGGCAGCAGAGATGCAGCCACGGTGAGCATGAGGACCGCCACGGAGGCCAGCACGAGCACCAGCGGATCCAGGGTGCTGACGCCGAAGACAAGGCTCTTGAGCATGCGCGAGGCGAAGAAGGCGCCCACCAGTCCGATGACGCAGCCGGCGGCAGCCAGCTTCAGCCCGGAGAGCAGAATGAGGCTGACGATGCTGGAGCGCTGCGAGCCGAGCGCCATGCGGATGGCCATCTCCTGGGCGCGCATCGCGACCGTGAAGGCGATGACGCTGTAGATGCCGAGGATGGCCAGCAGCAGGGCTGCCGCGGCGAAGGAGGTGATGAGGACGGTGTTGAAGCGGCGCGGGGCCTCCGAGTCGCTGATGGCGTGCTCCATGGTTTGTAACTGTGTCAGTGGCAATTGCGGATCGAGGCCGCGGACCGCGGCGCGCAGCTGGTTCTCGACCAGTTCGGGCGGCAGAGAGGTGCGCAGGACGATGTAGCCGCCGTTGCCGTTCAGGTCGGTGGCAGGGTTGCCGAGCTGACCGTAGAAGGATTCCGCCTGATCGATGGTCATGTAGTACTGTTGCCGGGGCTCGGCATCCGGAGAGCCTTCCTTCATGCTGGAGACCTCGCCGACCACGGTGGCCCAGGGAGTCTGCATCTCCGCGGTCCCCAGGCGCATGCGCTTGCCGATGGGGTTCTGCCCGGGCCAGGATTGCTGCGCGAGGGCCTGGTTCACGACGACGACCAGCTGTCCTTTGGGGTTGTTGTCCGCCTCGGTGAGGAGCCGTCCGCGGAGCAGGTGAATGCCCATGGCCTGGAAGAGGTCGCCCTGCATCTGGATCGGCGAAGCGAGGTCGATGGCTCCAGGCCTGGCCGGAGCGTAGCCTTCGGCAACGAAAGCGGAGTTGCCCTGCGTTCCGTTGGCCGGCAGGAACGACGTGAGTCCGGCGCTGGTAACGCCGGGCAGAGCCTGAACGCGGCGCAGGATCTCCCGATTGAACTGATCGACGGAAGCCTGCGTGCCGTACTGTTTGCGCGGCAGGTTATAGGCGGCGACCACGGTGTGGTCGGGGCGATAGCCGAGGTCGGCCTCGCGCATCTTCTCAAAGCTGCGGAGCAGCAGGCCGGAAGCGGCGAGCAGGACGAGGGCGACGGCGATTTCCGCAATCACGAGGCCGGAGCGCAGGCGCGCATGGCCGGCGCCGGAGGTCCCGGTTCGGCCGCCTTCCTTGAGGGTTTCGTTCACGCTGGTGCGAATGGCGGCGAAGGCGGGTGCCACGCCGCAGAGCGCTCCGGTCACGATCGCCAGAGCCAGCGCGAAGCCGGCAACCATCCAGTCGATGCCGATGCTGGAGAGAAGAGGGAGGGTTTCCGGCAAAAGGCTGGTGCCGAGCTGGAGCGCGATGGCGGCGAGGATCAGACCCAGAACGCCTCCGCTGACGCTGAGGACGAGGCTTTCGAGCAGGGCCTGGCGGAGCAGCGTGGAGGCGCTGGAGCCGAGCGCGAGGCGGACGGCGATCTCGCGGCGGCGGCGGATGGCGCGGACCAGCAGGAGTCCGGCGAGATTGGCGCAGGCGATGAGCAGCACCACGGCGACCGCGAGGAAGAGGGTGCGGATCAGCGGCCGAGCCTGAGCGATGGTGTCTTCGTGGAGACCGCGAACGACGGGGCTGATCTTCAGGTCGGCCATGAAGGCGGGGTAGTTGCGCATCGTCTCCCTCGCGACACGGTTGGCGTCCTCACGTGCCTGCGCCGGGGAGAGGCCGGGCCTGAGGCGGCCGACCATCTGGTAGCTCCAGTTGGCCTGGGAGCCGCCGGCCAGCTCTTCGGGGCGCAGGCTCAGGGGGACCCAGAGCTCGCTGCGGTTCAGGTGGCCGGCCATGAGGGGGAATTCGAAATTGCGCGGCATGACGCCGATAACGAGGTAGGGCTTGCGGTCGAGCAGTATCTTGCGGCCGACGATGCTCGCATCGCCGTGAAAGCGGCTCTGCCAGGTGGCGTAGCTGAGCACGGCGACCGGCTGATGCTGTTCGTCTTCCTGCTGCGTGAAGACGCGTCCCAGCAGAGGCTGCACGTCGAGGGCGGCGAAGACGCCGGGCGTCATGCGGGCGGCGTTGATCTGGGCCGGATCGCCGATGCCGGAGAGCTCATAGTTGGGCATCGTGTAGCCGCCGAGCGCGGTGAAGCTGTGGGTGTCGCGCGTGTAGTTGACGATGTCGGGGCCAGTGACGCCGGCTTCGTCCTGGCCGTTGACCTGCGCGCCCTGGATGGTGTCGGAGAGGACGACGAGCTGCTCGGGGTGCGGGAAGGGGAGCGGGCGCAGGAGCACGCCTTCGACGATGGAGAAGATCGCGGTGGTGGCGCCGATGCCGAGGGCGAGCATGAGCACGGCCATCAGCGAGAAGCCGGGGGACTTGGCGAGGTGGCGGATGGCAATCTTCAGATCGCGCACGAAGGGATTCTCCTGGTGGAACGGGGATGACGGGAGCCTGGTTATTCAGAGGAGCACGTACAGGTCCAGATACGGAGAAGGGGAAAGGCTGGTTCCGCGCGGCTCGGGCGATGGGCCAGGGCGGCGGGGTGTCCGAAAAGCTGAGGCAGTGTCCGGATCGGGACAGTGTCCGCAGACCGATGCGCGGCTCGGCGGCGCGACCGCGAAGAGCTTTCCACAGCAAGGGTTTGGCTGTTGGGAGGGGGAATTCCGCCGATGAGGGGAGAGAGGCCGCCGCAGGAGGCGGCGCATGCAGGGCGCGGTCCACGATGCGGCGCACGAGCGCGGGAGGCTTGTCAGGCAGGCATGTTTGCAATCATCGGCATTCTGGTCGTCTTCGGAGCGGTTGTCGCGGGCTATCTGATGGAGCACGGACATCTGGGCGTGCTGGTGCAGCCGGCGGAGCTGCTGATCATTGGCGGGGCCGGCATCGGCACGCTGCTGATCGCCAATCCGCTGCGCATCCTGAAGAAGGTGGCGGGCGGAGCGATGGGGATCTTCGGGTCATCGAGGTTCAATAAGGCGCGGTATCTTTCCACGCTCCGCATGATGTACGACCTGCTGCAGAAGGCGCGACGGGGCGGCATGCTGACCATCGAGAGCGACGTGGAGAAGCCGGAGGAGAGTCCGGTCTTCCAGCCTTATCCGGAGTTTGTGAAGGACCACCATCTGCGGGACTTCGTCTGCGACACGATGCGGATGGTGATCGCCGGCGGGGTGGACGCCTTCGACATGGACCAGATGATGGACCTGGATATGGAGGTGCGGCACCACAGCGAGGAGGAGCCGGTGTCGGCGCTGTCGACGATGGCCGATTCGCTGCCCGGGCTGGGGATTGTGGCGGCGGTGCTGGGCGTGGTGATCACGATGGGCGCGCTGGGCGGCCCGGCTGAGGAGATCGGGCACAAGGTGGCGGCGGCGCTGGTGGGAACCTTCCTGGGCATTCTGCTGTGCTATGGGCTGGTTGGGCCGGTGAGCCAGAACATGGCCAAGGTGACGGCCGAGGAGCACGCCTTTCTTTACGTGCTGCGCGTGCTGATTCTGGCCTTCATTCGCGGGCAGCCACCGGTCGTGGCCATCGAGATGGGGCGCCGGGCGATTCCGGTGCACGTGCGGCCCACGTTTGCCGAGGTGGAAGAGGCATGTCGCGGCGGAGGCGCCGGTGCAGGCGCTGCGGCGCAGGCGGCCTGAGAGGACGGCATGGCAAGCAAGCCGGTCATCGTCATCAAGAAGAAGAGCGGGCACGGCGGCCATCACGGCGGCGCGTGGAAGGTGGCCTACGCGGACTTTGTGACGGCGATGATGTCGCTGTTCATCGTGCTGTGGCTGATGAATACCAGCCAGAAGGTGCGCCAGGCGGTGGCGGGATACTTCAACGATCCCCGCGGCAAATCGCAGCAGACGGGCACGGATCAGTCGGGGTCGGGGGAAAACCTGGCTCTCACGCAGAACAATATTGCGGACCTGAAGAAGAAGATCGAAGAGGCCATTCACAAGATGAATGACCTGAAGGCGCTGCAAAACCAGATTCAGATCACGATCACGCCGGAGGGGCTGCGCATCGAGCTGCTCGAGACCAGGGACGGGACCTTCTTCGATTCCGGCAGCGCGACCCTCAACCGGAATGGGCGCGAGCTGCTGGAGATGCTGGCCGGGCAGCTGGGCGATCTGCCGAATCGCATCTCGATCGAAGGGCACACCGATGCCGCGCCCTATGCATCGAAGGACGGCTATGGGAACTGGGACCTCTCCACCGACCGGGCCAACGCGGCGCGGCGCGTGATGCAGATTTCGGGGCTGCGCTCGAATCAGGTGTCGCAGGTGCGGGGCTACGCGGATCAGAAGCTGCGCGTGCCTTCGAATCCGCTCGATCCGTCGAACCGAAGGATTTCGCTGATCGTGCAGTATCTGACGGTGGACGAGCCGCCAGTGCCGGCCCAGGGACAGGCTCCGGCGAGTGAGGCTAAATCGGGAAAGGACGGGCCCTCGGTGGATCTGCAAGCTCCGGCGGCGAAGGCTGAGACCGGCAGTGTGTCGAAGACCGCTGCGCCGGGCACGACGCCTGAGGCTGCGGCTTCCGGGACGGCCGCGCATCCGGACGGTCAACCGGCTTCTGCAGCCAAACCTTCCGCCGCCAAAGCAGCGGTGGGAAACATGATTTCGCGGCTCTGGCACAAGGTGCGACGGAAATGAAATTGTGGGGGAAATCGAAGAGAGAAGCGCGGCTGGATCGCAACGGAAGCGCCGCCGGGGCCGATCTTGTGTCAGGATAAAGCTGTCAGCCCTTTCGACGCAGGCGCATTTCCCTTTCACGACGGCAGTCGACGGGCGGCAGTGTCCTTTCATGAGAGGAGAGGCGTGGACGAACTGACCCGCCAGCAGGAAGAAACCAGCGATATCGATTTGTTGCACGATATCGGAAGCCGCATGGCCGCGGCCGATCCCTTCCACGAGGTCCTGCAGCGGGTCATTGAAATGGTGACCGCCGCGGTGCGCTGCGACTCCTGTTTCATCTACGTGCTTGAAAAGGAAAAGCTGGTGCTGCGCGCCTCGAAGAACCCGCACGAGGACGTGGTGGACCGCATGCAGATCGACATGGGCCAGGGCGTCACGGGATGGGTGGCCGAGCACAAGCAGACGGTAGCGCTGCCCGCCAAGGCGTGGTCCGATCCGCGGTTTGCGCGCTTCCCGGCGCTGCCGGAAGATCGCTTCGAGGCCTTCCTGGCGGTGCCGATCCTGTGCCGGGGCAAGCTGGTGGGCGCCTTCAACGTGCAGCATCGCGAGCCGCATCACCACTCGAAGCGCGAGATCAAGCTCATCACGATGATCGGCTACCTGGTCGGCGCCGAGGTCGAGCTGGCGCGCATGGAATACGAAAAGACGCAGCTGGCCGATCAGCTGGAGACGCGCAAAGTGATGGAGCGTGCCAAAGGCCTGCTGCAGCGGGAGCTGGGCATCGACGAAGAAGCCGCTTACCTGATGCTGCAGAAGCAGAGCCGCCAAAAACGCAGGCCGCTGCGCGAGATTGCCGAAGCGATCATCCTGATGGAGGACCTGAGGAAGGGAAAGAAGTAGCGAGCCGGTCGCCGGTAGCCCGGAGCCCGGAGCCCGGCGCCGGTCGCGATCGTTTCCCTCCCCGCTTCTTCCTCCTCCCTCCCCGCTTCGTGCTTCCCCTTCCCCTGTCCAATTCTGAACATCCTGGGGCGAGAGCGGACAGGCTCCCCGGGGGGCTTGGCGGTAAGCGGCCTGTTTTCAGCCCGCACCCCGGCGTGAATCTGGCAGCGCAACTGCCCCTGTGCATGGCAGGGCCCGTGCGCACTCGACCGGCGCCAGAGACGATACCCATGCTCACCGACCTTCGCTTTGCTCTGCGGCAGATGCTCAAGTCGCCCGCGTTTACCGTGACCGCCATCCTGACGCTGGCGCTGGGCATCGGTGCGAACACCGCCATCTTCAGCGTCGTGAATGCCGTGCTGCGGCATCCGGCCGGCGTCGATCGTCCGGAGCAGGTGGCCGTGCTGCACACGCGCTATGCCCAGTTCACGCTGGACGTGCCCGCTGTATCCGTGCCGACGTACGCAAAGGCAGCCTCGATGACCGATGAGGTGGAGTCGGCGGCAATCGAGCGCAGCACCAGCTTCAACATCGTGCGCGACGGCCAGGCGGAGAACATTCCGGCGGCACAGGTTTCATGGCAATGGTTCAACGTGTATGGCGCGCGGCCGATTCTGGGGCGAACCTTCACAGCGCAGGAAGATCAACCCAGTGCGGCGCCGGTGGTGGTGCTGAGTTACGGCATGTGGCAACGCGTCTTTGGGGGCCGTGAGGACATTGCGGGGCAGACGCTGCTACTCGACCAGAAACCCTATCGCGTCCTCGGCGTGATGCGGAGCGATTTTGCGTGGCCGCGCAAGGCGGAGGTCTGGGTGCCGATCGCGCTGGCGCCGTCGGCCTTCGTCCCGGACAACTTCTTCAATGAGGGCTCCTACGCCGTGGTTCGCCTGCGCGAAGGGGTTTCGGTTGCGAAGTTCAGCGCATCGTGGGCGACCACGGCGCTGGCGCTGGTGCACCGTTACGCGCAGGGAACCGCCTTTGCGAAGAGCTCCGGCTGGGGTCTGTACGCCTCGCCTTTAACCGACGCTGCTGCCGGTCCGCTGAAGACGCCGCTGTATGTGCTGTGCGGCATCGTGGCGCTGGTGCTGCTGATTGCCGCGGCGAACGTCGCCGGTCTGCTGCTGGCCCGCGCATCGGCGCGGAGCCGCGAATTTGCGATCCGCACGGCTCTGGGAGCCAGTGCCGGCCGCATGGTGCGCCAGATGCTGGTCGAGACGCTGCTGCTGGCCGGCGTGGCGGCAGTGGCCGGCGTGATTGCCGGGCCGATGATCGGAACTCTGCTCCTGCATCTGGTACCGCACGATCTGGCGCGAGGATTCGTTGTGCACACCGATCAGGCGGTGCTGGGGTTCACGGCTGCGGTGGCGATTGTGGCGGCGGTGATCGCGGGGCTGGGCCCGGCCATCGGTCTGCTGCGGGCGCGAGCGCGGCTGGCGCTGCACGAGGGCGGCCGCGGGGGCACCGCGTCGGCGGAGAAGCAGCGGATGCGCAGCGGTTTTGTGATCGCGGAAGTTGCAGCGGCATTCTTTCTGCTGGCTGGAACCGGGCTGTTCCTGACGAGTCTGGACAAACTGCAGAAGGTCGATCCGGGATTCAATCCGCGCGGGGTGATGGCCGCGATGGTGCCGTATTCGGGCCAGGATCTGGCGAAGAATCAAACACGGCAGGCGACCTTTGTAAGCAGCGTGGTGAGCGATCTTGCTGCGCAACCCGGCGTGCTCGCGGCGGCCGCGGTGGAACCGGTCCCCTTCGACCAGGACGACATCGGCTCGTGTTCGTTCGGCATTATCGGAAGGCCGGCGGCGCCGAACGATCCCGGACCGCACAGCCAGCTGACGCTTGCGACGCCGGACTACCTGAAGGTGATGCAGATTCCGCTGCTTGCGGGACGATGGATCGAACCCGGCGACGTGGCGAGCAGCCAGCGGGTGGTGGTGATCGATCAGCGGCTGGCGAGGAAGTACTGGCCGGGAGAGAACCCCATCGGGCAGCATATCTCGTTCCAGTGCTCCGGCCGCGAAAATCCGGCGACGGTCATCGGTGTTGTCGCCACCGTGCGGCTGAGCTCGCTTGAATCCGACACGAGCGATGGCATGCGCTACTACCCCTTTGCGCAGGGCGACGGTGCGATGGCGGACTTTCTGGTGCGCACGAAAGGCGATCCGAATCGGATGGCGCCGGTGTTGAAGCGCGCGGTCGCCAGTGTGGATTCTTCGCAGGCGGTTTCCACCATGGTTCCCGTGGAGACGCTGGTGGCGGACTCGCTGGCGGGGCGCAAACTGATCGTGCGCATGCTGGGCGTGTTCGGAGGACTGGCCTTGCTGCTGGCCATCGTGGGCATCTACGGGCTCATCAGCTACGTGACAGCGCAGCGCACCGGCGAGGTGGGCGTACGCATGGCGCTGGGCGCACAGCGCATCGATGTGGTGCAGCTGATCCTCGGACAGGCGCTCGTGCTGGTGGCGATCGGTCTGGGGATCGGCGCGGTGCTGTCGGCGGTAGCGGCGGCAGTTCTGCGCAGGCTGTTCACGGATTTCGGCGGCGGGGTCTTCTCTTCGCTGGGTCTGGCGGCTCTGGCGCTGCTGGTGGTGGGCGTGCTGGCGGGACTGATCCCGGCGCTGCGCGCGGCGAGTCTGGACCCGGTGAAGGCGCTGAGAACGGAATGAAGGCGGTCGGCAGCCCGTCGCGGGCAGCCGGTAGCGCGGGCCACAGGCCACAGGCTCTTAACCCCTGAGGAGAGGCAATGTTCGGTGATCTGAAATATGCGTGGCGGCAGCTGAGAAAGTCCCCGGGATTTGCGATCACAGCGGTTGTGACGCTGGCGCTGGGGATCGGTGCGACCACAGCCATCTTCACCATGTTCGATCAGGTGATGCTGCGCATGCTGCCGGTGCATCGTCCGCAGGAACTGGTGCGCCTCTACTGGCACGGCAGCTTCTCGGGTGCGATCAGCGCGTTCGGGGGCGATGCCGGCGATTATTACTCCTATCCGATGTACAGGGACCTGCGCGACAAGAACCAGGTCTTCAGCGGAATGCTCGCGGCCGTGCGCGCCGGAGTCGGCGTCTCCTGGCACAACCAGGCGCAGGAAGAGTCGGCGGAGATCGTCAGCGGCAACTACTTCGACGTGCTCGGACTACGGCCGGCTGCGGGGCGGCTCTTCAACGCCGGCGACGAGACGGCGAAGGATGCGAATGCCGTCGTGGTCCTCACCTGGGATTACTGGCGCACGCGTTTCGCCGCATCCCCGGATGTGATCGGGCAATCGGTGCGGATCAACGGCCATCCTTTCACGATTGTGGGCGTAGCGCCGGAGGGCTTCCACACCGCCATCGGCGGCTACCGGCCGGCACTCTTCGTGCCGGTGACGATGGAAGCCATTGCGTCGCCCTGGCGCGCGAAGCTGCACAACCTGGACAACCGGCAGAGCCTGTGGCTCACGGTGGTGGCGCGGCGCAAGCCGGGCGTCAGTATCCAGCAGGCGCAGGCCAGCCTGGCTCCGCTGTGGCACGCCCTGCGCGCCCAGGAGCTGACGCTGTATAAGGATGCTTCCAAAACGTTCAGGGAACGCTACGTCGACAAGTCGACCCTCAAAGTGCTCGATGACTCGCGCGGGTTCACGCCGCAGCGGCTGGATCTGGAGACGCCGCTGATCATCCTGCTGAGCATGGCGGGACTGCTGATTGCGATGTGCACGCTGAACGTGGCGACGCTGTTGCTTCTGCGCTCCACCGCGCGCATTCGCGAGATGTCGATGCGTTATGCGCTGGGCGCGAAGAGCAGCCGCATCGTGCGGCAGTTGCTGATCGAAGGCGGCCTGCTGGGTTTGGCAGGAGCCGCGGGCGGGCTGGCTTTGTCGCCGGCGCTGGCCAACGCGCTGGTGCGCCTGATGACCAGCTCCGAGCCCGGCACGGAGCCATACTCAGCCAATCTCGATTTGCGCGTATTGCTGTTCGGCCTGGGGCTGGCGCTGGTCGTCAGCCTGCTGTTCTCGATTGCTCCGGCGGTGCACTTCCTGCGGCCGGATCTCGCGGGCGCTTTACGCCAGAGCACGGGCACGGCCTCGCGCAGCTCGCAGCGGTTCCGCAAAGCGGCGGTCGGCGTGCAGATTGCGCTCAGCGTTTTGCTGCTGGGCGGCGCCGGTTTATTCGTGCGCACGCTGGAGAACCTGCGCAACCAGCCTGTGGGCTTCGATACGAGAAACCTGGTGAAACTCTCCGTGGATCCGCAGGAGTCCGGCTACGGCGAAGATAAGACGCAGTCGATCCTCCATGCGGTGGTGGATCAGCTGGGGCGCGTCCCCGGCGTGGTGAGCGCCGCGGGCACGACGGATCCCGAGCTGGACGGCGATTCCAGCTGGGACGGCTACGTGATCCAGGGGCACAAAGCGCTCGAGGGCGAGAGCACCGACTTCGAGACGGGATGGATCACGCCGGGATACTTTTCGACATTGAAGCTGCCGCTGCTGGTGGGCCGCGATTTTACCGAGGCCGACAGAACGGGCGCGCCGAAGGTCGCAATCGTGAATGTATCGTTTGCGAAGAAATTCTATGGCTCGCCTTCGAATGCTCTGGGCAGGATGATCGGCGACGGTGACAAGCCCGACATGACCATCGTGGGCGTGGTGGGCGACATCCGGCATGAGAATCTGCGCAAAGACATCGGTCCTGGCGTCTACCTGCCGTATTACCAGATGGAGCACCCGGTGGGCCTGCAGGTTTATGCGCGGACCGCACACGCGCCCCAGCAGGTGGAAGCGGCCATCCTGCAGGTCGTGCACCAGGTGGATCCGACGCTGGTGGGTGAAGACATGCGCACCATGGAGCAGCAGGTGGACATCAGCGCCTCGAACGAGCGGGCGCTGGCGATCCTTGCCGCTGCGTTCGCGGTGCTGGCGGCGATTCTGGCGTCGGTGGGACTCTACGGAGTGCTGGCGTACTCCACGCAGAACCGCACGCGGGAGATCGGCGTGCGCCTGGCGCTGGGCGCTCCGCGGCGCACGCTGGTGACGCTGGTGGTGCGCGAGATGATCGGCATCGCCGTCGCCGCGGTGGTGATTGCCGTCCCGGCAACGGTGGCGCTGGCGCGGCTGTTCCGGAGCCAGCTCTACGCTGTGAGCACGTGGGATCCTGTGACGCTGGCTGCGGCCGTGCTGCTCACCGCGGTGATGGTGATCGTGGCCTCGGCCATCCCCGCGCAGCGCGCGACGGCGGTGGACCCGATGGAGGCGCTGAGAAGCGAGTAAGAAGCAGGGAGTAGGGAATAGGGAACCTGGATGCGGCCGACTTCGTAAGGAGCTTGCATGATCGAGGATCTTCGTTTTGCTCTGCGGCAGTTGCATCGGAGTCCCGGCTTTGCTGCCGCGGTGGTGGTGACGCTGGCGCTGGCCATCGGCGTGAACACCGCGGTGTTCAGCCTGCTCGACGGTTTTCTGCTGCGCCGGTTGCCGTATCCCGAGCCCGATCGAGTGGCGGCGCTGATCACGCATCACGAGGCGAAGAACAATCCTGCACAGTTTGAGGACGACGACTCGGCGGACCTGAACACGTGGAATGCCATCCATGACAAGGTTCCCGCGGTGGTGGCCGCGGCCGGCGGCCAGCCTTTCGGCGATACCGAGGGAGTGAATCTTCAGGCAGGCGCGGCACAGGGCGGAGCCGTGCTCTACGTGCACAATGCGACCGTCTCCGCGCACTACTTCGAGGTGCTGGGCATCCAGCCGATGCTCGGTCGCGGCTTTACAGAAGATGAGGATCGGCCGGGAACCGGCAAGGCGGCAGTGCTGAGCTACGGACTGTGGCACACCACGTTTCGCGACGATCCTTCGATTCTCGGCAAGTCGATCCTGCTGCGCGGCGCCCCGTATACCGTGGTCGGCGTGCTGCCGCGAGGCGCGCAGATGCCCAATCCCGCCGATGTGTGGACGCCGCTGATGCCGTCGGATCGCAACGGCGTGTGCGCGGGCACGAACTGCCTGATCCTGATGCGGCTCAAACCCGGCGCGAATTGGGCGGAGGTGCGCGGGGAACTGGCGCATCTGCCGCCGGCCGACAACAGCAATCTGGCAAAAGAGCGCGTCTGGTACTACCCAAGCCCGCTGCACTTCTACGCAGCCACGGCGATGCGCGAGCAGGCCCAGGCGCTGATGGCCGCGGTCGGCTTCATCCTGCTGATCGCGTGCGCGAATCTGGCCGGGCTCATGCTGGCGAGGATTCATCGGCGCACGCCGGAGATGGCCACGCGTCTGGCGCTGGGTGCCACGCGCGCGCGGCTCCTGCGGCAGTTGTGGATCGAAAACCTGGTGCTGGCGCTCGCCGGTGGCGCGGTGGGACTGGTCCTCGCGCTCACGCTCTTCCCGGTGATGAAGGGCCTTCTTCCCGACGAGATGGTTCCCATCGGCGGCTTCGCACTGGACGGACGCGTGCTGGTGTTCACCGTCGCAGCGACGCTGCTCACGAGCCTGCTCTTTGGCGCGCTGCCGGCGCTGGAGACGCGGCGCGTGGATCTGCGCAGTTCCATCGCGTCGGGCACGCGCTCGGTGGCCGGAGGGTCGAGCCTGGTGCGCAAAGGGCTGATCGGCGCCGAGGTCGCGCTGACGGTGGTGCTGCTCGCCGGTGCAGGATTGCTCATCCGCACGCTGGTTCATCTGGAGTCGATCCCACCCGGTTTCGATCCGCACAACGTTATCGTGGCGAAGGCTTCGCTCGACGATGCTCGTTACCACGATGCGGCCGCGTTCGATCGGCTGCTCTCGAAGAGCGTGGCGGCGATGCAGCAAATTCCCGGCGTCGAGAGCGCGGCGGTCGCGCTGAGCGCGCCCTACGAGTCGTACATCAACGACAGCCTGCAGTTTTCCGACGGACCCCGCGCCGGCCAGGAAGTCGCCAGCAGCTTCAGCTACATCACGCCGCAGTATTTTGCAGCGCTGGGGATGCCGCTGCTCTCCGGGCGGACGTTTAGCGACAGCGATAACGCCACCTCGCAGCCGGTTGCGATTGTGAATACAGCTTTCGGCAGGCATTTCTACAACGATGCCAATCCACTGGGCCGGCATTTTCAGGAGGGCACCAAAAGCTTCACGATTGTCGGCGTGGTTCCCGACGTGATCGATCAGTCGCGTGCGGCGCAGCAGGATGCGCCGATCGGCGTCGATCCGATCTACTACGTCCCCTACACGCAGACCTCACCGCGCCTGCTGACCGTCGTGCATATGTGGGCGCAGCCCTCGTGGATCGTGCGCACGCGCGGTCCGATTGCCGGACTCACGGGAGAGATGCAGCGGGCGCTGGCGAGCGTCGCTCCCGGGCTGCCGTTCTCCGGTTTCTACTCCATGCAGGATTTGCTCAACAAACAGTTACAAATGCAGCGCATCGAAGTCACGCTGCTGGGAACGCTGGCCGGCCTGGCGCTGCTGTTGTCCGCCGTCGGGATCTATGCACTGGTATCGAACCTGGTCGTCCAGCGTACGCGCGAGATCGGCATCCGCATCGCCCTGGGATCGACGCTGACGCAGGCGATGCGGCACATGGCTTCCTCCGGGGTGATGGCGGCCGTGGGCGGAGTCGTGGCGGGCCTGGTGTGCGCGTTCTTCGTGCTGCGCGTGATGAAGAGCGCCATCTACGGCGTGACCACCTGGGATCCGGTGACGCTGGTGAGCGTTCCGCTGGTGCTGATTGCGATTGCCGCCGTGGCGAGCCTGCTGCCGGCGCTGCGCATCGCGCGCATCGATCCGGCGGAGACGCTGCGAGCGGAATAGAGCCTGTCGCTGGTCGCTGAATCGAGTTTCCTCCACTTCCGGCGGCGAAGACACGAGACTTCGCCGCCGCTTTTTGCCTAATCTGGATGGATGAAGGTCGTCGCGCTGGAAAAGTTTGGTGGACCCGAGGTGCTGCGCATCGCCGAGGTGGACAAGCCTCGCCCCGGTGCCGGCGAAGTCCTGATTCAGGTGGCCGCTGCGGGCCTCAACCGCGCCGATATCCATCAGCGGCAGGGGAACTATCCCCCTCCGCCCGCAGCGTCGGAGATCCTCGGCCTCGAAGTGGCGGGCACGATTGCGGAACGCGGACCGGACGCCGATCCGAGGTGGAAGATCGGCGATGCGGTCTGCGCCCTTGTCCCCGGCGGCGGCTATGCCGAGTACTGCGTCGCCCATGGCGGCTGCTGTTTGCCGCTTCCGGCCGCGCCGGCGCAGGATCCAGCGACTGCGCTGACCAACGCGGCATCGCTGCCCGAGGCTGCCATGACGGTCTGGGCCAACCTCTTCGATCCGCGCCGGCTTTTCGCGGGCGATCGTTTCCTCATGCAGGGTGGCACCAGCGGGGTCGGCACGATGGCGATCCAGGCGGCATTGGCCTTCGGAGCCCACGTGGCATCGACGGCGGGATCCGAGGAGAAATGCCGATTCCTGCTCGAACTTGGCTGCGAGCGAGCCTTCAACTATCGTGAGCAGGACTGGGCCGCTGCGGTGCGGGAGTGGGCGGGCACGCCTCCAGACGCAGGCGTCGACGTCATTCTGGACATGATCGGCGGCGACTACTTTCCAAAACATATCGACCTGCTCCGCCGCGATGGCCGGCTCGTCCACATCGCCTACGGTGGCGGCGGCGAGGTGCAGCTGAGCCTGCGCAGGCTGATGCAGAAGCGGCTGGTGGTCACCGGTTCCACGCTGCGCTCGCGACCGGTGGCGGAGAAGACGCGCCTGCGTGACGGCGTCGAGGAGCACCTGTGGCCGCTGCTCGCCTCCGGCCGCATCCGTCCCATCGTCGACCGCGTCTATCCCATGGAAGAAGCCGCCGAGGCGCATCGCCGCATGGAGTCCAGCGGGCACATCGGCAAGATCGTGCTGCGGATAGGCGCAGCCGGAGCGGAGTGAGAAGATAAGGCAGGTATGCGTGTAACGACTCAGGGGCTGCGCCGTTGGATCGCAGGAGCGGCGGCCCTGCTGCTGGCGGTGGTAGCCGGCTTTGTCATCTACGGACGCAGCCGCTTCCGCCATATCGAGAAGGACCTGCCCGGCCGCCTGGGCATGAATATCCAGCAGACGGCCAACAGCATCACCTTTTCGCAATCCACGCACGGGCACACACTCTTCACGCTCAAGGCGGCGAAGCAGGTGCAGCTGAAGTCGGGCCACGTGCTGCTGCACAATGTGGACATTACTCTGTACGGGCCTCCCGGCTCCGGACGCAAAGACCGCATTGCCGGCACGGACTTCGACTACGACCAGACCCACGGCGTGATCGTCAGCCGAGGCGATGTCGATATCGAACTGCAGGGTACGGCGAAGCCGTCGCCCGCGGGCGCCGAGAACAGCGACAGCGAAGCGAACACGGTGCGCGTGAAGACGAGCGGGCTGACCTTCCTGCAAAATACGGGCGAAGCTACAACGCAGCAGAAGGTGGAGTTCGCGCTGCCGCGCGCGGCCGGGACCGCCATCGGCGCCGATTACAACTCCAAAACCGGCGTGGTGGTTCTCGACAGCCAGGTTCACATCACCACCAGCAACGACGGCAAACCCGTGGCGGTGGATGCTGCGCATGCGACGCTGCTGCGGGATTCCAACCAGGCGCTTCTGGTGAACGCGCACGTGAACTATCAGACGGAGGATGCGGTTTCCGATCTGGCCACGGTGGACTTTCGCAAAGACGGTTCAGCCGAGCAGATCGATGCGAAGGGCCATGTGCGCATGAAGACCGACGATGGAGCGGCGGTCAACGCAGAGACCGCGCACATCCTTCTCGATCCAAAGAGCCAGCCTACGCGGGCCGATCTGGGGGGCGGCGTTCAGTTTGCCTCGATGCGCGAAAACGAGACCATGCGCGGCTCGTCGGGCAGTGGAACGCTGCTGTTTACGCCGGCAAGGCTGAAGGGGCATGCCGAGACCCAGTTGCAGCACGGGGAATTCCGCGAGAACGTCCGCTTCGATCAGCAGCTCGTCGGTTTCGCGAAAGATCCCCGCGGACGCGCGGAGAAACAACTGCAGGCGCAGAAGGTGGACGTGGACTTTGCTCCCGCTCAGCGCGGACGTGGGGTTGAGGCGCGACGAATGATCGCGGATGGCCATCCGGTGCTGATCTCGCAGCAGACGCCGGCGAAGGGCCGGGGACAGACGATGCGTATTGCCGGCAACCAGCTCGTCGCGACCCTCGGGGCAGGGAATGCGCTGCAAACGCTCGATGGAACGGGGAACACGGAGATCGATCAGTTGGCATCGGATGGCGCGCATAATACGAGCCGCGGCGATGTGCTCCACGCGAGCTTTGTGCAGCAGCCGGCGCCGGTGCAGCCGCATGCGACCGCCGAGACAATCCGGCGCTCCCCCAGGCAGAACGCGGCTCCCCGGATGCAGACCACCCTGGAGACTGCGGTGCAGGATGGCCATGTGGTGCTGACGGAGCTGCCTGCGAAGAAGTCGGGTGCGACGGCGCAGCCGTCCACGCTGACCGGGTGGGCAGAGCACGCCGAGTATCACGCCTCCGATCAGGTGCTGCATCTGACGGGAAGCCCGCGCATCAGCGACGGCGAGTCCATGCAGCTGGCTGCCGACCAGATCGACTACCACCGCGATTCGCAGAACGCGTCGGCCGGCGGCCACGTGAAGGCGACCTACACCCAGTCGCAGAAGAGCGGGACGGCGACAGCGCGCGGCGCGGCGCCGGAGATGGGTGGAAAGGGTCCCGTGCATATCGTCGCCGACCGGGCCACGCTCGATCACGCCAGGGATCAGGAGTTCTTCTACGGAACCGTGCGCGATCCCGCGCGGATGTGGCAGGATCCGGATTCGCTGCTGGCCCCGGTGATCGAGATCGATCGCAGCCAGAACCTGCTCAAGGCGCAGGGCGCAGAGCCCGGCCATGCGCCGGTCGTGAGTGCGAACTTCACCACCACACTGGGAGGGCAGCAGCAGGCCAGCGTCGTCCGGGTCCACAGCGAGACGCTCGTCTACTCCGACAAGACACGCCAGGCCGATTTCCGCGGGTCGGTGCAGGCCGCGCAGGGAGACGAAGCGGTCCACGCCGACGAAGCCGTGCTCTATCTGAAGCCGGCGGCCGGGAATACTCCGCGGGCACAAAATCCGCCGAAGGCAGCGGCCCCCGCGGCGGGTGCTGCGTCGAAGCAGAATTCGCAGCTGGACCGCATGATCGCCACCGGGCACGTCGTCTTCCTGCAGCCAGGAAGGCGGGGCAACGGAGACAAACTGGTCTACACCGCCGATGACGGCAGGTACGTTCTTACCGGAAGCGAAGCGGCGCCGCCGCAGATGTGGGATCGCGTGCATGGAACCACCACGGGAGTGGCGCTGATCTTCAACAGCCGGGATGACACGGTCCAGGTGAGCGGCGGAAAGTTGAGCGCCGTGACCGAGACGCGTGCAAAGAAATAAAAAGCTGGCCCGTCCTTTGCACGCGGCGCAGTCCGCCCTATAAGCTAGTCCAAGATTCATGCGGAAGCTGTCCACCGGCGAGATCAGCAAGTCCTATAACGGGCGCCAGGTGGTGCATGGTGTGAGCGTGCAGGTGACCGAGGGCGAAGTGGTCGGCCTGCTCGGTCCCAACGGCGCCGGCAAGACCACCACCTTCTACATGATCGTGGGGCTCATCCAGCCCGATGGCGGCAGCGTCCTGCTGGATGACGAAGTGATTACCACTGTGCCCATGTATTTAAGGGCGCGTCAATATGGGATCAGTTATCTTCCCCAGGAGCCGTCGGTCTTCCGGAAATTAACCGTCGAGGAGAATATCCTGGCGGTTCTGGAGGTGCAGCCGATTGCTCCGGAGATGCGCCGGGCCCGGGCGGAAAAGCTGATCGAGCAGCTCAACCTGGGGCATATCCGCAAAACCCGCGGCTACGCCTTGTCGGGCGGCGAGCGGCGACGGGGGGAGATCGCCC
>JBKICP010000435.1:0-6730 GCA_046567085.1 Acidobacteriota bacterium
TACAACCTGCGCCCCCTCGGCGACCGCACCGCCCCCGAGATGAACCTCATCATCGAGTCCTTCCGGCGCGCCTACATGGACCGCTCCAACTACCTCGGCGATCCCGACTATGTAAAGATCCCCGTCGACCAGCTCATCAGCAGAAAATACGCTGACGCCTGGCGCGCCACCATTCAGCCCGGCCACGCTACACCCTCCGCCGACCTCCAGCGCCCTGCCGGCTTCCTGCCGCCCCCGCCCACCATGGCCGACGTTCGCCAGGAGCCCGTCGACACCACGCACTACTCCGTCATGGACGCCGCCGGCGATGCCGTCTCCGTCACCACCACCCTCAACGGCGCTTTCGGCTCCGGCGTCACAGTCCCCGGCCTCGGCTTCCTTCTCAATGATGAGATGGACGACTTCGCGTCCAAACAGGGCGTGCCCAACATGTTCGGCCTCATCCAGGGTCCGGCCAACGCCATCGCTCCCGGCAAGCGCCCGCTCTCCAGCATGACGCCCACCATTGTCCTGCGCGACGGCAAAGTCGCCATGGTCCTGGGCTCCCCGGGAGGCGGCACCATCATCACCACCGTGGCCAATGTCTTCCTCAGCGTCGCCGATGAGGGGCTCAACATCCAGCAGGCCGTTGACGCTCCCCGCTTCCACCAGCAATACCTGCCCGACGCCGTCATGCTTGAGCCCGGCTTCGCTCCCTCCACCATCGACGGGCTGCGCTCCATGGGTTACACCCTGCGCATCGGTCGCCACTGGGGCGACGGCGAGTGCATCCGGGTCGATCCCAAAAACGGTGAACTGGAAGGCGGCCAGGACCACCGCCATCATTTCGGAGAAGCCGCAGGATACTGATCCCGAAACGCGGTCACATCGCTGCGGCACTGCGTGCCTTCAGCATCCTCGGTCTGGAGTTCGTCTCGGCAAGGAATCCGATCCGCCGCACCGGCTTCTCCGGCGGAGCCGTTAGCGCCCGGATTGCATCGATGATCTCCTCGATCGAAGCGTCGTGCGCTTCCAGTCGTTGCTCCAGTTCGACCCGCTTCGCAGCCAGCGCCCGGTGGGCTTTCAGCGTCTCGCGCAAATGCCCAAAAGCGCGCACCACTAAAAATGCTCATGTCCACGGCACGCTGCGAATTCAGGATGCTGGCGGCCATAATCGCGCCATGCTCGGTGAACACATGCGGCAGGTAGCGGCGTCCGCCGCGGCTTCTCTTTGAGATCACAATTTGTGATCTCAAACTCTCGGCCTCCTTCGCGGTCAGCCGAAACGCAAAGTCAGCCGGAAAGCGGTCCCCATTGCGCTTGATCGCCTGATTCAGTGCCCGAACCTCCACACCGTACAGTGCTGCAAGGTCGGAATCGATCAGGACCTTCTGATCGCGGATCAGAAATATCTGTCGCTCAATCGGCTTCAATGCAAGCGCAGCCCGCCGGCTCATTTCGTCTCCTCACGTTTGAGATCACATTTTGTGATCTCAAACATTCCCTCCCAACAGCATCCCACTCCGGACCAAAGTTCGAGCCGAATGCCTCACATTCTGCCGCGCGAGTCACGTTACCGTTAGGGGGCCCCGCACGCCGGCTCCCAATCAGCGCGCGGATGGCACCCCACGGTAACCTTTCCGTGGTCCGACCTCTGGTTTATCCTTTTCCAAAAGCGCAAAATGAGCGAGTTCGTTCTAAGGGAGTCCTATGCCAGACGCAACCTGTGATATTGGCCTCATCGGCCTTGCTGTGATGGGCCAGAACCTTGTCCTCAACATGAACGACCACGGCTTCAAGGTCGCCGTCTTCAATCGCACCGTCTCCAAAGTCGACGACTTCCTCGCCAACGAAGCCAAAGGCACCCAGGTGGTCGGAGCCCACTCCGTCCAGGAGCTGATCTCCCTCCTCAAGCGGCCCCGCCGCGTCATGCTCATGGTCAAGGCCGGCGACGTGGTCGACCAGAACATCGAGCACCTCCTGCCCTGCCTCGAGAAGGGCGACATCATCATCGATGGCGGCAATTCCCTCTTCACCGACTCCAACCGCCGCACCAAAGATCTCGCCGAGAAAGGCATCCTCTTCATCGGCACCGGCGTCTCCGGCGGCGAAGAAGGCGCGCGCCGCGGTCCCTCCATCATGCCCGGCGGCAATCCTGAAGCCTGGCCTCACGTAAAGGACATCTTCCAGGCCATCGCCGCCAAAGTCGATGCCAGCGGCAAAGCCACCACCTCCGACGGCCAGGGCACGCCCTGCTGCGACTGGGTCGGCGACGCCGGTGCCGGCCACTACGTCAAGATGGTCCACAATGGCATCGAGTACGGCGACATGCAGCTCATCTGCGAAGCCTACGACCTGCTCAGGCACACCCTCAACCTCACCCCCGACGAACTCTCCGAGGTCTTCACCGACTGGAACAAAGGCGAACTCGACAGCTACCTCATCGAGATTACCTCCGAGATCTTCGCGAAGAAGGACGACGACGGCAGCCCCATCGTCGACAAGATCCTCGACACCGCAGGCCAGAAAGGTACCGGCAAGTGGACCGTCGAGAGCGCCCTCGATCTCGGTATGCCCGTTACCCTCATCGGCGAATCGGTCTTCTCCCGCTGCCTCTCCGCCATCAAAGAAGAGCGCGTCGAAGCCTCGAAGGTCCTCACCGGCCCCACCGGCCAGGCGGCCACAGCCGACCGCGCCGACTTCATCGAGAACGTCCGCCGCGCACTCTACTGCTCGAAGATCATCTCCTACGCCCAGGGTTACATGCTGCTGCGCGAAGCCGCGAAGGCCTACGGCTGGCGCGTCAACATGGGAGGCATTGCCCTCATGTGGCGCGGCGGCTGCATCATCCGCAGCCGCTTCCTCGGCAAGATCAAGGACGCATACGACAAAAAGCCCGACCTGCACAACCTGCTCTTCGACAGCTTTTTCTCCGGCGTTCTGAACCAGTACCAGTCTTCCTGGCGCAAAGCCGTCGTCAAGGCCATCGCGCTCGGTATCCCGGCTCCCGCTTTTTCCACCGCTCTCGCCTTCTACGACGGCTACCGCACCGGGCGCCTGCCCGCCAATCTTCTCCAGGCGCAGCGTGACTTCTTCGGCGCTCACACCTACGAGCGCGTGGATAAGCCCCGCGGCGAGTTCTTCCACACCAACTGGACCGGACGCGGCGGCCGCGTCTCCTCCGGCACCTACAACGTCTGACAGGCAACCTTTCCTGACATCGGGCCGGCGAATTCTGAAAAGATTCGCTGGCCTTTGTCATCTTCAGCGCCCTCTCGAACGCGCTCCCGAAGCCCGTCGCCCGTGGTCCGACCACCACCGAATCTTTTTCCATAAGCCCGGGTCTAATAGACAGGGAGTTAATAAAACATATGCCAAGGCTAAGAAAAATCGCAGTTTGGGCCCTGGCGGCTCTGTTCGCACCGGCTCTTTTTGCTTTGGACACCCAGAATGCACCGGCTCCGACGAACCCTGCCGTGCCAGGGACACTTAACTACATTGAAGGATCGGCGCAACTGAACGGCCAGCCCGTCGGCCAGACGTCCGCCGGATCGACGACCCTGAAGACCGGCCAGATCCTTGCGACCACCGACGGCCACGCAGAATTTCTCCTCACCCCCGGCGTCTTCTTCCGCCTGGCCCAGAACAGCTCCGCGAAGATGGTCTCCCCGAACCTGGCGGACACCGCAGTCCAGATCGACCACGGCCGCGCCGCCGTCGAAGTCGACCAGTTGTTCAAAGAGAACAACATCCACATCCTGATGAACAATGTGCCGGTCCAGCTCATCAAGACCGGCTTTTATGAATTCGACGCCGATCGTGGAACCGTCATGGTCTTCAACGGCGAGGTCGCGGTGCCGAAGGGCAACGGCCACTGGACCGTGGTCAAGGCCGGCAAGGCCCTCAACATCGCAGAAGGCACCAACCTCAAACCGGCCAGCTTCGACGTCGACCAGGCGAAGCAGAGCGGCCTCTATCGCTGGAGCAGCCTCCGTTCCGACTATCTCGCCGAGGCCAACAATCAGCTTGCCAGCCAGTATGGCGCCGGCTACGCGCCCGGCTGGTACTGGGATCCCTGGATGTTTGACTACACCTTCCTCGGACCCTCGCCCTTCATGAGCCCGTTTGGCTGGGGCTTCTATCCGCTCGGCTGGGGCGGCATGGGATGGGGCGGCGGCTGGGGCGGTATGGGATGGGGCGGCGGCTGGTACGGTCCGGGCTACTACGGCGGCGGCTACTACGGCGGCGGCGGCCTTCAATACGGCCACGGCACGCGTATGGGCGGCCTCGGCGCTGCACCCCATGGCGGAGCAGCCGGCGGATTCCGCGGCGGAGCCTTCCGCAGCGGCGGTGAACTCGGCGGCTTCCATGGCGGCGGCGGTGGCTTCGGTGGATTCCACGGTGGTGGCGGCCGCGGTCGTTAAAAACCTCTCATCTCTTTTGAGCCGGCCCCGCACTCAAACGTGCGGGGCCTTTCTTTTTCGGCCGATTCCCACCAGGCTTCAGCCTCCTGTGCAACGATTTTCAGCAAAGGTCACTTCTCCCCGAACCCCTCCCTCCCATTTCGGCAGGCGCTGTGCATCGAATTAGTACCCACTTATCCTTCTCCCGTCCCGCACCGATGCAGAGGCTGTATGAAGCACCTGTGCGCGTCCCTTCTCCTGATGTTTGCCTCGGCCTCCTCGATCTCCCGCGGCCAGGAGGTCGCGCTCATCGATGCCCCGGAACCCACGTTCAGCTCCACCTCCGGCTCGGCCTTCAGCTCTTCCTCCCTGACCTTCGCCGCACCGGCCGCGGCAGCCATCGTGTCCCCCCGCAGACCCCTCCCTGCGCGCAGCCAGGGCCTCACCTTCACGGACTGGACTCTCCTCGGATCGGCGGCGGCGCTGCGCTTCCTCGACTACAAATCGACCGTGAAGTGCATGTCGGATCCTGCCAACTTCCGCGAAGTCGAGCTCCCCAACGCCCTCGTCCACAACCGGCCTGCACTCGGCGCCTTCGAAGCCGGCACCGTCGTGCTCAATTACTACGCTTACCGCCTCTTTACCGGCCACCACCACCGCACCCTGGCCCGCCTCGGCCAAACCATCAATCTCGGAGCGCTGGCCTGGACCGTCGGTCGCAATTACTACGAGCTGAATGAATTCTGGCCGCGAGAAAATACGCTGCGGAAACGACTGAACCCCGGCCAGTAGCCGCCTCGGCCGCCCATCGCATGCACCGGCAACCAACGATTCCTGCGCCAGAAGTTAGAAGACTTGACTAAGTGGATCCCCCACACTTAGACCTCGGCGTAAAGGTGGGCCGGAGGGCGCATCGCTCGCACTCGACGCCGCCGTCCGCCAGCTGTGGCAACCTTCCGGCGCCGCCTGACCACCACGCCAGTTCCCCCAAAGAGGGATGCCCGGCTCCCTCGTTCGGAATACAATCGGACTGAACACCATGGAAGCGATTCCCCGCCATCAATGCCTTGTCTATGACGGAGCCCCGTCGCTCCATCTGCCGGCTCTGGCGCGCGTCCTCCGCGACAAGCTGCAGCAGAATTACCGCTGCCTTTACATGAACAGCCGTCCAATGGTGGCCGGGATGCAATCGTATCTTGCCATGGAGGGCGTAGAGGTGGAGAACGTGATTCGCAAACGAAGGCTGCTCCTCTCCTGGGAACAGATGCATCTGGTCAATGGCCTCTTCGATGTCGACAAAATGCTGAATACGCTCAGCGATGCGCTCCAGAGCGCCCTGCGTGATGGCTACACGGGGCTCTGGGCTACCGGAGATATGAGCTGGGAGATGGGCCCGGAGAAGAATCTTCCGAAACTGCTGGACTACGAGCGGCGGCTGGACGAGTTTCT
Source organism: Acidobacteriota bacterium (assembly GCA_046567085.1). Classification (GTDB taxonomy): domain Bacteria; phylum Acidobacteriota; class Terriglobia; order Terriglobales; family Acidobacteriaceae; genus Palsa-343. Next base: position 5,832 of record JBKICP010000435.1, read on the forward strand.
GGAAGCCCACCCCCGCATGGGCGGTGTCTGTCAGTACCGCATGGACACCATGCCGCGCACAGCCGTGCAGCAGGGACTCGTTGCGCACCGGGCGCTCTTCATCAACGAGACGCTCTCCATCCTCAACCCGCAGTATCTGCATCCGGAGATGTCGTCGCCTTCCGCAGTGGCTCAGGCCGAGCCGGAACTCGCGTTGCGTCCGATTTGGGAGAGGCAAAGCGCCGTCTGAGACGCGAGTCGACCCGCCTCGGGCCGATCCCAACGCCTCCAGCACCGCATGTCTATACTGTGACCGCAATGGAAAGTGCACCTCGTCACCAATGCCTGATCTATGACGGAGCGCCTTCGCAACAACTCCCCGCTCTGGCCGCGCTCATGCGGGAAAGGCTCCGGCAGAACTACCGCGTCCTCTATCTGAACAGCCCTGCCATGCTCGCCGAAATGCGGGCCATCCTGTGGACCGCCAGCGTCAATGTCGGCGCCGAGTTGGCCAAAGGCCGCCTGGTTCTCTCGGCCGAACGCCCCCACCTCATTGAAGACCGCTTCGATGCAGCCCTCATGATGCAGCTCCTCGAAGACGCCCTGCACGATGCGCTGCACGCCGGATATGCCGGACTCTGGGCCAGTGGCGACATGACCTGGGAGATGGGCCCCGACCCCGATTTTCAAAAGCTCGTGGAGTATGAGTGGCGCCTCGAGAATTTCTTCGCCGCCCATCCGCAGTTGGCAGGGATCTGCCAGTACCACATCGACACCCTGCCTCGCGAGGTGCTGCGCCAGGGACTGGTGATGCCTCCCGGCATCTTCGTGAGCGAGACCCTGCAGCTCGTGAATCCGGAGTTCGTCAATGCCCGGCGGCTAACGGCAGCCATGAGACAAAATCCCGGAGCAGGTAGCGC
>JBKICP010000436.1:0-5756 GCA_046567085.1 Acidobacteriota bacterium
ATGGCCCGCTGGAACTGCACCATCAGCTTGTCGTTCTTCGATGTGGCCAGCTTCCCGGCCTGGTCGAGCACGTGCGAGGCATCCTTCCACTTGCGGAGATCGGTGTAGATCTGCGCCAGCTGATAGTAGGCCGACAGTTTCTTCGGGTGGCGCTTCAGCACGCTCTGCGCCATGCCGATGCCCTCAGCGGCATGACCGGTATCAGCCAGCTGCCGGGCGAGCGTAAGCTTTGCGTCGACGCTCTTCGGCAGTTTCGCCACAGCTTCGCGCGCGGTGGCCAAAGCCTTGGCGTATTCGTGCGCCTCGCGGTAGGTCTCCACCTGCTCGTCGTAGGCCTGGCCCTCGATGTCCCCGCCCAGCGTGGCCATGGTTTGGTACTGCTCGATGGCGTCGCTGGTGCGGCTCTGCTCGCGGTAGACGGCCGCCAGCCGGTCCAGAACCAGAGCGTAATTGCCTTTCTGCTGCTTCGAATACTGTCCGTCCGGCTGGTACAGCGCGTTCGCCAGCTTGCTCAGCAGCCGCGCCGCATCGTTCAGATGCCCCAGGGCATCGTCGATCATCGCTTCCTGGAAGTCGTAGCGGGGCTGGTCGGAAGAAAGCTGGCGAGCCTTTGAAACGGCATTCAGCGCATCTTTGAAATTCCCCTTGCCCTGCTGGATATCGGCGATCCTGCCCCACGCTTCCGTGTCCATCGGATCCCCGGCGACGATGTCCTGCCAGGCGGCCAGAGCCTCCTCGGTCTGGCCGGCTTTCATCAGATCGCGGGCCAGTGAGCGCTCCACGTCCAGATTCTGCGGTTCCAGAGCCAGCGCCTTTTTAAAGGCTTTCACGGCGTTCTTCGTGTCCTTCGCCTGGTCGTAGCAAACCCCCAGCTGGTATTCGGTCCGGGCCGTCTGGTCGTCGCTCGGCAGCGCCTCCAGGACCTGGATCGCCTTCTGCGTATTGCCTTCGTCCAGATAAAAACGGTTGGCGATCAGAGCCGTCCGCTCCGAGCCGGGATTGATATTCTGCGCCGCGGTAATCTGGCTCTCGGCCTTCGCCGAATCCCCATTGGCTGCGTACAGCCGCGCCAGCATCAGGTGGTCTTCGATGTTTCCCGGCCGCAGGGCGACAATCTTCTCGTACTGCCCAATCGCCAGCTTCAGCATCTCCCGCGAAATGTCCTGCTGCTGCCCCTGATTCGTCAGCGACTGCAGGTAGACTTTCGCGAGCAGGCGGTGAGCCTCCACGTCGTTCGGATCGCGCTTCACCTCGCGCTGGGCATCCTCGATCGCTTCCTTGATACGGCCCGTGTTGAAATAGAGCTCCGCCAGATGCCGCCGCAGGTACTTCGACGAGGGATCCTCGTTCAGGGCCATCTTGTACTCTTCAATTGCCCTGGTGGCATATTCGCTGCGCCCGAAGGTCGTGGCCATCTGTTCGTAGTGATGCGCCAGCATGTAGTGGTAATAGGCGTCACCGCTCTTCGACCCGAGAGCCGCCTGCGCCTGCGCATCGCTCTTTCCGGAAGTGGCGGCGGACGGCTTTGCGGCCTGCGCATGCATGCCCGTAGCCACAGCGAAAGTGGCAAGAATGCAGGTCAGCGAGAGGGGTCGAGAAGGCGAGATACTCATGAGGTGGGAAATCCTGTTCCGCTCTGTTCGACCAGGCAAACCCGTACCGCCTGGCTGGGCTTCTCTGCAGCAGGAGCGACGCTTCCCGTCCCGCTGCATTTCTTATGACGATTGTAACCTGCGGGTAGAGGCAGTTTTATCTCTGCGCTTGCACTCCGTCAACACTCCACAGCCGACAGAGGCAGCTCCTGCAACGAACCAGGCAGTTCCTGAAGCGAGGCGCCCCCGGCGCCGCACGCCCCATAGACTCGCCTGACGGGAGGCGATCAGTATCCTTCCCGGCGGAAGAGGTCCAGCACCGCGAACAGGATCACGCCGGCGACCGCATCCACAAGAGCCCGCAGGATTTCGTGCAGGCCGTGCCAGGCGAACGGCTGCCCCAGCATATGCCGCTCCAGCAGCCACAGGATTCCCGTCTGCGCCAGCGTAAAGGCGAAGACCAGCAGCAGGCGCATGCCGGTGTTGTCGGTATCGACCCGCACTCCCAGCGATGCCGCCACATACCCGATCAGCGCCTTGGCGATTCCGAAAATGCCCAGGGCATGGTGCGTCAGGCCGTCCTGCGCGATGCCCATGACGGCCCCAAAAATGGTCGCGCTCACCGGTTCTCGCCGCGAAATCGCATAGTAGATCGTCACCAGCAGCGGCAGATCCACTAAATCGAAATGTGTAAAGTGCAGAGAAAGAAAGGATTGCAGGCCAAGCGCCAGCAGCGGAACCAGAATGTAGACCGCCAGCGGATAGGAATTGGTCCCCACCTCGTGCCGGGACGAAGCCATCAGGGCCATCGTTAATTTCTCCCCTCAGCGCCCGAATGCGGAGCCTGACCGCCCGATCTGCCCGACTGCCTGGCTGGCGCGCTGGCTGGCCGGCGCGCCGGTACCGCCTTTTTCTTGCTGGCCGAATGCACGACGTTCGCGCTGTTCCCGGCCGGGGAAGCGCCCTGGCTGGCGTTTTCGTCTCCGGGCGGCAGGCTCTCCACTACGTTCGACGCCTGCCCCGGAACCAGATCCGCAGCCGGCGGCGTAGCCAGCGGCGAGTAGCGGTCTCGGTGAATCGCCTGCGGCGGAGTTGGCGGCAGCGACGGCAGCGTCAACACCATCTTCGCCGGCACCTGCGCCGCCGGTTGCGTGCTGCTCCCGGCCGTCCCGGACGGACCCGGCTTCGGATCGGGCAGGTTGCGCGACGGCAGCTGTGCCGCCAGAATATCCGCCGCCGTCTCCTGCGCCTGGCTCAGATCCTGCTGCATCTGCGCGGGCATTTTGTCTCCGGTCCCGGTAATAATCAGCACTTCTTCGAGTGCCGACAGATTGGCCGCCGGCTTCACCAGCAGGTCGTCCACGGTGCCATCCTGCGCGGGCACCACCCGGCGCACCACTCCAACCGGAAGCCCCCGCGGAAATATGCCGTCTCCCCCGCTGGTCACCACCGCCTCGCCCGGCTTAATCCGGTCATCCGGCGAAACATCCACAATCTCCGGCTGACCCCACGCATCGCCCTGCAGCACGCCCTCGATCCGGATCGTGTCCAGCATCACGCCTGCGCCGCTCGTTGGATCGGAGATCTCCAGCACCTGGCTGGTATGCCCGAAGACATCCCGCGTCTTGCCGACAATGCCGTCCGGCGTAATCACGGCCATATCCGGCCGAATTCCGTCGTCCGATCCCTTGTCGATGAGCAGGACGCGCGACTGCTCGGTGCCGGAGTTGCCGATCACCTGCGCCGCCACGGTTTTGTAGATGTACTTTTCCTGGAACCCCAGCAGCTTCTGCAGCCGGACCGCCTGGGCGGCGTCCTGCGCCATGCTCGCTTCGTCCAGCCGCAGCTGATTAATCTGCGCCTGCAGTTGCTGGTTGTGCTTCCGCACGTTGATCAGGTCGATGTAATCGGACCACACCCCGCGAATGCCCCGCCCCGTGGAATGCAGCAGCCACTCGGGAGGCGTCACAAGATCCGTGACCCACAGCCGGATCAGCCGCACTCCGCCCTTGTCGGATGCGCCCTGCCCCGTCCGACGCACCTGCACCGCCAGCCCGATCACCTGGGCCAGCAGCACAACGATCAGCACGAGGGCGTTGCGGTAACGGCTAAAAAAGGAATCCATGAAGTCTGAGCCGTCTGCGGCTAAGCCGGTATTGAACTCGGAACACCTGCCGGGCAGTTCCCTGGGGGCGCACGGGCACTACTCGATCTTGATCTTGCGCAGCAGCCGGAAATCGCTCAGCATCTTGCCCGTTCCGAGCACCACGCTGGCCAGCGGATCGTCCGCGATGGACACCGGCAGACCCGTTTCCTCCCGGATGCGCTTGTCCAGATTGCGGATCAGGGCCCCGCCGCCGGTGAGAACGATGCCGCGGTCGCTGATGTCCGCGCTCAGCTCCGGAGGCGTCCGTTCCAGCGCCACGCGGATGGCATTCAGGATGGTGGCGATCGATTCGCCCAGAGCCTCGCGGATCTCGCCGTCGTCAATGGAGATGGTCTTGGGTACGCCCTCGATCAAATTCCGCCCCTTGATCTCCATCGTCTCCGGCTTATCCAGCGGGTAAGCCGAACCCAGTTCCATCTTGATCTGTTCCGCGGTCCGCTCGCCGATCAGCAGGTTATATTTCCGCTTCAGATAGTTCATGATGGCTTCGTCCATCTGGTTGCCGGCCATCCGGACCGACCGCGAATAGACGATGCCCGAAAGCGAAATCACCGCGATATCGGTGGTTCCTCCGCCGATATCTACCACCATGTTGCCGCTCGGCTCGGTAATGGGCAAACCGGCGCCGATTGCCGCCACCATGGCCTGCTCCACCAGAAAGACCTCGCTGGCCTTGGCGCGGTACGCTGAGTCCTCGACGGCGCGCTTTTCCACCTGCGTGATTTCCGAAGGCACGCCGATGACGATGCGCGGATGCACCATCATCTTGCGGTTGTGGGCCTTCTGGATGAAGTAGTTCAGCATCTTCTCGGTGACCTTGAAATCGGCGATCACCCCATCCTTCATCGGCTTGATGGCCACAATGTTGCCAGGCGTCCGCCCCAGCATTTCCTTGGCTTCCTTGCCGACCGCTTCCACTTCGCCGGTCACCTTGTTGATGGCGACGATCGAAGGCTCATTGACCACAATCCCTTTGTTGGCTGCAAAAACCAGAGTGTTGGCTGTGCCCAGATCGATCGCAAGATCGTTAGAGAAGACACTGAAGATCGACCGCAGCCCGTGCGATCGCGAGGAACGCGCCTGAAAACCATTCGTTGACATGGAAGGAAATACTTTTCTGATGAGAGGAACTCGTCCTTATTGTAAGGCCTGCTGACACCCTCGGCATGCCTTTTCCCGCGCGAAGCATGGCACGAATGGGTAACAGGCCTGGCCCAAACAGCGTCCCGGAGCAAAGTTTCATCCAACCGGGGAGGCGGCTAAATCTCGCGCCGCCCGAGTTTTCGCCGCTTCGTAAGTTGCCCCGGCGCTCCGCCGATCCATGGCAGCCGCGGCTCGAAACACGCGAGGCAACGAAGATGACTTCGGCGCAACAAGGAGACAAACCAAAGTGAAACGAACCCGATGCTTCAGAACTCCCTGCGACGCTGTCTTTGGCGGAAGTGCCAGCTGCCTGTTCAGCGCTGTGCCCCTGGTTCTCGCCCTGGCTTTGATCTGGCCCTTCGGAGGTGGAACCCGAATCAGCCTCATGCCCGGGTCTCGGACGCCTGGCGCCCGGGGTTCGGCCATCATCAAAAGCGGTGGCAACCGCAACACCCGAGTCGACATCCGGGTACACTCCCTGGCACGCCCCGGATCGCTCTCTCCAGCCGAAAACGCATACGTGGTGTGGGTGGAGCCCCCTGGCGAAGCCACCCAGAACGTGGGCCAGATTGCCGTGAACGGAAAGCAGAAGGGCGACCTCCACATCCACACCCCCTACAAACGCTTCAAGCTGATGATTACCGCCGAGCAGAACGCTCAGGCTCAGATGCCGAATGGGCCTACGATTCTCTCCGGTACCGTCGCCCATCGCTGACCTCCACACCCGGGCAGGCCCCTGCTGAACCGGCCTGCCTGCCCGGCGTCAATCGCTCTTTCCAGCCGCTTCCGCTATGCTGGAGTGTTTTCGTCTCAGGAGACCCAGCGAATCGTGGCGACCAAAACCTACTTCAATC
>JBKICP010000437.1:0-5146 GCA_046567085.1 Acidobacteriota bacterium
ATCGCCTGACCGCTTTGGCTCTGGTCCCCCGCGGGGGACCAGAGCCAATCAACCCCAACCAACAACCTTCCTGAGTCATCGCTGGTTCTGAAAGTGCGAAAAAAGCTGGACACTACCTCGGAAATCGGTCTTCGCGGAAGGAGTCCATGGGAGCGGTTGGTTCAAACCAGAAAACAGCCTGGCGGGTCACGCGCAGTGGCAACTGCAGATCGGCGAGAATCTGCGGCGTCCAGGGTCCGCCCGTAATGATGATGTGGCCGGCGGACCAGGTTCCCTGAGCCGTCGTGACGGTGACGCCGGACGTTGTTGCTTGCCATTCCGTCACTGGCTCGCTGCGGTGCAGATCAGCTCCGTGAAGTGCGGCCTGAGCCAGGAACTGCTCGATGCAGAGTTCGGGGCTCAGATGGCCGGCGTTCGGCTCCAGCAGCGCGATGGCATCGTCAGGAACCAGGAAAGCGGGCCAGCGGCGCCGCAACGCAGCGGCGGAAAGCATCTCATGCGGGAGGCTAAACTGCCGCGCGCTCAGCGCGCTGCCGGCAACGAGCTTGCCCGAGGCGGGGCCGATCATCAGCGCGCCGGTGGTGTGGAAGAGCGGCATACCAGTGTCGCGCTCGAGCCGGGTCCACAACGCACGCGCGCGCAGCAGCAACTCCACGTAACCGGGATCCTCGAAGTAGGCCTGACGGAAGATGCGCGTCCGGCCGTGCGAGGAGCCCAGGTTATGCGGCGACGTAAAGGCGTCGAAGCCGGCCACGCGGAGTCCGCGTTCGGCCAGACAAGCAGCCGTCGCGCTGCCCATCGCTCCGAGACCGAGCACAATCACATCGCACGTGCGATTCATAATCTACAGCAGCGGCCTGCAGCCTGCAGGCTACACGCGCTGTTCTGCGAGATTTTACGCTGCGCGCCGCTCGGGTGCGGCTTCAAATTTGGCTTGCGACGGATCCAGGAGCGGCATCTTCTCTTTCCAGCCCTTGCGGATGAGCCACGCATTCGCAGGCAGCGCGGTGAATGTGCCGACGATCATCGCAATCTGCATCATGAACCAGAAGACGGCCGAGCCGGGATGAAGGTGTGGAGCGGGAAACACGACGAAGTACGTCAGTGCCATCCACGCATACATCCCCACCTGGAAGAGCGTGATGGAAATGGTGTCCGCACGCGCCGCGGCAACCAGTCCCTGTCCGAAGGAGAGGCCGCGCATCGGCGCGATGGTGACGTACTGAAAGGCAATGCCAATGAGCCAGGCGAGGACGAAATCGCAGATCAGCTTCGTACCGAATGCACCGGCAAAGGCGAGGCCGATCACGGGAACGAGAGACTCGGCGAGGATATCGCCGAGGGTGCAGCCGGCTCCGCAATGAAAGACTGCAATCAGATTCTGGAGCAGTGTGGGCGGAGCACTCTCGAATCGGGAAATCGCGCCGTGCATGTGATGCACGGAGGAGTCTCGCGTAGAGACGGCGAGTGATTTGCGATAGAGATGCACGGCGACCGGTCCGAGATAGAGGCCCGTGATCGGCCAGACGACGGACATGATCCACATGCTTTGCGGATGGCGCAGGGTGTGTACTGCAATGCCGAATGCGCACACGAAACCGACAAGCAGAGAGATGCACGCAAGTACGTCGAGCCAGGGGGTCATAGTCAGGTGGATGCGACGCGGCCCGCAGTGAAGTTGTTTGATCTGGTGAGCAACCCGTATTTTTTCGTCTCCCATCCCACCTATCGAATTGCCAGTTTCCTGCCGGACCCCGCGCTTCAAACCAACACGGCTTACAAGGCAACGATCGGGACCGGTGTAGCGGCCGCAGGCGGCACACACATGGCGGCGTCCTACAGCTACGCCTTCACCACCAGGGCCAGCACGGATACGTCTCCGCTGAGCATCAACAGCGTGAGCCCTGCCGACAACGCCACGTGCGTCAGCGCCAGCATGCCGATCGTCATCACCTTCAATGAAGCACCCGACGCCAGCACGGTGAACGCAAGCAACATTATGGTGGCCGGCCCCGGTGGCGCTGCTGTTGCCGTCACCATGAGCATCAACGTGTCGACCACGCAGGTCGTACTGAAACCCACTGCTCCCCTGCCTTCCGGCACCATTACCGTCACCGTGCAAAATGTCGCCGATCTTGCCGGAGTGAAAATGACGACTCCTTACACGTGGAGTTACTCGACAGCCTGTGGTGGCGGCGGCGGTACCGGCGGCGGAGCAACCATGCAATATGAGGCGACGCTGCTCCTCGCCGCGGGCCAGTCCACCATGAACGGCCGGGTGAGCGTGGACACAAGCGGCAACACCACCATCCATTTGACGAACGCGACGGCCAGTACCACCTACTCCGTACAATTCTGCCCGGCGTTTGACTCGAATACCGGTTCGCCGGCTCCCGCATGTCTCAACGTAACCACGCTCTCGACAGATGCGAGTGGCAACGCCAGTTCCACCGTGAAGTTCCCCAAGCCGGCGACTGGGCCGGTGACTTCAATCTGAATGACAAGAGCGGCAAAACCATCTACTCCACCTATCTCGTTCCGACGATGAGTAGCGAGACCTATATGGCCACGTTGCTGCCGGATACCATGACGAATGGCGGCGCGGTTACAACGGACTCCCCCCAGCAACCGCTGACGAGCGGAACCGTGACGTATTCGAATGGAACTCTGCAATTCACGGTTCAGGGGGCGTCGCCGAACACCACCTACGAAACCAACTCCTCCGAAACCGTTTATATGGATAGCTCGGGCACCTACGGTCTGAGTCATTTCACCACCGACGGCAGCGGCAACGGCAGTTCCAGCTTCACATGGGGCAACCTCAGCCCAGGAGGCGATCTATTTCAGGTCCAGCCGGAAGCCGATACCCAGAGTGTCTCGGGCCCGGCCGGATACATCGGCGGTTTCTCGGTGCCGCAATAGCTTCGATTCGCCAGGACACGGGCCGCCGTGAACCGGCGTCCTCACCAGAGCGTTTTGGACTCGGCGAGCATCGCATCTTCGCTGATGGGGAGGAGAAATGTATTGCCGAACTCGAAACGCGCGTAACCCGCCGGATCCGGTGGAAGCGAGCGGATAAAGAGAGCCCTGCGACTCACGACGATGGCGGAACGCTTCTCGCCATAGCGGTCGAGCAGATCGTGCCCGTGACGGCAAAGATCGAACGCCGGATCGCGGAGGGTGGTCACCGCGATGCGTGCTTCGACGCGGATGCGGTGCTGGTAGGTGGCGAGGGCGAGCTGGACCGATCGATCGCGGCAGGTGAACAGGTTGTGACGCGCCACTGCCCACGCAGCGTCAATACCATCGGCAGCCGGAGACGTGGCAAGAAGTGGATGGGTCCGGCGAAGGCGTCCGTAACGGGGCGAAACAATCAGGATTTCCTTCGGGCCCTCGGCGTGCGTCGCATGCGGATCGAAGCAGAAGACGAGGCGCTCCGCTTCGCTGGCGTTCAGAACGTCTTCCATCGGAGTGCGGCCCGGTGGGCGGGGCGGGAGTTCGACGTCAGAATACAACGGGTGGTCCGTAGTGACTGCCACCCTTTTCGTGGTTTTCAGCACGCTGCAATTGACTATTCGACGTGGTAGTTTGGAGCTTCCCGCGTGATCACCACGTCGTGGACGTGGGACTCGCGGAGGCCGGCCGAGGAGATGCGTACGAAGCGCGCCCTGGTCTGCAGTTCTTCGATCGTCGCCGCCCCACAATAGCCCATGCCGGAGCGGAGACCGCCGACCAGCTGGTAGACCATCGCTTCCAGCGCGCCACGATACGGCACGCGGCCTTCAATCCCCTCCGGAACAAACTTGCCCAGACGGTTCGCGTTGCCGTTGCGCTCGCGGTCCACGACGCTCTCGGTGCTCGCGGCCTCGCCTTCCAGATCGCGGGAGCTCTGGAAGTAGCGCTCGCCGCCGCCCTGCGCCATCGCGGAGAGCGAACCCATGCCGCGATACGCCTTGAAGGAGCGGCCCTGGTAGAGGATGGTCTCGCCCGGACTCTCGTCGACTCCGGCAAAGAGGGAGCCGATCATAATCACGCTGGCTCCGGCGGCGATGGCTTTGGTGATGTCTCCCGAGTACTTGATGCCGCCGTCCGCGATGACTGGGATCCCGCGCGGCTGGGCGGCCTTGTACGCCTCGCTGATCGCGGTAATCTGCGGCATTCCGGCGCCGGTGACCATGCGCGTCGTGCAGATGGAGCCGGGACCGATGCCGACTTTAATGGCGTCGGCGCCCGCATCGATGAGAGCTTCGGCGCCTTCGCGCGTCGCGACATTGCCGGCGAGCAGATCGACGTTCGGGAAGCGTTTCTTGACCTCGCGTACGGCGTCGAGGACGCGCGAAGAATGGCCATGAGCCGAATCGATCGCAAGGACGTCGCAGCGGTTGCGCACCAGTTCCGCGGCCCGCTCCAGATAATCGCCCGTCGCGCCGATGGCAGCTCCAACCCGGAGGCGGCCCTGCTCGTCCTTCGAGGCGTTGGGATATTTGAGCTTCTTCTGGATGTCCTTGACGGTGATGAGGCCCTTCAGCACGTAGTTCTCGTCGACGACGAGAAGCTTTTCCACGCGGTGCTGGTGGAGGATCTCCTCCGCCTGTTCCAGAGTCGTTCCGACGGGAACGGTGATTAGATTCTCCTTCGTCATCACCTCGCCGATCGGGATGTCGGTGCGCGTTTCAAAACGGAGATCGCGGTTGGTAAGGATGCCGACGAGCTTCTTGCTGCGGGTGACGGGAACGCCGGAGATCTTGTAGCGGCGCATCACCTCGAGCGCGTCGGAGATGAGCTGCTCCGGAGCCATGGTGACCGGATCGACGATCATGCCCGACTCGGAGCGCTTCACCTTGTCGATTTCTCCCGCCTGCTGCTCGATCGTGAGATTGCGATGCACGATGCCGAGACCACCCTGCTGCGCCATGGCGATGGCCATGCGCGATTCCGTGACGGTGTCCATGGCGGAAGAAAGCAAAGGAGTCGTGAGGGGGATCCGCTTCGTGAGTTTGGTCGCCGTGGAAACCTGCGCGGGCGCGATTTCACTCCAGGCGGGGGTCAGCAGGACGTCGTCAAATGTAAGGGCTTCGGGCAGAGGCTGCTCAATCATGATAGAAAGATGCGCGCCGGCCTCGATTGTTTCAGAGTGGTTGTTTGG
>JBKICP010000438.1:0-15837 GCA_046567085.1 Acidobacteriota bacterium
CGCGCACGCATACGCCGAAAGCAGCGGGATGAACGCCTTCCCGTTCAGCCCAATCGACCGCATGACCCGATCCGCAATCAGAGCCGCGCGCGCCAGGTAGCCGGAATCCTCGAGCACCCCGATAAACAGGAACAGCAACAGGATCTGTGGCAAAAACACGAGCACCGAAGCCACACCGCGCCATACGCCGTCGATCAGCAGCGATTCCACCCAGCCATGCCCGAGCAACAGGCCAATCTTGTCGCCGGCAGCGTTCAGCACGTCGCCAAATCCATCGCTCAGCGGCTGCCCGATCGAGAACACGACCTGAAAAACCGCAAACACCACCGCAAGAAAAATCAGCGGTCCCCAGATCTTGTGCAGCAGCACGCCATCGATGCGCTTCGTCCAGGCATTCGAAATGGGCGCCTTGTATTTGGTCCGCGTGCTGATGCCCGTGGCCCACTGCCGGTACGACCGCGGATTCCCCATCACCGGCAGCTCGATACGACCCTCTGCCGCCACCGGCTTCTCCGCCTCCGCCTTCCGGTTCAGGAAGTGCGTGATTGCATCCAGCCCCGCGCCGCGCGTTGCGCTGATCTTCGCAACCGGCACGCCCAGTTCCTGGGCCAGCGCCAGCGTGTCCACCCGCCCGCCGCGTGCCTCCATCAGGTCGCTCATGTTCAGCAGGAGCAGCGTCGGCAACCCCAGCGCCAGGACCGGTGCGGCCAGCATCAGCTGCCGCCGCAAATGCAGTGAGTCCAGCACCAGCAGGATCGCGTCCGGCGCCGGCGTTCCCGGCATCTCGCCGCGAAGCACTTCCACCGCCACCCGCGCATCTTCGGAATACGTATCCAGCCCGTAGATTCCCGGCAGATCGATCAGCGTCAGGTCGCCGCGGCCAATTCCGTTCAGCCGTCCCACACGCTGCTCCACGGTCACGCCCGGATAATTCGCGACTTTCTGCCGCAGCCCCGTCAGTCGATTGAACAGCGTCGACTTCCCCGAATTCGGCGGCCCCACGAGGGCCACATTCCGAATTCGCCCGGCGACCCGTGGCTCAACGGGAATCTCGACGGTCGCCGTGGTGCCGCAGCATTCACTCATCCCTGCCTCGTCGTCTGCCCTTCGTATTCGCGAACCCGAATCGCCTGCGCTGTGTCGCGCCGCAGCGCCACTTCAAACCCATCGATCGAGTAAACCGTCGGATCCCCCGCTGGCGCTCGTCGCACCACCATCACCCGCGCTTCCGGAACGAACCCCATATGCATCAAGTGATGCTGAATCTCACCCGGCAGCTCCAGCGACTCCACGACTCCGACCGTTCCGATGGGCAATTCGCTCAGAAGACTCAACTTCCATGCTCCGGAAAGCTCCAGCTCGTCCGCTTCTTCGACCCCAAAATCCGATAATAGCGCAATTGCGACCATTTTGCTCCTATATTGCCCGTTCGTGGCAAGAATAGGATCGGCCGCACCCGGAATTCCGTGATTTTTGTCACACGCCAGCCCGGAGGCGCCTCCGAAGACAGGTCCGAGCGCATGGGTCGAAAGGCCCCGGAGCGCCCGAACCACAGCTGCAATCGCTGGATCAGAGAAGCAGGAATCTGAGGCATAGGGCGCTCTGCTGGCCCTCCGCTGGAGAGAGCCAGCCTAGGGGGGCCGGCTCCCGTCCCGAACAAAGCCCGGGGCCTACTTGCCGGGCTGAGCTGCAGGTCCGGCTCCCGCGTTCGGGGCCGTTCCCGCCGTGCCGTAATCCATGGGAGTGGTCAGCAGGGTGGTGGCTTCCGCCGGCATCGGCTGCCCGGCAGACTTCAGCAGTACGCTTACCTGCCACATCTCCGTCTCATTCAGCACCTTATTGAAAGCCGGCATGCCCGTCAGCCGGATGCCGTTCGCCACTTTCCAGTAGGTCTCTCCGACCGGGTCGTCGTTGACCCCGATCACGCCGTTCCGGTGCGGCGCCCACAACTGCGGTGCATGCGGATACATGTGGTTCGCAAACTCCGAAGGCCGCCCGTAGAGCCCATGACATGCAGCGCACTGCTCCCGATAGATTTTTGCGCCCGCCGTCAGATTCGTCGCGCTTGCCTCGATCGGCGCGCTCTTCGGCATCTCCCGGTGAATCCGCGCTCCGAGCGGAACCCTCACGATCTGCTTTTCGAATGGAAATGGCGAATCCGCTACCGCAACCGGAGGATTCCCCCATTGAAAAAAGATCAGCACGCAGACAGGCAGAATCAATAAACCAACAACCAGTCCCAACGCGAATTTCATCCGCACATTATCCTCAATCCCCAAAATACCTGCACTTCTCCCCCGCATCCTTGCATGCCCATGAAGATTCCGCAATGCCCCCGCCGCCGACTGCCGTGCGGGAAGGGGTGCCCTTGTCCTCCGACCTGCTCCCCGGCCTCTGTACCCTGCATCCTGTACCCTGTAACCTGTATTCAGTACCCTGTAGCAAGCAGGAAATATTTTCTCTTCTCGTCTAAGCAGTGGAGGCACCCAGGTTCATGGATTTTCGCAAGTTCTTTGGATACGCCGTGTATCCGCTCCTCGCGGTTTTTCTCCTTTTCCCCTCCGCATCCCGCGCACAGGATTCCGCCTCCCAGCAGCCGGCCGCTCCTCCCCAGCAGCCCGATCAGTCCCAGTCCTCATCGAGTTCGCAGAACCAGAGCGAAGTGCTGCGGCAGGCCCAGGCCCGCGTCAATGCACGCCGCAAGATCCGCATCGCGCAGATTATTCAGGACACCTACAGCCACAAGTATGAAGTGAGCTTTGGCGGTGGCTCGCTCCGCTTCATTCCTGGCGATTATCTCCAGCGCGTCAATGAAGCCGGCTGGATCCTGAATGTCACCGACTACATGCACGGCGATCTCGGCATCACGGCCGACTTTCGCGGCTACTACGGCACCAGTTACACCCGCTCCAATCCCTATACGGACTTTAATCCCAGCATCAGTCAATACACGTTCATGGCCGGCCCTCGCTACCGCTTTTTCAAGGGCCAGCACTGGGGCTGGACCGCCGAAATCCTCGCTGGTGCCGGCCACGGCAACTTCGGCACCGGTACTCACGGCCTGCCGCCGCAGCTCATCGGTCTCTACACCGACTCGACCGTCGTCAACCTCCTCGCGGGCGCCTCGGCGGACTACAACCTCAGCCCCGCCGTGGCCATCCGCTTCACGGGCAACGAGCTGGTCACCAACTACGGCTCCAGCTTCCAGGAGAACCTCGGCGGTAACGTAGAATTCGTCTACCGCTTCGGCCGCAAGTGACCCAAACTGCACAACTGCGGGGCAGCCCAAACGCTGCCCTGTACCCGGTTTTGCTCTTCCAGCTTCTGCCTTCCTGCTTCGGCTTCCCTTATCCTCTGTACGCTGAACGCCATCCGCTATAGGCTGGTCCTTCATGCTCCTCGCGGCGGCCACCCAATCCCTGCTCACCTGCGCCCAGAGCCTCGCCCTCTTTTTCGTTAAAAACGACCTCCGTCACTATCTCCGCACCCACTACGGCGACCATACCTTCCAGAATCTCTACCACTGGCAGCTCTTCTCCTTCGATACAGCGCTCCTCACCCCCTACTTCGCGGTGATGATCGTCCTCGCCCTCTACGGCTTCCACCGCTACACCCTCGTCTGGCTCTACTACCGCCACCAGAAAAACGCCACCCACGAGCCCCCTTCGCGCTTTGCCGAACTGCCCCGTATCACCGTCCAGCTCCCCATCTTCAACGAGCAGTTCGTCGTCGACCGCCTCATCGAGTCCATCTGCCGCCTCGACTACCCCCGTGACCGGCTCGAGATCCAGGTCCTCGACGACTCCACCGACGAAACCAAAGAAGTCGCCCAGGCCATCGTCGAGCGCTATCGGGCGATGGGCAATCCCATCGTCTACCTGCACCGTACCAACCGCGTGGGATTCAAAGCCGGCGCCCTCGACGAAGGACTCAAAACCGCAAGCGGCGAATTCGTGGCCATCTTCGACGCGGATTTCACCCCGCCGCGCGACTGGCTGATGCGCGTGGTCCACCACTTCGCCGATCCGTCCATCGGCATGGTCCAGACCCGCTGGACCCACCTCAACCGCGACTACAGCTTTCTCACCCAGGTCGAAGCCATCCTGCTCGACGGACACTTCGTCCTCGAACACGGCGCCCGCGCCCGCACCGGCGTCTTCTTCAACTTCAACGGCACGGCCGGCATGTGGCGCACCTGCGTCATCGATCAGGCGGGCGGCTGGCAGCACGACACCCTCACCGAGGACACCGACCTCAGCTACCGCGCCCAGCTCATCGGCTGGAAATTCAAGTACCTCCAGGATGTCGAGTGCCCTGCCGAGGTCCCCATCGAGATGACCGCCTTCAAGACCCAGCAGCAGCGCTGGGCCAAAGGCCTCATCCAGACCTCGAAGAAAATCCTGCCGCGCCTCTTTCGTTCCGACGTCCCGCTCCGCGTCAAAGTGGAAGCCTGGTACCACCTCACCGCCAACCTGAGCTATCCGCTGATGGTCGTGCTGTCCGTGCTCCTCATGCCGGCCATGATCATCCGCTTCTATCAAGGCTGGTGGGAGATGCTCTACATCGACTTTCCCCTCTTTCTCGCCTCCACGTTTTCCATCTCGTCGTTCTACCTCGTCTCGCAGAAGGAACTCTTCCCGCGCCGCTGGTACAAGTGTCTGCTCTACCTGCCTTTTCTCATGTCGCTCGGCATCGGGCTAACCATCACCAACACCATCGCGGTGATGGAAGCGATCTTCGGCATCCAGAGCGCCTTCAAGCGCACGCCGAAATACCGCGTCCAGAAGAAGGGCGAAAAATCGAAAGGCGCCGCAAAGTATCGCAAGCGCCTCGGGCTGATTCCCTTCCTCGAGTTGCTGATCGGGGCCTACTTCGCCCTGTGCATCTGGTACGCCATCGACAACGAGAACTACTTCACCGTTCCATTCCTGCTGCTCTTCGTTGTCGGCTACTGGTACACGGGACTGCTCTCGCTGCTGCAGGGCCGGTTTGAGCGCTGGCGGAGCGGCGCGAATCTGGATGATACCTCACCGAAACCGTTCCCCGTGGGGGTGTAAGTTGCTCCAATGACCGGGCTGGAAAGAGGCTTGATCATTGCCGCCAGCGCGGCGGGTTTCGTGCTCTTCTGGCTTGTGATCTGGCTGGGAGTTTCTTCCCTTGCGTCATTTATCGGCGGCTGGAACCGCCTGGCGGAGGAGTATCCGGTCGATCTCAACAAGTCTGCATCGAAAATTCGCCTGGGATACGCATGGATGCGCCTGGGCACAAACTACAACAGTGTCATCGTTCTGGACTGTCAACCAAACGGCCTGTCGCTCTCAGTCCTGTGGCTTCTTCGGTTCCGCCATCCACCGTTGTTCATTCCCTGGGACCAGATCCAGTACGCCCAAAGCAAATCGCTCTTCTTTTCACCAAAGGGAAACTGATCCTCGGTCGCGAGGCACGAATCCCTTTGTCCTTTAATAACCGCGAAGCGCGCGAATCTCTTGCCCGCCACGTCGGAACCCTCCACGACACATTCGCTGCGAAACAAACGATGTAACCGAAAGCGCGATCTATTCGCGCTTCGCCTCTGCCCGCCGCTCTGCAATCAGTTCGTCACCATAGAAACGCCGGGCTTCACGTACCTGCGCAAACGCCTTTGCGCCTCCTCGATCCGGAGACGTCGCGTCGTCAGGAGGAAACCGCTCTCTTCCTGCATCAGAAGGACCTCGTCTCCCGTCGCAATCCGAAGCGCTTCGCGAACCGAAGCCGGCAGCACAACACTGCCGTCCTCGTTGAGGCGTAATCGTATCTCGTCTGCCACGCTCAGACGCCCTTCTTCAGCGGCTCCCACACATACTTGTGAATCTGCAGGCTCAGCCGCGCCGGCACACCATCCGCCAGCATCCACTCCACCAACTCCCGCGGGTCCATCACAGCGTTCTCCGTGCTCCGCGCCCCCGAGGGCGTCTTGGAGAAAGCCGGCGACAAAAGAACCTGGCCCGCACGCCGATCCAGCCCGTGCTCGCGAATGAAATCTCGCGCGAATTCGTAATCTCCACGGTTACTGATGACAAACTTCACCTCATCCCGCTCCGTCAGGCACTCCAGATTCGACAGGCGAAAGCTCCCGCCCTCGCCCGATCCCGGACACTTCACATCCACAATCTTGTGCACCGCCCGCGGAACCAGCTCCAGCGGACGCTCGCCGCTGGTCTCGATCATCAGCTCATACCCGAGCCCCAGCAGCCGCTCCATCAGCGGCACCAGTTCCTTCTCCTGCAGCAGCGGCTCGCCGCCGGTGAATTCCACCAGTTTTACCGGCGCCAGTTTCTCAACCTGCGCTACGATCTCGTCTTCCGACAATTTGCAACCGCCGGTGAACGTATATTCTGAATCGCACCACGCGCAGCGCAGATTGCACCCCGCCAGCCGCACAAAAATGCACGGCACGCCGGCGAAGCTCGACTCGCCCTGGATGGATTTGTAGATTTCGATCAGATACAAGGAATCAAACCTTCACTCACAGCTTGCTCGCAGTCGGCTCGCTTTTCCGCTCGCAGGTCACTCGTTCTTCCGCTCGGAACTCACTCGTAGTACGTTGCCGTCGTCGTGTCCGTCTCGTAGATGGTGCAATCCTTCACGCGGACCCGGCCCTGAGTCATCTCCCGCAGCTGCTGGTTCGTCTCGTCGTAGAAATACTTCGCCAGATTCTCTGCCGACGGATTGATCGTCGTGAACGGCTCCAGATCGTTCATCATCTGATGATCCAGCCGATCGATCACCGGCCGCATTACCTGCTTCAGATCGCGAAAATCCAGCAGCAGCCCCGCCTGATCCAGCGTTTCGCCGCAGAGTGTGATCTGTACCTTGTAATTATGCCCATGCGGATTCTCGCACTTCCCCTTGTAGTTTCTCAGGTAGTGTCCGGACGAAAACCCGCGCTCTACTGTCACTTCATACATGTCGAAAGATGGCTTTCCAGGCGCAGCCGCGCTCTGCCTCTATTCTATCTGCGCCGCTGACCCGAACCGTAATCGCCCCGCCGCCGCAGGCGCCGCTCCTCGGCGCGCCGATCCACCTGCTCGAAGAGCGCCGTCATGATTCCCGCCAGCCCCACGAGGAGGCCGCCCACCGTCAGCAGGAGCGCCGTCGTTCTCCACAGGGTTCCATTGGCGGGCAGCGCCGGCTGAAACCGTCCCGCCGTCATCGCCATTACGAAGCAAATCGCTGCAAATAGCAGCAGGACGCCCGCCAAAATGTACAGATTCCGCGCCACAGCTCAGTCTACCGCGTGATCGAAACTCAACACGGGACGCCGTCCCGCGGCCACAAGCCACTGGCCACCGGCTACAGCCGACAGGCCACCGGCTGTCCCTCTCCTGTACCCTGCTTTTGTGGACATCCCCATCGTCATCCTCGACGACAACCCCGGCAGCCTCGAACTGCTCTCCACCGCGCTCGCTCAGGACGGGGTCGTCATCCACACCGCCGCGCGCCCCGGCGAAGCTCTCGACCTGATCCGTCAGCATCACCCGGAGCTCGTCCTCACCGACCTCGTCATGCCCGAGATGTCCGGCCTCGACGTCCTCAGCCGCGTCATGGAAATCGCTCCCGCGACCGACGTGGTCCTGATGACCGCGCACTACACCACCGAGACCGCCGTTCAGGCCATTCGCAGCGGCGCCGCCGATTATCTTGAGAAGCCCATCCGCCTGCCGATTCTGCGTGAACGCGTAGGGCGTCTCCTCGCCGACGCCCGCCAGCGCCAGCAATTCGGTGGCGAGCCCGAGTTCGAAGGCATCATCGGCGCCAGCCCGCGCATGGCAGAAATGTTCGCCCGCATCCGCCGCATCGCGCCCCACTATCGCTCCGCGCTTATCCAGGGAGCCACCGGCACCGGCAAAGACCTGGTCGCACGCGCCCTCCATGCGCGCAGCGGCGTCAAAGGCCAGTACGTTGTGCTCAACTGCTCGGCCGTCGTTGAAACGCTCTTCGAATCTGAACTCTTCGGCCACGTGCGCGGCGCCTTCACCGGAGCCGATCGCGACAAGCCAGGCCTCTTCGAAGCCGCCAGCGAAGGCACCCTCTTCCTCGATGAAATCGGCGATATGCCCCTCGCGACCCAGGCCAAGCTCCTCCGCGCCCTGCAGAACCAGGAGATCCAGCGCGTCGGCTCCCTCCAGGCGCGCAAAGTCAACGTCCGCGTGATCGCTGCCACGCACCGCAACCTCCGCCAGGCGGTCGCGGACAAGCTCTTCCGCGAGGACCTCTACTATCGCCTCGCCATGGTCGAGATTCCCGTTCCATCGCTGGCTGAACGCAAAGAGGACCTGCCCCTGCTCATCCAGCACTTCATCACCAAATTCTCCCAGCAGTTCGGCAAACATATTCGCGGAGTCTCGCCACGCGCGCGTCTCATCCTCGAACGTCACCTATGGCCCGGCAATGTTCGCGAACTGGAAAACGCGATCGGTCACGCCGCCATGATGACCGAGAGCCATGAGATCGATGTGGGCGATCTCCCCTCTTCTCTCCTCGGCGCCGGATCTGCCGCCACGCCGTACCCGTCGCTTCACGCCTCGGCACCCAGCGCAAATGCCCCATCGTCGCCTGGCGCCGACGTTCCCGAAGACGCCTCTCTGGCTGAACGCGAGCGCCAGCTGGTCGTCGGTGCTCTGGAAAAAGCGCAGGGCAATCAATCCCAGGCTGCGCGAGCGCTCGGCATCGGTCGCGACGCCCTCCGTTACAAGATGAAGAAGTACGGGCTGCTCTGACGAATGCAGTTCCGTGGCCGCCCCCCCAGGGCCGGCCTTTAAGTTGCCGGCTGATTCGTTGCCTTCCCGGCCTCTTCCAGCAGCCGCGCCACGGTCTCGCGCAGCACCTCAGGACTCGCCGGCTTCGCCAGATAATCCGTGAACCCCGCTGCCAGAATCCTCTCCCGGTCTCCGCGCATGGCGCTCGCCGTCAGCGCCAGCACGGGCAGATGGGCGAATCGCGCCTCGGCTCGCACCGCCGCCAGCACCCCATACCCGTCCAGCTTTGGCATTTGCAGGTCCAGCAGCACCAGATCCGGATTCGATTCTCGTATCCGCTCGACCGCCTGCTCGCCATCCTCGGCCTGGGTAACCTGATACCCTGCGCGCTCCAGCACCAAACCCAGCAACTCACGGCTGCCCGGCCGGTCATCGGCAATCAGAATCCGTGCCTTCTTCGGGGAACTGTCCATGGGGCGCACTCAGCTTCTGCGAGATTCAACGACGCGAGCACACATCAGTCTGCTGCCCTGCACGCTGGGGATTTGCTGTCATCTTACAACCCCATGGGAGCCGTCGGGAGCGTAAATGCGAAGCGGCTTCCCTCTCCCGGTTTGCTCTCCACTTCGATCCAGCCGCCGTGCATCTGCACCAGCTCTTTCGTGATCGAGAGCCCCAGACCTGTTCCCTCCCGCACGCCCCGCGTCGTGTTCCCCACCTGGTAGAACTTGTCGAAGATATTCTCCTGCTCGTCCGGTGAAATCCCTATCCCCGAGTCGCCTACCGTCACGCGGGCGAAGCCTGCCTCCTCGTGCGTTTCCACCCAAACCCTGCCGCCCTCCGGCGTGAACTTCACCGCATTGCTGAGCAGGTTGTAGAGCATCTCCTTGACCCGCAAGGGATCGGCATTCACGATCGCATCCCGCTCGCCCAGCTCTTCCACCCGGATACCCTTCGCTGCCGCTCCTGGCCGAATGGCATCCAGCGCCTCGCCGACGCTTCGCGCCAGCGGATAAACCTCCTTCTTCAACGTGAGCTGACCGGCCTCGATCTTGCTCAGGTCCAGAACATCGTTAATCAACTCCAGCAGGTGCTCGGAATCGCGGCGAATATGCCCCAGAAATCGCTGCTGCCGCTCGTTCAGAGCTCCGTCGTGCTCTTCCTGCAACAACTCGGCAAATCCGATGATCGTGTGCAGAGGCGTGCGCAGTTCGTGGCTCATGCTCGCCAGAAATTCGCTCTTCAGCCGGTTGGCCCGCTCGGCCTCCCGGTTGCGCGCCTCCAGTTCCACCGTGTACTGCTGTTGCAGCCGCCGCACTTCCTTGTCGGCTCGCTTGCGCTCGGTCACATCGCGAATCACGGCCGTTACGTGCATCCCGCTTTCGGTCTGAATCGGGCTCAGGCTGATCTCGACTGGAAAGAGCGTCCCATCCCGTCGCCGTGCATGCAAATCCAGCCCCGTTCCCATGGGCCGCGTCCGCGGCTGTTCCAGATAGGTGTCGCGATGCCGATAGTGCTGCCGCCGAATCGCGTCTGGCACCAGAATATCCACCGACTGCGCGAGCAGTTCATCCCGCACATAGCCGAACATCTCTTCGGCGATGCGGTTGACCAGCACAATCTTCCCGTCGGCGGCCACCTCCACAATGGCGTCCGGAGCCGCCTCCAGCAGTTGCCGGAATCGCCGCTCCAGCCGGGTCGCCTCTTCGGCGGCCAGACGCTGCTGTCGCTCCGACATGTCGATGTTGGTTTCCATCACGTGCGGCTCCGCTACGCCCAGCTCGCGGATCCACCGGCTCAACACCGTCACACGCTTGCCGCCCCGCGTGCGATGCACCAACTCGCCTTCCCAGTGGCCGTCCCGTTCCAGGATTGCCTCGATGCCCTCCAACTGCTCGGGAAAGGCCGTTTGCAGGATTTCGTGACTCACTCGCCCCACGGCCTCGGACGATTTCCAGCCGTAGAGCCGCTCCGCTCCACGGTTCCAGTAAACGATGCGATTCTGATGATCCCGCACCAGAATCGGCTCGTAAGCCTGATCCAGCAGTTGCGTCTGGCGCTCTGCCAGTTCCTGCTGCCGCCTGTTTTCCGTGATGTCGCGCGCGACCTTGGATATCCCAATCAGCTTTCCCGAAGAGTTCCGCACCGGCGACAGAGTCAGCGAAACCACCAGCTGCCGGCCATCTTTGTGCCGCCGCAGCGTTTCATAATGCTCGACCGCATCGTCCGAACTCACCCGGCGCAGCAGCTCGCGCATATCTTCTTCGTAGCCCGGCCACACCAGCAGGGTGATCGGCTTCCCGATCGCCTCCTCCGCCGTATAGCCGAACATCAGTTCCGCCCCACGGTTCCAGGTGGCTATCACCCCGTCCAGCGATTCGCTGATGATGGCGTCGTGCGAGAACTCCACAATCGACGCCAGCCGCTGCCGCGCCTCTTCCGCCTGTCGCCGCGCCGTGATATCCCGGCTGATCCCCGCAAAACCCAGCAGCTGTCCGTACGCGCCAAAGATCCCGAACGCGCGCATATCTACCGTGACGGCTTCGCCCGTCCTCGCATGACGCAGCCGGAACTCCCCGTTCCAGCCCTCGCCGCGCAGCAGCAGGGGAAGAATCTCCGTGTCGAACGTCTCCCTCTGCCCCTCGAAATCCGCGTCGAATACCGGAAAGCTGCGTACATCCTCCGATTCGCTCAGTCCCAGCAGTTCCCGTCCCGCGCGGTTGATATAGCTGGTCTTCAGGGTGGGATCCGTCAAACTCACCAGATCCGGCGTGTTCTCCACAATGGCCAGCAGCCTCCGCTGACTTTCTGCTGTCTGCTTCTCCTCGGAAACGTCCCGCCAGGCCAGCAGCGCCCCCTGCACCTCTCCCTTATCGTCGAAGAGCGGGCGCGCCCGCACGGCGATCCAGTATCCGTGCCCCGCACCTGCCGGACGCATATACAACTCGCCTTCGTTCGTCTGGCCGCGCAGCGCCATCGCCCCCGGCAACTCCTCGGCAGGCCAGTGCGTCTCCCCATCCGGCAGATAGATCCCGTAGACCTGCGGCCATTCCGAGATCGGAGGCCCTCCCTCGCGAATCCCAAACAGCCGATCTGCGGCCGCATTCGCAAATTGCACCTGACCGTCGCGGCTGAGCACCACCACCGCCTCATCCAGGTTGTCGACTAATGCGCGCAGGACTTCCCCTTGCGCTGCGGGACTGGCGTTGCCGCCGACCGGCCGCGTCGTCGCGCTATCGCAGCCCGAACCGCCTCGGGGCGTCTTCGTTGAGAGTTTTCGGCTGCTCATGGCAGTCAGGTTGCTAGTGTAACCGCGCGCCACGGCCGATGGCATCCTCCTGCGTCATTTCGCGCAGTTCTTCTGCCCGCCGTGTTCTCTCACGCAGGTCAAGGACGGTTCCGGCGCCTGATTCTTCCGAATTCCCCGAAATCGCGATGGCGCGCAAGTGGCCCGCCGCGTGCATTTCGGGGAGGCGAGCCAGGAGCCATCTTTGGAGATATCCCTCTATCACAGCGGCGGTGCGCGGTTTACCGCCGAGGCGCGTCATCATCGAACGGTTCTCGACCAGCCTGCTGGCGACGGCGGCACCGACCAGGGCATGTCCCCGGCGGAGCTCCTGCTCGCGTCGCTCGGCGGCTGCGTCGGCCAATACGTAGCCCAGTATCTGAGCGCTCATGGGCTCTCCTCAAAAGGCCTCGCCGTGACTGTCCGGACCCAGCCCTCCCCGCGCGCCCTCCGCTTCGGAGACTTTCAGGTGGAAGTCGCTGTCCCCGGCCTGACCGACCGCCAACTCCGCGCCCTCGAGAAATCCTTCCCCGCCGGTCTGGTCCAGAACGCCGTCCGCTTCGAGAACCAGCTGCAGGTCACGGCCGTCGCAACCCAGGATAAAAAACAGAAGCGTTAAGCCGTCTATTCCCTCCTTCCTATTCCCTATTAACTGGCTTTCTCCTCCCTGCCTTTCTCGTGCTACGCTGGCAAAATCGGAGGAGCCCTCTCTATGTCCCGGTACTCCCGCCGCGCCTTCCTCAAAGCCACCGCCGCCGCCAGCGCAGCCGCCACTCTCAGCAGTGTCCCCCTCTCAGCGGAGACCCGCCGCGCCACCGACCTCGTTCCCCTGGGCAACTCCGGCGTGAAAGTCACGCGCCTTGCCTTCGGAACCGGCAGCTTCAGCGGCGCAGTCCAGCGCAATCTCGGCCAGGAGGGCTTCAACCGGCTTGTCCGCCACGCCTACGATCGCGGCATCCGCTTCTTCGAAACCTCCGACTCCTACGACGACATGCACACCATGCTCGGCATCGCGCTTCAGGGCATTCCTCGTGACTCCTACCAGCTCATGACCAAGGTGACCACCTTCGACGGCGCCGACCCCCACCAGCGCATCGACGAACTGCGCAAACAGATCCGATCCGACTATTTCGACGTCATGCTCCTCCACTGGCAGCACACCCCCGATTGGCCCCACCAAACCACCGGCTGGCAAAGCGCCATCGACAAGGCCCAGGATCGCAAGGTCGTTCTCGCCCGCGGCGCCTCCGTCCATGGCCTCCCTGCGCTTGCGAAGGTACCCACCTTCAACTGGCTGCAGGTGGCGATGATCCGCTGCAACCACAACGGCACCCGCATGGACACGCCCGTCGCCGACGGCCCTGGCCGAGGCAATGTTCCGGAAGTCGTCGAGCGCATCCATCAGGCCCACGCTGCCGGCATGGGCGTCATCAGCATGAAGCTCATCGGCGAAGGCGTCTTCAATCGTGAAGACCGCCAGAAGGCCATGCGCTTCGCCTTCCAGAATGCCAAAGTGGACGCCGTGACGGTCGGCTACAAAAGCCCGGCCGAAATCGACGAAGCGATCGAGAACATCAACGCCGCCCTGGCCTAGCCGCCGCCGGCTACGAGCTACAGACGCCAGGCCCGCAGCCCTTCACCAGTACGCACGTGATGTCATCGTGCTGCGGCGTGTTGTTCTCGAAGCGATCGATGTCCGCCATCAGGTAATCCAGCAGCATCTTCGGCGTCAGATTCACACCCCACCGCGCCATCTGCAGCAGCCGCTCCTCGCCGTATTGTTGCAGCGCCGGATTCTCCGCCTCCACGACGCCATCGGTAAAAGCCACCAGCCAGTCCCCTGCTTCGAGCGTCACCTCGGCCGAAGCATAGGGCGCTGCATCGATCACCCCCAGCGGCATCCCGCCCGTCTCCAGCCGTTCGATCGCGCCCGACCGCCGCAACAGGATCGGGTTGTTGTGGCCTGCATTCACGTAGGTCAGCCGTCGCGTCTCCGGCTCATACTCCGCGATAAACGTCGTCGTGAAACGCCGCCCGTTCTGGCTGTTGGTGCACGCATAGCGATTCATCCGCGCCACCAGTTCCGTCAGCGCGCCAGGCGTATCGCTCAGCGTTTTCAGACTCGCCTGGAACGTCGCCATCAGCATCGCCGCCGGCACGCTCTTGCCCGCCACATCGGCCACCGCCAGCAGCCACGTCTTCCCATTCGATCCCGGCCGCGCGAAGACGTCGTAATAGTCGCCTGCCACTGTGTTCGCTGGCTTCGTTGCGAACGCAATTTCCAGCCCTGGCACGGCTGGCGCCTCGGGCGGCAGCAGCCACGCCTGGATTTCCTTCGCAATCTGCAGATCGCGCTTCATCACCACGCGATCGCCCACTTCCATAATCAGCAGCGCGAACATCAGCAAGGCGCCATAAAAGCGCAGATCCGGGGTTGAAAATCCAACGCCGCCTTGCCCCCAGTGCCATTGCCACTGGCTGCCCGGCAAAAACGTCAGCACCATCGCCACCAGCAGCAGCAGGCGCCGCGCCGGGGTCAGCTTCTCCAGAAAGGCCCAGAAGAACTGCTTCGCCACTTCGAAGAAATGCCGCCCCCGCGGCATACCCGCGCCGCGCTTCGCGTCCACTTCCTGCGAGTAGAGCCGATAGCTGGTCCGCGCATCGGTCCGGAACTGCTTCCACAGTTCATCGACCTGCATGCCTTCGGTCACACGATGCCAAAAGCGCGCCACGCTTTCGGGAAACGTTGGCCCCTTCCGCCCGCGCTGCCCCGCCCCCGGTTGTGTTGTCCCCGTCGCCATCGCTGATCAGACTTCTCTGATCAGAATACGCAACCCTGCTGGCCGGGTTCCGAGGGAAACGCGCGGCAACACCATCGCATGAAGCTCGGTTGCGGGTCGGCGATCACTCGGCGGTCGTGGGATCGATCACCGCCCGCACCTGCGCCACGCTGTTCGCCGGGAACCCGCCCAGCTCGGCGTGTTTCCGCACCGTCGCCGCGTCGGGTGCGTTATAGATGCAGTAAATTTTGTCGTCGGTCACAAAGCTCTCCACCCACTGGATCTCCGGCCCGAGTTGCCGCAGCACGCCGCACGACGTCTGCGAAATGGCCTGGAGTTGCTCCCTGGTCATCTTTCCGACTCCCGGTACTTCCCGTTCAATCACGAACTTCGGCATGCGTTTTCCCCCTCGTCGAATTCACGTGTGTCGCCGCTTCAGCACGATCGGAGCCCAACCCCAGGCTACCGGCCACAGGCTACAGCACAGGCTACCGGCTGCCTTATTCCATCCTCAGCACCTGCATCGGATGCAGCGATGCCGCGCGCCGGGCCGGCCAGTAGCAGGCCAGCAACGCCGCAGCCATCAACACCATGCCCACCGACACGAACGCCACCACGTCCAGCGGACGGACGCCGAACAGCATGCTCTGCATTGCGCGCCCCACAAAATATGAGCCCACCAGTCCCAGCCCCAGCCCAATGGCAGCCAGAATCGCGCCCTCCCGCAGCACCATCCCCACCAGCCGCCCGCGCGTCGCGCCCAGCGCCATCCGCAGCGCCAGCTCATGCGATCGCTGCGCCACGCTGAAGGCCATCACCCCATAGATGCCCAGCACCGCCAGGAACAGCGCCACCGCGGCAAAGGTTCCGAACAGGATCAGCGTGAACTTCTCGCTGGCCATCGTGTCCGTGCGAATCTGGTCCAGCGTCTCCGGCTGTGCCAAAGCGACCTCCGGATCCACCGAATGCACCGCTGCCGCAATACTTCGCTGCATCGATAACGGATCCTCCGCCGTCCGCACCCCGAACCCAG
>JBKICP010000439.1:0-23373 GCA_046567085.1 Acidobacteriota bacterium
TGGTCCCCCGCGGGGGACCAGAGCCAATCAACCCCAACCAACAACCTTCCTGAGTCATCGCTGGTTCTGAAAGTGCGAAAAAAGCTGGACACTACCAATCTTGTTGAGGGGCCA
Organism: Acidobacteriota bacterium; assembly: GCA_046567085.1. Taxonomy (GTDB): domain Bacteria; phylum Acidobacteriota; class Terriglobia; order Terriglobales; family Acidobacteriaceae; genus Palsa-343. The sequence goes on from JBKICP010000439.1 coordinate 115, forward strand.
CCACCGTGAGCACCCAATGTGCCGACTTCTGCTGCTGATGTCGTTTGTCGGCCTGACGGCACACATTTGTATTGCGCAATCGAATCCGAACACGGACAACTGGATCCATCCGTACGCTGGAATTGACAGCGGCTCCGTTGACAAAGTGGATGTTGCCAGCGGAGCCCTAACAGTTGACATCCCGTTGGCCAGCTATCCGGTTCTTGCGGATTACCGCCGATTAGCGATTGGCATCTGGTTCGCCGAGCAGACGCGATTGCGTCCCATGCGTTTAGCACGGTAAAGGGCTTCGTCGGCCAGGTGGATCAGGTCTTCGACGGGCATATTGCTGTCGTACGCGGCCACGCCGAGGCTGCAGGTGACCGCCAGCGTGCCCGCGGCGGTCGGTACGGGCCGATCGGCGATGGCGCGGCGGAAGTCCTCCGCCCGGAGGACGCCGTTGTGCGGCGAACAACTGGGCAGCACGACGAGAAATTCTTCGCCGCCATAGCGTCCGGCGAAATCGTAGGGGCGCATGACTTCGAAGAGACGGTCGGCCGCTTCGCGGAGCACCTCATCGCCGGTGAGATGGCCGTAACTGTCGTTGATGTTCTTGAAGTGATCGAGGTCGATCATGACCAGGGTGATGGGGAACCGATCGCGCTGGGCACGGCAGACTTCGCGCTCGAGCATGGCGAAGATGGCTCTGCGATTCCACAAGCCGGTGAGGCTGTCTTTGAGGGCCTGCTCCTTGAGAGCCTCCTGCGCGTCGCCGGCGATTTTGGCGGCAAGCGTCAGTTCAGCCTTGGTGAGGCCCACGGTTTCCTGCAGCTTTTGATTTCGCTTCAGGAGGTAGCGCACGCGCAGCTTGTAAATGGCGAGGATGAGGAGCAGGAGAGAACCGATGCAGAGGTTGCGGAAGATCCCCGTACGCCAGAAAGGCGCAACCACGGTGACGGGGATGCTGGCGACGACTGAGCCTCTCAGCCCGCTGCCGTCTGCCTGCTGGAAGTCGAATTCGTAGCGGCCAGGGGCGAGGCTTTTGTAGAGGGCCGTACCTTCTTTGTCGGCTTCTTTCCATTCCGTGTCGGAGCCGAGCAGGCGATAGCGGAGCGAGTCGGCGGGGCCGGAGGGCACAGGCGCAAACTGAATCTCAAGATCGCCGGCCTCGGGACCGATGGTGACGCCGTTCTCGAAGTCGAGCGATTTCTGGTTGAAGCGGATGTCGGCGATCAGGGAGCGCAGGCTGGCAGTCGAGATCTCGCTGTGTGCGGAACGAAGTGCAGCGTTGCGGGCCGTGCTGACCAGGTGGAGATTCGCGGTGTCGACGGCCGGGCTATACCGGTCGAACGCCGAGGCGGCCGGTGCGAGAAGGGCGAAGAGGAGGCCCAGCACAGGGAGGGTGAGGCGGAGCGGCGATCCTGCGCGCAGCAGGGCGCGTCTGCCCGAGGGAAACGATCCGGTGGGCATCGCGGACCGGTGTTGCTGACGGATCCGGCGGATTGGATTGCCGGGCTGCGTATCGTGAGCGAGCATGATTCGGCAATTCTGGCGAGACTCCCCCTTACGTGCCGTCCTCGCCGGTCGGAAATCAGCTCCGGGTTGGGCCCGTGATGACCGCAGTTACCAGCAGGGGCGACGTGTTGTGGGTAGCGTCGTCAGAGCAAATCATCGGCGATAAAAGTCGAGTCGCCTATACCACTTAAGATGGGGACGCCTTTCATCCACAGGCAGCCTGAAACGGTTACCCGGGAACAAACCGGAGTTACAGCTGCGGTTCTCCGGTTTGATATAAAGGGGCGAAAAATTTTCGGGCAGGAGCCATAGCGTGAAGAGCGAAAGCATGCGGATCCCATGCTGGACGGGCTGGATGATGATGGTGGTCGGGGTGGCTCTGATGGCCACGCCCGGGCGCGCGGAAAAGAAAAAGGCGGCCGCGGCCACAGAGCCCGACAGCATGACCGTGGTCTCGCCGGAGAGCGAGGGCTTCTCCTCGGAGCGGCTGGAGAATCTCCACAAGCTCATCCAGGGCGAGATCGACGCGAAGGAACTGGCCGGGGCAGTGACGATCCTGGCGCGGCACGGGAAGGTCGTGGAGTATCGAACGTACGGCGCGAAGGACATGGCGTCGGGTGCGCCCATGGCCAAGGACACCATCTTTCGCGACTACTCGATGACCAAGCCGGTGACGGGCGTGGCGATGATGATCCTGTACGAGGAAGGTAAGTGGCTGCCGTGGGAACCGGTGGCGACCTACGTGCCGGAGTTTGCGCACCTCAAAGTATTTGACGGGTTCAGTCCGGACGGGAAGATGGTGCTGGTGGATCCCGTGCACGCCCCGACGATGGCGGAGCTGATGTCGCACTCGGTGGGCTTCTCATATGGCAGCGGCCACGGGCCGGTGGATGCGCTGTACAGCCAGGAGAAGCCCATGCAGGCCGCGAACCTGCAGGACTTCGTCGATCGAATGGCAAAGCTGCCGCTGAATTATCAGCCGGGTAAGGCCTGGATGTATTCGGCCTCGATGGATATCGAGGGATACATCGTGGAGAAGCTGAGCGGACAGACGTTGCCGGAGTTCATGCGAGAGCACATCTTCGCACCGCTGGGGATGAAAGATGCGGGCTTCTATGTCCCGGCTGACAAGCGGGCGCGGTTTGCGACGAATTATCGGGCGGACACGAACGAGAGCCTGACGGTGACGCAGGCGGGGAGTCCGCCCAACGACTATACGGCGGAGCCGGGGATGCCCTCGGGTGGTGGCGGCTTGGTGTCGACGGCGGAGGACTACTACCGCTTTGCGCAAATGCTGGCGAACGGCGGAGAACTGGGTGGGAAGCGGATCCTGTCGCCGGAGACCGTGAAGCTGATGACGTCGAATCATCTGCCGCAGGATCTGCTGACCGGCAAGTGGGGAATTGGGCAGCACATCATGCGGCCCGGGTTTGGGTACGGCTTCAACTGCGCGGTGGTCTTCGATCCGCCGGCGGCCGGGCTGGCCGATGGGAAGGGCACGTTCTTCTGGGATGGCGCGGCGGGGACCTGGTTCTGGGTGGATCCGACCAACGATGTCGTGTTCGTCGCGATGATCCAGCGCATGGGAGGCCACGACAACCACACGCTCGAGTACAAGAGCCATGCCGCGGTGTACGGAGCGCTGGTGGATCCGGGCAAATAGCGGGTAGCCCAAAGCTGTTAGCGAAAAATCTGATGGCTGAGAATCGCTCGCCACGACCCCGTCAAATCCTGCTTGACAATAAGGACTAAAGTTGTCGTATATTGGTCCTTCAGAAGATGACTTTTTGTTCATCTTTTGCTGGGCCCCTGAAAACAATCGAGTTGTTGCGGTTCTGCGGCGGTTGCAGGCGTCGGTATTCGTGTGTCCATAAATAGGACTATTTTAGTCGCATATAAGGAGGCGGACGTGGTTCATGGTGGTGAGGTGAGCCGGAGCGGGGCTCGCATTTGGCTGGCGCTGGTGATCTTGCCCTGGTGCCTTTTGGGAGCGCGGCGGTGCCAGGCGCAGGAGCCTCCGTACTTCGTGACGTATTCCCATGCGATGGAGGAGCCGGGAAACCTGGAACTGGAGTTTCGCGGAACGCAGGCAGCTCCACGGAATGCAAACGCCTTTGGCGGAGGAACCCTGGAGTTTGAGTACGGCGCGAAAGCGTGGTGGACGACGGAACTCTACCTGGACGGGCAGACGACGGCGCACGACAGCACCCTCTTCACCGGCTTCCGCTGGGAGAACCGGTTTCGCCCTCTGCTGGAGGAGCACTGGATTAACCCCGTTCTGTACTTCGAGTACGAGGACACCAACACGGCGGACCGCAGCTTCCTGGAGATTGTGGGCAACGACAGCGTGCAGGATCTGCTGCTGACCAATGCGCAGGGACGGGGCGATGTGGAGCGCGAGATGGAGATGAAGCTGATCCTCTCCAGCAACGCGAAGGGGTGGAACTTCGCGGAGAACTTCATCACCGAGAAGAATCTGCAAACCAGCGAGCCGTGGGAGTTCGGCTACGCCGTGGGGGCGAGCCGTCCGTTGACGCTGCGCGCCGGCGCAAAGGCGTGCACCTTCTGCCGCGAGAATTTTGCGGCTGGGGTGGAGATGTACGGCGGTCTGGGCACGACGGATGGGGTTGGGCTCAAGGCAACGTCGCACTATGTGGCGCCGATCGTCCGATGGGAAGCGCCGCGCGGTCCGGCGATCAGCTTCTCACCGGGATTCGGCCTGAACGACAACAGCATGCAGGTGTTGTGGAGGGTGGGCGTGCAGTACGAGTTCCAGCAATTCTTCGGGCGGTTCCATCGGTCTTCGGAGGTGCGGTAGCCATGGGCAGGACTCTTGGTGTGGGGTTGATGTTGCTGGCGCTGGCGGCGCTATTGACGGCCGAGGTGAATCAGGACTGGCTGAAGCGGGTGCCGGCGGCGGATCGGGTGCGCGTGAACCCGTATGCGGGGCAGGCGGCCGCGGCGGCGGCCGGGGTGCGGCTCTACGCGGATCACTGTTCACGGTGTCACGGGGCGGATCGCGAAGGCGTACGCGGGAGGCCCAGCCTGAAGACCGACGTGGTGCGCAACGCCACCGACGGAGAGTTGTTCTGGCTGCTCCGCAACGGAGACCTGCGCCATGGAATGCCTTCGTGGAGCGGACTGCCCGAGCCGGAGCGGTGGCAGATTGTCGCGTTCCTGAAAGACAGTCGGTAGCCAGTGGCCAGGAACCGCTACCCGGTTTAACAACCCAGCAAGGGCGACTGAAGAACTCACGAGGGTGGGTGCAGGAGGCGTGTGCCCTCGCGTGGACAAATCTTGACGAGAAGAGAGCGAAGCAATGAAACGAGCGATGAGGGCGGTAGTGTGCGTTGCGATGGCGGTGCTGCTGATGGGCATGGTTGCTGCTGTGGCAGGCTGCGGATCGAGCGATGCGCCGCAGTTTCCTGCGGAGGCGGATGCAACGCCGCCCGCGGATTCGATCGGCGAGGCGCTGTTTCTCGACACGCGCTTCTCACAGTACTTCGCCACGCATATGACGGGCGTGAACGATCCGCTGGCGGTGGGCGATCCAGTGGTGAATCAGGTGCAGACGATGAATGGGCCGCTGCCCGGACCCTTTGCCGGACAGTCGATTAATTGCCGGTCCTGCCACTTTGTGACGGAGTTCGAGGGCGTGCCAGGCGCGGGCAATCGGACATACGCGGACTTCACGACACGGAGCCCGATTCCTCGCCCGCTGAACGGCTTCGATCGCACGCAGCGAAACGCGATGCAGATGGTGGGATCGCTCCAGCCGCACAGCGGGCCGGTGTTTCTGCACTTCGATGGGGAATTCAGCGGAGCCGTCGATCTGATCGAGTCCACGATCACGGGGCGCAACTTCGGGTGGGCTCCGACCGAGCGGCCGCAGGCAGTGGCGCACATCGTGCGTGTGATTCGCGAAGACAATGGGTCGGGTCAACTGGCAGCGGATCGGCTGGCCGGGCTCTCCTACGCGACGCTCTTTCTCGGGACGGATGCCGGCATTCCCGGCAACCTGCGGCTGCCGGCTTCGCAGCGGATCGACGTAACAAAGGCGAGCGATCAGCAGATTCTCGACGAGGTCGCCCTGTGCATTTCGATGTACATGAAGGACCTGCGCTTTCAGCACGACGAATACGGGCGCTACATCGGCTCGCCGTACGACGTGTTTCTGCGCGTGAATCATTTGCCGGTGCAGCCACGGGCAGGGCAAAGCGTCGCCGCGTACAACCAGAAGCTGTACGGCCTGGTCGTAGCACTGAAGAATCCGGTGTGGGTCACGGAAGCGGATGGATCGTTCAAGTATCACGATCAGACGTTTTCCTTCGGCGCGACGGCACTGGCCGGGCTGAAGATCTTCCTGAAGCAGGCGCAAAATGCGATGGATGGATCGCAGCATGCCGGCAACTGCGCGGCGTGCCATATGCCGCCGGATTTTACGGACTTCAAATTTCACAACACCGGCGTGAGCCAGGACGAGTACGACACAACACACGGGGTGGGGGCGTTCATGGCGCTCGCGATTCCTGGACTGGCCGAGCGGAACATGCACTACGACCTGTATCTGCCAGTGACTCCGAACCACCCCAACGCGACGGAGCGGTTTCGGCGCGCGGCGGAGGTGTCGCACCCGGAGTACGCAGACCTGGGCCTATGGAACATCGATCTGAATCCGGACAAGCCGAATCCGCAGGCGGCACTACAGTCCGTGGTGTGTGCGGCGGGCGCGGACTGCTCGGTGGACCACGGATTGGCGCATACGATTGCGGAGTTCAAGACGCCGACGCTGCGCGACCTGGAGGATTCTGCACCGTACTTTCACAACGGCAGCCGCATGAGCTTCGAAGAGGTCGTGGAGTTCTACATCAACAGCTCGGGCCTGGCGCGAGCAGGGGAGTTGCGCAATGCCCCGCCGGAGTTTGCGGCGATGTCGATCAGAGCGGACGATCTGCAGGCGCTGGTGGCGTTTCTGAAGTCGCTGACCGAGGACTACGACGATGCGTGAGGGGGGGCGCCAATCCGCTGCGGGCGAAGGATCTTCCGCGCATCGTCGACGTTCATTGACTTCAGAGCTTCCAGGAAGATGCTCTTTGCGTCACAAACCCCCAGCAGAAAAGCCGATCTCCTGTACGCTGCGGGAACATACAAGGGACCGGGTCCCGGATCAAGGAGGTATTTTCGCGAATGTCGGGAAATGAAAGAAGACTCGACGCGGTCTCAGGAGGACTGCTGTTTTGCGCTTTCCTGGCGCAAAGCATGCACGACGACGCGGAGCATCTCTTCCTGAGGCGCCGGCTTGCCGGTCCAGATCTCGAACTGGCGCGCACCCTGGTGCACGAACATCTCGACGCCCGTGACGACGGGCAGGCCTTTCTCGCGCGCCATGCGGATGAGCGGAGTGTCGATCGGGTTATAGACCAGGTCGAAGACGAGGCGCGTGTTCAGCTCTTTCGGCTCGAGGATCGAGGCCGGTTTCACGCCGCGCATGCCGATGGGCGTGGCGTTGATGATGACGTCGAAATTCGTTTTGGCGATCTGCTCGCGGCGGAGGGTCTTCGCCTTCGCCTGACGGGCGAGTTTCTTCGCCGTGTCCATGGTGCGGTTCCAGACAAAGACTTCTGCGTCTTTCTCCGCGAGACCGAAGACGGCGGCGCGTCCGGCTCCGCCGGCGCCGAGCACGAGAATCTTTGCGCCTTTCAGCGGCAGGCGGCGTTCGAGAGGACGAACGACGGCGGCGACGTCGGTGTTGAAGCCGTAAAGATTGCCGTCCTGCGCGCGGACGACGGTGTTGCAGGCGCCGATCTTCTCCGAGATCGCGTCGGTCTTCGCGAGGTGCTTGAGGATTTCGGTCTTGAACGGCATGGTGATGGCCAGGCCGTGGAGCGGCACCTCGCGCGTGAGCGTGAGCAGGTCGCTGAGCCGTGAGGTCTGCAGCGGGAGAAATACGGCGTTCACGGTCTCCCGGCGGAAAGCCATGTTGTGGATCAGTGGCGAGAGCGAGTGGCGGACGGGATTGCCGGCGACGCCATAGACCTTCGTGGAGGCATCGATCTGGTCGATGCGCCAGGTTTCGCGCAGCGTACGTGCCTCGATCTGGCCGGGGCCGGTTTCTTCGCCCTGCATCGCGGAGGCGAACGTGAACACGCTGCCGGCACGCAGGCCGAGGACGCGGCTGATGGTTCCCTGGTCACCCATGGAAATGCCGATGATGTTGGCTTCGTCGCGGCGGCGTTCGAGGAAGTCCATCATAGTGACGTTGTCGGCCAGGGTCTTCGCGGTGGAAACGATCTTCACGAATTCCGGCTGCCACGGCAGGATGCGGTCGAAGATGGCATCGAGGTTCTTCGTGCTCTCGAAGTCGTGATAGCTGATGATGAGCGCGGCGCCGTAGGAACGCAGCTTCTTCATCTGCGCGGGCTTCATGTGCTCGGCCGTCTGGAGTTCGACGTCGATGAGATGGGCTCCGCCGGCCGCGGCCTTCTCGAGAATTTCGAGTTCGGCCGCGATGGTCCCCTTGAATTTTCCGCCGGTGGCTACGCGGCGGCAGGTCGCGATCGCAGTGACTTCGCCGCGCTCGTAGAGAAACTGTTTCAGCTTCGGCAGGATCGCCGCGGGGTTTGCCAGGTAGTCCAAGCGGAACTCGACGAAGTGATTCTCGCGGACAATCTGCTCGGCGTTCTCCAGCATTTCCGCCGGCGTGGCACCGGTGATGGCAACGCAGATCTTTCCAATGCGGGAGCGGATGAAGTGGGCGCTGTTGACCGTAGGGGTTTCGCGGACCGGGGAGCCATTGCCCGAAGCATGGATCGGCTTTGGCGCCGGCGGCGTGGGGCGCGGCGCCAGTGCTTTCGCTCCATCGGATTTTGCCCGGTCGCGTGGGTGAGTGGCGCGAGCCGTTGCCGAACCTGCTTTCATACCCGCAATTGACGCATATTAAAGAGGTTTGCCCCGCGATGCAACTGGTAATGCTGAAGAGCGCGACACCAGAACCCCAGAGCTGAATGGAAAAAAGAGCGGTCCACGCAGGATTATAGAGTGTTCCTTCGTGCAAGCTATTGAAAACAAACATTCAGTCGAGAAGGAAAGCAGCCATAATGCTGATTCTGCTACACTTCCGGCTCATCTTTGGGAGGTTTCAATGATTTCGGTTCTGCTTTGGGCCGCGCTCGGGGGGCAGACGCTGGCGAACCCGGACCTGTATGCTCAGCTCCGGCTGTATGACGGGGCATGGACGGTGACGATGCACGATGCTTCCGGGAAGGCCAGAAGTGACTTGCTGGTAAACGCGTGCCATGCGTTCGACCGGTACTTTGCCTGCCAGCAGAGCGTGAACGGGAACGTGGGGGCGCTGGTTGTCTATATTCCCGAGAGCACGCCAGGGCATTTCCACACGCAAAATGTTTTGCCTGACGGCCGAGCGCTCGGACCTGGTGAGCTGACGATCGAAGGCAGCCGCTGGACCTATTTGAGCCACCATGAGGAGAACGGGACGACGACCTGGTATCGCACGACGAACGACTTCAGCGGCAACAATCGGATTCACTTCGAGTCGGCCCAGTCGGCGGATCAGAAGACATGGACCGTGACAATGAGCGGCGACGATGTGCGAGGCATGCCCTCCAGCAAATAGAGAGTCGAATCGCCTCGCGTGTCAGGGGACCGCGTCTGTTCGAACGCAGAGCGCCCTTCGGGTCTGCGAGAGCCGCTGCGTTCTTATTTAGAATGGCATCCGGCGCATGAAAAAGATTCGAGTAGGCATTCTGTTTGGTGGGCGCAGCGGAGAACACGAGGTATCGCTGCTGTCGGCGGCGTCCGTGCTGCAGGCGATCGATCGCAAAAAGTATGACGTGGTCCCGATCGGGATCACCAAAGAGGGCCGTTGGGTGACGGCGGGCCATGCGGAGCGGCTGCTCGGCGGCGATGACTCGGGCAAGCATCTGCGCGCGGGCGATCCGGAGACGACCCAGCCGGCGGCGGTGCTGCGTAAGGGCGAGTCGGTGCTGGTTCCCCCGGTTCCCAGCGAGGCGCTGGTGCCGTTTGAGCGCGACGCGAAGGCCGTGACGGGCGCTCTGACCAACGCCGGGCCGGAGCAGGTGCTGAGCGTCGATGTGATCTTTCCCGTCCTGCATGGGACGTTTGGCGAGGATGGAACGATCCAGGGGCTCTTCGAGCTGGCGGGCATGGCCTATGTCGGCTCGGGCGTGCTGGGCTCGGCGGCAGGCATGGATAAAGACGCGATGAAGCGGCTGTTCGCCTCCGCCAGGCTGCCCATGGTGAAGTGGGTGACGTTCCTGCGCGGCGAGTGGGAGAACAGCCCCAGGAAGGTGCGCGCGAAGATCGAGGCGGCGCTGAAGTATCCCGTGTTCGTGAAGCCGGCAAATCTGGGATCGTCGGTGGGCATCACGAAGGCGCACGATGCCAGGGAACTTCCGGCCGCGATCGAGACGGCGGCGCGGTTCGATCGCAAGATCGTGGTGGAGCAGGGCGTCGGCGGAAAGAAGGGAAAGGCGCGCGAACTGGAAGTGGCCGTCCTCGGCAACGATATGACGGAGGCTTCAGTGGTCGGCGAAGTGGTGCCGGGCAAGGAGTTCTACGACTACGAAGCGAAGTATCTGAGCGAGGGCTCGGACCTGATCGTGCCGGCAAAGCTGACGAAGGCGCAGGCGAAGCAGGTTCGCGAGATGGCGGTGGCCGCGTTTCGGGTTTGCGACTGCGCGGGGTTGGCGCGCGTGGATTTTCTGATGGAGCCAGGGACGTCGGGCCGCATCTATGTGAACGAGATCAATACGCTGCCCGGCTTCACCTCGATCAGCATGTATCCGCGGTTGTGGGCGGCGTCGGGCGTGCCGTATCCAAAGCTGATCGACCGGCTGATTGCATTAGCGATAGAGCGGCGAGCGGACAAGGATCGGAACCGATACAGCTTGTAGCCGGTGGACAGTAGCTTGTGGCGTGAGCCCTGTCGGCCACGAATTTGGATTGATGGGCTGAATGCGGGAACTGGGGCCGCTTCCGAGGTGTCAGAATGAATGGAGAAGTGTAGGTGGTGAATTTGGGTCGGACGGGTGAAAGGAGTCGTATTCGATGACCCTGATGGATGCTCCCGCGTTTAACGCGCGCAAGGCACAGAGGATTCGCATTCTTTCGATTACCGGGGTGGTGGTTTTCGCGATTGCGTTGATCGGAACGATTCTCTGGTTTTTACAGGTGCCGTGGCAGTTCTGGCACTGGCCTTCGGATCACAAGGTGAACAACTTCATGGCCGCAGTGGAAAGCGGCGACATGAACAAGGCCTACGGGCTCTGGAATAGCGACGCGAACTGGCAGCAGCATCCGCAGCAGTACGCACCGTACACGATCACCGAGTTCACCAGGGACTGGGGCCCATCGAGCGATTACGGCACGATCACCAGCCACGAGATCTTTGTCTCCCATCACGCGGGGAACGGCGTGATTGTGGGCCTCTACGTGAACGGGAACAAGGGCAAGCCGCTTTTCCTGCGCGTGGACAGCGCGAGCGGGACGATCGGATTCTCGCCGGTGGAGCTGTATTCGGGGCCGTAGCGGCAGCGAACACAGCCGTTTCGATGGGGAGCCGTCGTCCGGCGCTCTGACTCAACGCTGGCAGCGATCCGCCAACCGCTATCCCTGAGTCTGTTTGGCGCCCTGCAGGACTCGCTCCAGACTCGCCTCGTCTTCAACGTTGACGCAGGTTTGGCTGCGGTCGATCTGGCGCATCAGGCCGGTGAGGACTTTGCCGGGCCCGACTTCGACGAAGAAGGCGGGGCGCTCAGCCATGAGCAGGCGCACCGATTCCACCCAGCGCACCGTTCCGGTCACCTGGCGGATGAGCGCATCGCGCAGCTGCGCGGGATCATTCACGAGGGCAGCATCGACGTTAACGCCGACGGGGACCGCGGGTGCGGCGAAGGCGGTCGCATGCAGCAGTTCGGCGAGGCGATCCTGCGCGGGCTGCATGAGTGCGCAGTGGAAGGGCGCGCTGACCTGGAGCATGACGACGCGCTTGGCTCCGCGATCTTTGCACAGTTCGGCAGCGCGTTCGACGGCCGGCGCTTCGCCGGAGATGACGGTCTGTTCCGGTGAATTGAAATTGGCGGCGGAGACGACTTTCTGTACTTCAGAGGCGGCGTCGGCGCAGGCGCGTGCTGTGTCTTCGGAGGAGAGGCCCAGGATGGCAGCCATGGCGCCCTGACCGGCGGGCACGGCTTCCTGCATGAAGCGTCCGCGGCTGCGGACGGTGCGCACCGCGTCGGTGAAGCTGAGCGATCCGGCCGCGACGTTGGCGGCGTATTCGCCGAGGGAGTGACCGGCAACCCAGCGCGGAGCGATTCCCTTTTCTGCGAGCACACGCAGCGCGGCAACGGAGACGGTGCAGATCGCCGGCTGCTGGAATTCGGTGAACTTGAGCTGGTCCTCGGGGCCTTCGAAGCAAAGTTTGGAGAGAGAGAAGCCGAGGGCATCGTCGGCCTCCTCAAACGTGCGTTTGGCAACAGCAAATTTTTCGGCGAGGTCGCGGCCCATGCCGGCATATTGGGAGTTCTGGCCAGGAAAGAGAAAGGCTAAGTGGGTCATCTCAGTCGGCAGATTAGCAGGGAGCGGGGCCGTTGCGCTGAGGATTGCTCCCAGAGCGATTCGGGTCCATACGAAAAGATTGATTTAACTTTCGGGCGCCTTCGCGCGTCTATAAGACGAGAGGCGCGCGGAGCGCCTGCTGAACGCAAACGCTCCTTGCTGCCCTCCATGAAAGCCCCGGTGGTTCGTGGGTCCGCCGGGGCTTTTCTTTGTCTTCAGGCGGAGGCAGCAAGAGGCGCCGCAGGGCGCGGTGCGTTGCCGGCGACCGCCGCTGAAGTGTGATGCGTGAGCCGGTGCACGAAGTGGTACGGCGGCCAGGGCCCGGAAAGCTGCATCTGGCAATCTTTCATGAGCACGCTCGCGCTGGAATATTTGTTCTGGTAGCGCTCGATCCCGTTGGAGTCGATCAGGTGAGCGATATCCAGGAGCATCTTGCCCGATTCCATCCGCTTGCAACTGACCTCTTCGGCGAGGGGTAGGAACATCCGATGCATCTGGACGGTGACGGCGCGGGCTTTGGTCTGGCGTTCCCGCTGCAGGGCCGCGCTTTCACGCAGGTTGGAGAGATAGGCTTTACCCACGGTCGGGACGGGCTCAGGCGTGTAGCGTCGGGTCTGGTCGCGGCAGCAATCGTCGAGGAGAACCTTGAGGTGCATCTCGGCCTTGCCGCGGAGCCGTTCGATATTGGTGAGGAACTGGCGCTGATTGGAACGGATCGAGCGCCGCAGGGCTTCATCGTCCGCGAAAACCGTACCAAAGCGGAACGGAAGCACAGTAGAGGTCTTGAAACAATCGGAGATCACCCGGGCGTGCTCGACGCCGGCCTGGGAGTTGCAGTTTTGAGAAGGAGAATACTCGCTGACGATGACGGCTAGATCACTGGCTGGGTAAAGGAAGATTTGGTTGCCCTGAATTCCCGTAACTGCTTCCATTGGAATTGGCTTACGGTGACGAAGGAGTTCCGGAAAAGCCTGTCGTTCGGTTATGCAGTAGGCATACCACGCCATATTGAGTCGCTCCGCATGCTGGAATGGGAAGGGGTTGGGAACAACGGTGTTGTGGGGATGGACATGGCTTCTACGTCTGTGAAGTTATCTGAACTGCCACGTATGCTAGCCCCGCGAGGAAACGACTGGCAACAGCCGGATGCCGTAAGATGACGGAGGTGAGCAGTGGATTCGCAACTTGTTTTTGTATCGTGAAGCTCACCTTCATGCTGTGAAATTATGCGTTAAAGTATCCAATTTCTGTATCCAATGGACTAGAATTACGCCTCAATTGTGGTGAGGTCCTGCGGCCGGTCGAGATCCACCTCACCGGCGGGCCAGGGAATCCCCCGGACCTTTGCAGGATGTCCGCACATCAGATCCCGAGCTCCGTGATCGCCGGAACATGCCGCCAAATCTTCGAAAAAAGCAGACGAGAAGATCGCCGGTACCCCCGCTCTGTGTGCATAGAGAGAGGCCGTAATCGCTTTTCTTTCAGTAAGATGATGCTTCGCGTGCAGGGCGAGCAGTTGCTTTAGGTGGCCAGCGCAAAGCCGCGGCTGATCGCAGACAAGGAGGAGGGCGGCGTCGGGGCGCGGCCGGGCTCCGGCAAGCGCCGCGGCGCCGGCGCTGACCGAGGAGCCCATGCCTTCCTGCCAGGCGGGGTTGAGAACGGTTTCAACGGGCAGGCCGGCGAGTTCCTCTCGCATGCGGTCGGCGTCGAATCCAAGGACAACATATAGAGGAGAGGCTCCGGCTTCGAGGCCGAGGCGAACAGTGCGGCGGAGAAGGGATTCCCTCCCGACGCGGACGAGCTGTTTCGGTTGGCCGAGACGGGTGGACGCGCCGGCGGCAAGCAGGATCGCGGCGCAGCTGAGATCAGGCATGTACGGGCGGCGAGCAGGGCTTACGCACGTCGCGCCCCGCAAAGACAGCCTGGAGCTCGGCGGCGATCGAGAGCGCGATGGAGGCCGGCGAATGGCCGCCCAGATCGAGTCCGACAGGCGTGTGCAGGCGGGCCATGCATTCGGCAGGGGTGAGCTCGAGCGCCGGAGCAAGCTCGCCGATCAGGCGTTCGGTGCGAGCGCGGGGGCCGAGAGCGCCAACGTACTTCAGCTTCTGTGCAAGGAGAACGCGGAGGACTTTGCGGTCCTGCTCGTAGCTGTGGCTCATGAGAACGGCAGCGGTCTCGGGGCCGATGCGAGCGAGTGCAGCTTCGAGGTCTTGGACCGCGGCGGCGCGGGGGAATCGCTCCGGCCGCGCAAGGTTGGAGCGATCGTCGGCGACGGTGATGTGCCAGCCCAGGGATGCGGTGATCTCCACCAGCGGCTGGGCATCGTCGCCGGCTCCGAAGAGGAGGACGGCTGGGGGCGGTGCGATGGATTCGACGAAGCAACCGACAGTGTGGATGGAGTGGCCGGTGCGCAGGACCTCCTGCGCGAGAGCGAGCATCTCGGGGTTCGCATTGCGCGAGTAGAGAGGTTCGCCGGCGGCGTTGAGGATCAGCGTGGTGCCGGGCGACTCCGGGTTGAGACTGGTGACGACGACGGACCCGGTGCGCTCTTCGACGCTGCGCCGAAGGGCTTCAAGCGACCGCGCTGCGGGATCGCCGCGTTCGAGGAGGACGTAGACCGTGCCCCCGCAGCCGAGTCCGTAGGGCATGTCCCCGTCATCGTCAAAGAAACTCGAGTAGCGCTGGATGACAGGGCCGTTTTCGGTCAGCCACCAGGCCTTTTTCACAATCTCGGCTTCGAGGCAGCCGCCGCTGACAGTACCTGCGCGCTGGCCGGACGATGTAAGCAGCATGCGCGCGCCGGGGCGGCGGTAGGCGGAGCCTTCGACGGCGACAACAGTGGCGAGGCAGAGCTCGCTTTCTGCGGCGGTGGCGCGGCGATAGAGATCGAGAATGCGGTGCAGTTCGGACATGATCAGACCCGTTTGCGGGGGATGACCCCATGTCCCCGGAAGCGGAGACATGGGGCATCCGGCACAAACATTATTACGCTTTCCCCCGGTCCCTACGCCCGCATGGGTCCGCCGATCAGGTCCTCGATGCGCACGGGCAGCTTGCGCACGCGAACGCCAGTGGCGTGGTAGACGGCCATGGTGAGGGCGGAAGCGACGCCGGCCAGACCGATTTCGCCGATCCCGCGCGCCCCGTATTCGTTCAGGTGCAGATCGGGATACTCCACAAAAATGCACTCGAGCTCAGGGATGTCGGCGTTGGTCGCAACCAGGTAGTCGGCGAAGTTGTTGTTCAGCGGCTTGGCATTGCGCGGATCGTAGATCGTCTCTTCGAACATGCCCATGCCGATGCCCATCACCAAGGCGCCGAGGATCTGGTTGCGCCCCGTGCGATGGTTGATGATCCTGCCCGCATCGATCACGCTGAGGGCGCGGCTGACGCGCAGGTGAGCGATGCCGGGATCCCAGGCGACCTCGATGAACTGCGCGCCGAAGGAGTGCGCGGAGTACTGATGCTCCTTCGAGGGATCGGGAGCGGTGCGCGCTTCGTTTTCGAGCGCGGCCAGCTTCCCTGCCCTGAGAATTTCGTCGAAAGGAACGCCGCTCTCGGGCGGCTTGTCCATGGCGTGGACGCGGCCAGCCGTCATCACCAGCGTGACGGGGTCGCCGGCGGGCAGATTGTCCGGGTGGAAGGGCGAGCTGGGAATGGTCTGCGCCGCCGCGATGACGCGATCGATGGCGCCTTTGGTTGCCATCGCGATCGCGGGCGAGACGGTCGCCGTCACCGTGGATCCGCCCGAGGTCGGACCGGGAGGCAGAGACGAGTTCCCGAGGACCACTTCGATCTTGTCGATCGGGATGCCGGTCTTTTCCGAGACGATCTGCGCGAACACGGTGTAGGTTCCGGTGCCGATGTCCTGCGTCGCGCAGGTGGCGCGCGCGGTTCCGTCGGCATTCAGGCGCACCCGCACCGTGGCGGCGCCGCGTCCCGCGTGCCACGTGGCCGTCGCCATGCCCCAGCCGAGAATCTCGTTGCCTCTCTTCATGGAGCCGACCTGCGGGGTACGCTTCGACCAGCCGAACTTCTCGGCGCCCGTCTGGTAGCACTCGCGAAGGCGTTTGCTGGAGTATGGCCGCGCCGGGTTGAAGCTCTCGTCCTCTTCGGAGTAGTTCTTCAGGCGCAGATCCAGCGGGTCCATATTCAGCTTGATTGCCAGTTCGTCCATAGCGGACTCAAGCGGAAAAAGGCCAGGGACGATGCCGGGGCCACGCATGGGCGTTGGCGTACCGATATTGCGCTCGACCAGCGTCTGGTTGGCGGCGACGTTCTCGCAGCTGTAGAGCATCGTGGTCACGCCGGTACAGCCTTCGAGGAACGTATCGACCATCGAGGTGGGCTGCGTGACGTCGTGCTGGATCGAGACCAGCTTGCCGTCCTGCGTCGCGCCGAGGCGCATGCGCTGGCGCGTCATCGGTCGATGCCCAACTGTGGTGAACATCAGGTTCCGCGGGACCTGCACCTTGACCGGGCGGTTGACCTTCTTTGCGCCGACCGCGGCCAGCAGCGATTGCGGCCACGGGAAGAGCTTGCCGCCGAAGCCGGAGCCCTGGAAGGGCGAGATCACGTGGATGCGATCCACGGGCATGCCCAGCATCTCGGACATAACCTGCTGGTGGTTCATCACGCCCTGCGACGTTTCGTACATGGTGATCTTGTCGCCGTCCCACACGGCGATGGTGGCGTGCATCTCCATCGGGTTGTGGGTTTCGGTCGGGATCTCGTACGTCTCGTCGATCTGGACCGGGGCGCCGGAGAAGGCCTGGCCGGCGCTGCCGCGGCTGTAGTGGACGCGCGGGTGGTCGGGCACGGGGCCGTCGTCGAACGTGACGGACGGTTTCTGCGCGTCGTACTCCACCTTGACCGCGTTGGCGGCTGCCGTCGCCTGCTCGAAGGTATTCGCCACTACGAGGGCTACATATTGGCCGTAGTAGTAGACGTTGTCGTCCTCGAAGGGCGGCCGAGCTTCGCTGGCGCGGCTGTGCTCCCACTGGCCCGCCGGGCGGAAGAGCTGCTCCGTGTTGCCGTGATGGAGCACAGCCAGGACTCCCGGCATCCGCTCGGCTGCGCTCGAATCGATGCGGGTGATTTTGGCTTTGCCCACGGTGCTGGCGACGGGAACACCCCACGCCACGTTTTTCAGGGGATGGTCCAGCGCATAGGCCGCTTTGCCGGTGACTTTCAGCGGTCCATCCACGCGCGATACGGACGCGCCAATGATCGAAGTGCTCATGAGTGTCGCTCCTGCGCAGTTTCGGATGAGGTTTCGAGCGTGCGCACGAGGGCGCGCTTTGCCAGCTCGATTTTGAACGCGTTGTACTTCAGCGGTTTTGCGCCGGCCATAGCGGCTTCCGCAGCACGCCGGAAGGTCGCTGCATTGGCCGGATGGCCTTCGAGAGCCCTCTCGGCTTCGCGCGAGCGCCATGGTTTGGTGCCGACTCCACCGAAGGCAACCCGTGCGCGCTGGATGTGTCCGCCGCTCGTATGGATGACCACAGCCGCCGAGGCCAGAGCGAATTCGTACTGCTGCCGATCCCGTAGCTTCAGGTACACCGAGCGCGTGCCGGACGCCAGAGCCGGCAGCGTGACGTACGTGATCAACTCGCCCGGCTCGAGGACGTTTTCGTGCTCGGGCGTCGTCCCAGGAAGGAGATAAAAGTCGTCGAGCGCGATGGCCCGCTCGCCTTTGGGTCCCGTGGTGTGGACCGTCGCTTCCAGCGCCATCATGGCCACGGCCATGTCGGAGGGATGCACAGCGACGCAGTGATCGCTGCCGCCAAGGACTGCATGGATGCGGTTGAAGCCGTCGAGCGCGGCACATCCGGACCCCGGCGTGCGCTTGTTGCAGGCGTAGTTGACGTCGCGGTAATAGTAGCAGCGCGTTCTCTGCAGCAGATTGCCGCCGGTCGTGGCCATGTTGCGCAGTTGCGGGGAGGCGCCGGAAAGCAGCGCTTCGGAGAGGACAGAGTAATTCTTCTTCACCGCCTCGTGATTCGCGAGGTCGCTGTTGCGGACCAGCGCGCCGATGCGAAGACCGCCATTGGGCAGCGTCTCGACTTTGTCGAGGGGAAGGATGTTGATGTCGATCACCGACGAAGGCTGCAGCACGTTGAGCTTCATCAGATCGACGAGCGTCGTGCCGCCGGCGATGAACGTGCCGCCTGCCGATGAGCCGGCCCGCACCGCGGCATCGGCCGCTCCGGGCTGACTGTAACGAAAGACCTCCATGGCGCCTCCTTCAGACGGTGGTGGATTTGCGGGCCTGTTGCACCGCGGCGACGATATTGTTGTAGGCGCCGCAGCGGCAGATGTTCCCACTCATGGCGGCGCGGACATCGTCATCGGCGGGACCGATCGGCTCGTGGAGCAGCGCGGTCGCGGACATGATCTGGCCGGAGGTGCAGTAGCCGCACTGGAATCCGTCGTGATCGACAAAGGCCTGCTGGACGGGGTGAAGCTGTCCGTTTTGAGCGAGGCCTTCGATGGTGGTGATCTTGTCGCCCTGATGCATGACGGCGAAGCTCAGGCAGGAATTCACGCGCCGGCCATTGACGTGGACGGTGCAGGCCCCGCACTGGCCGTGGTCGCAACCCTTCTTGGTGCCGAAGAGTTCGAGGTGCTCGCGAAGAGCGTCGAGGAGCGTGACGCGCGGCTCGAGGCGCAGGTTGTACTCCTTGCCATTGACGGTGAGCGTGACGGGAACGGCGCCGGGAACACCGGCCGGGGCTTCCGCCTCGCCAGTCTGGGTAGCAACGGCGTGCGCCAGCGGCGTGGCGGTTGCTGCGACACCGGCTGCGCCCAGTTGGGCGAGGAATGACCGGCGGGAGAAGCGGCCGAAGAGGGGCTTTTCTTTTTCGGTGTCCTGGGCGCGCGATTCCTGGGGATCGAGGAGTGGATGCTTCGGTTGATCCATTGCAGCTCCTGAAGGGTTGAAGGTCGATGCGCTGCGCGGCAGGGTGGGGACGCCTGCGCGCGGGCCGACACGCTGGTTCCTGATAGGAGTGACGGGTCTGGGGACCCGGAAGTCTCGGGACCGTTTACAGCTGCGTTGCGTTGGGCGCCGCAGGAGCTGGGTTCTTCCTGCGGCGGCTGAGGACAAATTCGTTGTCGCGGCTGCGTTGTTTCGCTGCCGCCTTATCAATTTTGCGCCAGAAGGCCACGAAGTAGTCAATCGCAGAGACGATGGAAACGGCGGCGGTGTAGTAGATGCCGACCACCGCAATCAGATCCACGGGGACGATGAACCAGCCCCAGTGCCAGACGTGCCAGCCGTGGTCGAGTGTGGCGGCGACAACGGAGACGATCTGGATAACGGTTTTGAGTTTGCCTACATCGCTGGCCTGGATGGTGAAGCCTTCGGTGGAGGCGATAGAGCGCAGGCCGCTGACGAGGAACTCGCGGCCGATGACGACGACGACGATCCAGGCTTTCACGACGTGAGGGTTGAGCTCCACCAGGCAGACGTAAGCGGAGGTGATCATCAGCTTGTCGGCGATGGGGTCCAGCAGCATGCCCATCGTGGTGATCTGGCCGCGGCTGCGCGCGAGATAGCCGTCAACGCCGTCGGAGATGGACAGGAGAATGAAGAACAGCGAGGCAATGATTTCCTGCTCGCCATAGAAGCTGCTGTGGGGGAAGCGCGGAGACAACATCCAGATGAGCACGGGAATCCCGAGGATCCTGCTCATCGTGATGGAGTTGGGGAGGTTCACCGGAGATGCGCCCCTCCAGTCATTATGCACCAGTAAAGAGGGGTCCCGCAGGGGCGGCCCCGCCGAATCATGGTGCGAGGAGCGGTACTTTGGGCACGGCCGCTGTGGCGGCTGCGCGCCGTTGTAGCCTCAGAGGGTGCCGTTAACTCCTTGTTAACACCCCGAAAAGATGCATGCAGCGGGCGGAGGTCATTGACTATAGTGAACGAAGGACATCCATGAATCGGAACGCAGGCGAATCCGCAGTCGACAGGCTCATTGCGCTGGCCCAGCAGAGGCCGGCCCGGCCGGGCGCCGCGGGTTCAGAGGAGCCGACGGACCTTGAGCCCATCCCCCTCGGCCTGCCGTCGGTAAGAGAGCTGGAGCAAAATCCTATGTGGAAAGCCCTGCTGCAGTTGCGAGCGTTTTTGCCGTACGTCGCGCGGCTGCTGGAAATGAGCAATCCCTCGCAACCTTCCACGGCGGTGACGGCGGAGCTGCGCAGTGAGGTGCGGCAGAGCGTGAGCGCGCTGGAAAGCTCGCATCGCGATCTGCGGCTGGCGGTGCAGGACCAGACCGTTGAGATCAAGCGGATCGAGGAGACGATCACCAAAACGCGCGAAGCGACCGAGCGGAACGCGGTGGAAGTGACCGAACTTGCCGAGGACGTGCGCTCGATGCGGTCGCTGATGAAGACGGGAATCGCGATCTTTGTGGCGCTCTTTCTGGCGCTGATCGGCTCGGTGGTATTCCTGATCATGCGCATCAAGCCTCTCGTTCACTAAAAACTCAAACTTCCCGGCGACTTTATTGCCTCGGTGCGGGCAACGGCATGCCGGTCCGCAGCCTCTCCTTCCTCAGGAGGAGTGATGGCTGTGACGATCCGAAAATTCGAAGAGACGCCGCACGACCTGCCGGGCGAGAAGGAGGCGGTTGTGGCGCAGAATCCACCTCCGCCGCCGACCGGGAGTAAGACGCAAGACAAGGAGCGGGCGCCGGCGCCCCCGCTGGGAGAGCAGATCCGCGCGCACACCAATCGTCCGCACAAAGGCGATGTGGGACGGCCCGGGACAAACGAAGAGGTGTTTCAGGGATCGAAGGGAAAGGAGCTGAAGTAGGCGCGAATCCGTCCGTGTACCCGAGCCTCCTCAGCTCCCGATTGGCCCGTTTTTCCTGTGCCCGGAGAGCTATACTGCGCGAAGAAACTTTGAGGTGACCCCCGGAATGGCTACCCCCAGCCTGCAGGAAGCAGAATTGCCCATGACCACGGACGACTTCAGTGCTCTGGAAGAGCGAATCCTACGTGCCGTGGAGGTGGTGAAGAATGAGCGCGCGGCGCGGGCGGAAGCCGAGCAGCATGCGGCCCGTTTGCAGACTTCGCTCGATGCGCAGGCGTCGCAGCTGGAGCAGGCGAAGGAGCAGCTGCGCAGCCTCGAACGCGAGCGCGAGCAGGTACGGCAGCGCGTGGAGCGGCTGCTGAAACAGATCGACGAGATTGCCTGAAACCCATGGCCGACGCGAATGTCATTACAGTCGATATCTACGATCAGACCTACCGTCTGAACGGCAACGATCAGGAGTACATCGAGCGCCTGGCGGCGACTGTGGACGCGAAGATGCGTGCCGTGGCATCGCAGGGGCGTACGGTCGATTCGCTGCGCGTGGCCGTGCTGGTGGCGCTGAATCTGGCCGATGAACTGGCGCGTTTGCAGGAGCGCTACGCCGCGGTGACGCAGACCGGCGACTCGGTGGCGTCGATCCGCAGCCGGGCGCACTCTCTGAACGGCATGCTCGACGCGGTGCTGGGAGAAGAGCGCAAGGCGGGCTGAGAGTCAGCGCTCGGCATTCCGTTTTCAGCGTCAGGAGAGCCGGCGTGCCGGATTCCCTGCGGCTTGGGATCCGCCTCGTGGATACATCCGCATGACCCGGCGTGAGCGCTCGTTGTCCTCTCTGGCGTCCTGTTCGTCACGCAGCGCCATCCTGGCTATGGATGCGGCACGCACGGCGTGCTATGGTTTTGCGACCTTTGCATCCTGAGGATTCGCGACTATGAAGAACGCCACGCTTTTACTGCTCCTGACGCTCCCAACGATTGCCCTCGCACAGAACCAGAAGCCGCCCACGACGCTGCGAGGCGTGCTGCTTGAGCAACTGCACTCCACGCATGACAAGGAAGAGTGGTTCGTTCCGGCGAATGTGGCCGTGGCGGGGTTGACGGCCGCCCAGGCGAACTGGAGCCCGGGCAAGGGGCAGCATTCGGTCGGACAGCTCGCCTATCACCTCTGGTACTGGGATGCGCGATCGCTGGAGCGCTTCACGGGTCAGAAGCTCATGACCTATAGCGGCAACAACGACGAGACTTTCAACGACTTCAACCCGGCGCAGTGGGCCGATCTGCAGAAGAAGCTGGACCAGGTCATGACGGATTGGGAGAAGGCCGTCGAGACGGCGGACGATCAGAAACTGGCGGCGAACGCTTCGCTGATCGCTCACGTGGGCACGCACAACGCCTATCACCTCGGACAGATCCTCTATGTGCGCAAGCTCGAAGGCGCGTGGGATCCGACCAGGGGTGTCAAGTAGAAGCGCCGGACGCAGCGACCAGAAGTTTTCCGCAGCGGCGTCTTTGTCCAAGTCGTCTCGAACCGGAACGTTGCACACCGTTGACGCTTTTGGGGCAGCCGGTGTCGCTTGCCAATTCGCCGGGAATGCCGTTAGCATCCACTCATGAGACCGGCCTGCAAAGCAGGTGAAGGCGGTCAACGCTGGATGAACCTACATTCATGCGAACAGGGAGCTCGACTCGACAAATCGGTTCGGTGTGCAGTGTCCGCCAGTCCGGAATGCCTAAAGAACCGCGGAGAGTTCCCACCGTCTTAGGACGGGTTCACCAGCGCATCGCCCCACGGCCCAGCGGGTCGGTCTTTCTCTTCTCTCCACGCTGATCGTCGCGTGCATCCTCTTATCTTCCATTTCGGCCACATCGCCATTCCCACGTACGGTGCCTGCACGGCTGCCGCTTTGCTTCTGGCGCTGGCGGCTTCGCTGCTCGTGGCGCGCTGGAGGCGGGTCAATGCGGACAAGGTGTGGAATCTCGAACTCATTGCGATCCTGACGGCGCTGATTGCCGGCCGGCTGCTGATGATCGCGGCGCACCCGCACATGTTTCGAGACCATCCCATGTGGCTGCTGGGACTGCTGACGCTGCCCAGCCTGTGGTTTGCCGCAGGCGGAGCGCTGGTGGGCCTGCTGGGCGCCACGCTCTACGCTCTGGCCGAGGGACTGCCGCTGCTCCGCACCGCCGACGTGCTGGCGCCCGGCGTCGCGCTCGCATTTGCTGTGAACCGGATCGGCGCATTCTGCGGTGGCGCAGCGTGGGGAACGCCGACGCATCTGCCCTGGGGCGTGGAGTATCGCAGCCCGGTGGCGTATCTGTGGTATCGCGTGCCGCTCGGCGTGGCGCTGCACC
>JBKICP010000440.1:0-19617 GCA_046567085.1 Acidobacteriota bacterium
ATGGCGAAGGAAAAGTTTGACCGTTCGAAGCCGCACGTGAACGTGGGGACGATCGGGCACATCGATCACGGGAAGACGACGTTGACGGCGGCGATCACGAAGGTGCTGTCGAAGCACAATCCGAAGATTGCGTTTCGTTCGTTCGACTCGATCGACAACGCGCCGGAAGAGCGGGAGCGCGGCATCACGATCGCGACGGCGCACGTCGAGTACGAGACGGCGAACCGGCACTACGCGCACGTCGACTGCCCGGGCCACGCCGACTACATCAAGAACATGATCACGGGCGCGGCGCAGATGGACGGCGCGATTCTCGTCGTTGCTGCGACTGACGGCCCGATGCCGCAGACCAAGGAGCACGTGCTGCTGGCCCGCCAGGTCGGTGTGCCGTACATCGTGGTGTTCCTGAACAAGTGCGATGCGGTCGAAGACGCCGAGCTGATCGACCTGGTCGAGATGGAAGTGCGCGAGCTGCTGACCAAGTATCAGTTCCCCGGCGACGACGTGGCGGTGATTCGCGGCTCGGCGCTGGGCGCGCTGAACGGCGAGAAGCAGTGGGAAGAGAAGATCGACGAGCTGATGGACGCGGTGGACAAGCAGGTGCCGCTGCCGGCGCGCGCGGTCGATCAGCCGTTCCTGATGCCGATCGAAGACATCTTCTCGATCTCGGGACGCGGCACGGTGGTGACGGGCCGTATCGAGCGCGGCAAGGTGAAGGTGGGCGAAGAAGCCGAGATCGTGGGGTTCCGCGAGACGCGCAAGACGGTTGTCACCGGCGTCGAGATGTTCAAGAAGCAGCTCGATGAAGGCATGGCGGGCGACAACGCGGGTCTGCTGCTGCGCGGCATTGCGAAGGAAGACGTGGAGCGCGGGATGGTGCTGGCGAAGCCGGGATCGATCACGCCGCACACGAAGTTCAAGTCCAGCGTCTACGTTCTGTCGAAGGAAGAGGGTGGACGTCACACGCCGTTCTTCAAGGGCTATCGTCCGCAGTTCTACTTCCGCACGACGGATGTGACGGGCGTGGCGACGCTGCCGGCGGGCACGGAGATGGTGATGCCGGGCGACAACGTGGAGCTCGAAGTGGAACTGATCACGCCGGTGGCCATGGAGAAGGGTCTGCGCTTCGCGATTCGCGAAGGCGGCCGCACCGTGGGCGCAGGCACGATCAGCGAGATTATCGCTTAAGCGAGCCGGTAGAAGCCCCGGGCTTCAGCCCGGGGAACAAGCCGAAACAAATGAAAGGGGCTTGAGCCCCGGAGCTTTGTAACCGGGAACGACTTTGGTCGTGCCCTACGGCAGTCACAACCAGGGGCTTTAGCCCCTGTGGGGCCTTCAGGCCCGGCGTCCGAACGCGAGACTAGGGAAACGCCAACAAATCAGGTAGGATAAGAAGATGCGGGAAATTATCACATTGCAGTGCGGCGAGTGCAAGGAGCGCAACTACTCGACGACGAAGAACAAGAAGACGACCACCGGCCGTCTCGAGTTCTCGAAGTTCTGTAAGCGTTGCCGCAAGCACACGTCTCACAAAGAAACGAAGTAAGCAGACGACCAGCGGTTAGGCAGCGGGCGGCAGAAACCATCGGACCGGCAGTCCGGATTCTCTATTCCCTGTTCCCTATTCCCTGTTCCCTGCCTTTCACAGGGGCGTAAGCTCAACGGTTAAACTGCCGGTCTCCAAAACCGGACTTGGGGGTTCGAATCCCTCCGCCCCTGCCAGATCAACACCAGTCCAGAAGCCGGCCCGCAGGGCCCGCCGGCAGTGCAAGAGCGCGGAAGAGAAAATTAAGGTTATGGCCAAGGCAGCAATCATGAATCCCGAGCAAGGCGTTCCCAACCGCGCCCTCAGTTTCGTCACGCGCAGCCGCGACTTCCTCCGCGATGTCCGCGCTGAAATGCGCAAGGTCGTCACGCCCTCGTGGAAGGAAGTCCAGTCCACCACCATCGTCGTCATCGTTTCCGTCTTCATCTTCGCCGGCTTCTTCTGGGTCGTCGACGCGGTGCTCGGCAATGCGATTCACTGGCTTTACACCTGGCTTGGCGCCCTGCAGTAGCAGTACCCACGAGGATTGAATGGTAATGGCCGAAGAAACCGAAAACCCAACCCCCACGCCCGAGAACGCCGGCGGCGAAGGCGGCGAGCAGCAGCCCCAGCTCGCCCCCCCGGCCAACGAGAGCTTCCGGTGGTACATCATCCACGCCTATTCGGGCTTTGAGCGCAAGGTCCGCGAATCCATCGAGACCCGCGTCCAGGCCTTCGGCCTGCAGAACCGCATCGGCCGCGTCATGATTCCCACCGAAGCCGTCACCGAAATCACCAACGGCAAGAAGCGTACCGTCGAGCGGGTCTTCCTCCCCGGCTACGTCCTCGTCGAGATGGATCTCGATAACGACCTCTGGCATGTGATCAAGAACACGCCGCGCGTCACGGGCTTCCTCGGCACCGGCGACAAGCCGGTCGCCCTCACCGAAGGCGAGGTCAGCTCCATCCTCTTCCGCAGCGACGTCTCCAGGGAGAAGCCGCGCCTCAAGGTCAAGTTCCAGAAGGCCGAATCCGTCCGCATCACCGAGGGCCCCTTCGCCAACTTCAACGGCGTCGTCGACGAGGTCAACGAAGACCGCGAAACTCTCAAAGTCATGGTCACCATCTTCGGCCGCTCCACCCCGGTCGAACTCGACTTCGGCAAGGTGGAAAAAATCGCGTGATTCGCGGTGGCTTCAGCCCCGCGAAGACGGTAGAAGCCACGGGCTTCAGCCCGTGGAATCAGGCTTGGAAATTCAAGGGGCTTTAGCCCCGGATATTCGAAAGGTTCAAAGCAATGGCAGCACCGACAAAGAAAATCACCGCCCAGGTCAAACTCCAGATCGAAGCCGGCAAGGCCACTCCGGCCCCGCCCGTTGGCCCCGCCCTCGGCCAGGCCCAGGTCAACATCATGGAGTTCTGCAAGCAGTTCAACGCCCGCACCCAGAACAAGGAGATGGCCGGCCTCATCATCCCGGTCGTCATCACCGTCTATGCGGACCGCACCTTCACCTTCATCACCAAGACGCCCCCCGCCGCCGTCCTGCTGAAGAAGGCCGCCAACCTCGCCAAGGGGTCCGGAACGCCGAACAAAAACAAAGTCGGCAGCGTCTCCGAGGCGCAGGTCCTCGACATTGCCAGACAAAAGATGCCCGACCTCAACGCCGCTTCCGTCGAAGCCGCTGTGAAGTCCATCAAGGGCACCGCCCGCTCCATGGGCATCGAAGTCACAGCGTAAAATCGGCGCAGGAGGTGCGGCATGGCCGCAAATCCGGCGGTGCAACGCGCAGAATCGTATCGAGCGGATGAAGTCTTCGCGACAGCGGAGATCCTTCTCCGCTCGATCTCGTTTCCACTCACCCTCCGCCTGCCAAAACCGCTGAACAACGATCAGTTACTGGAGTTTTGCGCCGCCAATGATTTGTTCCGAATCGAGCGCAATCCCGCCGGAGAAGTGATCTTGATGACTCCCGCTGGCGGCAAGAACGGTAAGGGCGAACTCTACATCGGCCGCGAGCTCGACAATTGGGTTGAACTTCATCTTGGCCTGGCCTTTGGTCCCAATACTGGATTTTCGCTGCCCGACGGATCGGTCCGAGCGCCTGACGCGGCGTGGCTCTCCTCGGAGAAATGGAACAGCCTGACGTCTGCCGAACAGGAGAAGTTCATTCCCTTCTGTCCGGAATTGATCGTCGAGCTTCGCTCGCCGAACGACTCGCTCACCGAACTCGAACAAAAGATGGACGACTGGATCGCCAATGGCGCCCAACTTGCCTGGCTCATCGATCCTCTCCGCAAACTGGCGATGATCTACCGCCCGGGCCAGGAACCCGAGACTCTGCTCCAGCCCGAACTCCTCCACGGCGAAGGCCCCATCGCAGGCTTCACCCTCAAAATGCAGCGGCCGTGGGACTGAACCACAAGCCAGCCTCAGCCCCTGCGCTTCTGTTTGCGGGCACGACACAATGGGTGCCCCACATCTGCCTGCCTTTGGCAGATGTGGGAATGCGGGATCTCAACCTCCGCTTTGTACCGGGGCACGACCTCACAGCTTTGCGAAAACACTCCATTCTTTGAAAGGGCCCGACTTGAGTCGCGCCGTAAACAGCAGAGAATGAGTCCGGCTTCAGCCGCCAAGGGACGATTTTTTATTCAATAGAGGCTTTTCCGCAGGCTCTTCAGTCATGCCGATAAAGCCCCCAAAGAACTCGGGCTTTTAGCCCCTGCATTCGTGAGGCTTCAGCCTCGCGAAGACGGTAGAAGCCACGGGCTTCAGCCCGTGGAATGGGAGTTCCGAACTTCTCCGGGCTTCAGCCCCGGCCGGAACCTTTTCGCGGCTTCTGTGTCGTGGATTTTCCCCGTTCGACGGATAGCCACACAAACTCGGGAACACGCCAGTGTTCTCGAACGCAATAGATATTCGCCCTGCAAACGGTGCCAATCCAATAACTGGCTTTACCTTGTGTTTGGGCTCTTGCCAGCCCCTTCCTTGCCCTCCCGCCCCTTTTCATAGATAATCAATAGCTGCGCCCTTCGTGGGCGTGTCCCTTACAGGACCCCCGGTTCAACCCGGGGTCAGTCATTACAACCACGGCCGGCGTTTCGTATCGTCCGCGCGGTGGGAGACGAGGTTCCATGGCTAAACCAGGCAAATCAATCGAGAAGGCGCGCGCCCAGGTGGAAAAGCGCCCCTACCCCCTGCAGGAAGCCGTTCCCCTCCTGCAAAAAATCAAATACGCCAAGTTTGATGAGACCGTCGACCTGACCCTGCGTCTGGGCGTCGACCCGCGCCATGCCGACCAGATGGTCCGCGGCACCGTCGTTCTGCCCCACGGCCTCGGCAAGACCAAGAAGGTCGCTGTCATCACCACCGGCGACAAGCAGCGCGAAGCCGAAGCCGCCGGCGCCGACATCGTCGGCGGGGACGACCTGGTCGAAAAAATCCAGAAGGAATCCTGGACCGATTTCGACGCCCTCATCGCCACGCCCGACATGATGAAGTCGGTCGGCCGTCTCGGCAAAGTCCTCGGCCCCCGCGGCCTCATGCCCAACCCCAAGACCGGCACCGTGACCAACGACGTCACCGCTGCCATCAAGGAAATCAAGGCCGGCAAGGTGGAGTTCCGCACCGACAAGACCGCGCTCGTCCACGTCCCGGTCGGCAAGATCTCCTTCCCCCCGCAGAAGCTGGTCGAGAACGCCATCACCGTCATCACCAGCGTCGTGAAGGCCAAGCCTTCCGCGGCCAAGGGCAAGTACATCAAGGGCATCACCATCAGTTCCACGATGGGCCCCGGCATCGCGCTCGACTCCGCCGTCGCGGACAGCGCAGCCAAAGCATAAGAACCGCCAGTAGCCCGTAGCTTCTTGCTGCTACCGGCCACAGGCTACCGGCTACAGGCTCCGCAACACGAGCCCAACAGGATCAAAAGGATCGCATCATGGCACTGAGCAGACAGAAAAAAGCGGAGAAAGTCGGCGAGCTCGCGAAAGAGCTCGAAAATTCGACATCCGCCATCATCGGCACCTTTTCCAAACTCACCGTCGCCCAGGACTTCGAACTGCGCAAGACCGTCCGCAGCGCCGGTGGCCGCTACCGCGTGCTCAAGAACAAGCTCGCCGCGCGCGCTGCCAAAGGCACCCAGATTGAAGCCGCCCTCCAGGGACTGAAGGGCGTCTCGTCCGTCGCCTACACCAGCGGCGATCCGGTGGCGCTCGCCAAGGCGCTGTCCACCTGGGTCGGCGACAACGCACAGTTCACCTTCAAACTCGGCATCGTTGACGGCAAGGTCATCAACGTCGAGGAAGTCAAAGCCCTCGCCACGATGCCCGGTAAGGAAGAGATCTTCTCCAAACTCCTCTTCCTGATCAACGCTCCGGCCCAGCGCCTCGTCACCGTCATGAACGCTGCCGGCCGCGATCTCGCCGTCGTCATCAACCAGGGCGTCGAGAAACAAAAGTTTGCCGGCGGAGAAGCAGCAGCAGCCGCCAGTTAGTTGTTAGTTTTTAGTCCCCGGTTATTCGTGATCTCACTGAAGACTGGCAACCGGGGACTGGGCACTTCAAAAGATCCAGCCGCTCGCAGCGGTCTCAAGGGGTGCCTGGTCTGGGGCACATCGGAAACCTCGAGACAGCGAGAGCAGCAACCGGAAGGTGCAAGCCCTCCGGCGCAAGACAAAATTCCAGAAGAACCGTGGAGAACACACAATGGCAGACCTGCAGCAGTTGGAAGATCAGATCGTTAACCTGAGCCTGCTCGATGCAGCCGCTCTCGTCAAGAAGCTCGAAGAGCGCCTCGGCGTCTCGGCCGCGGCAGCCGCCCCGGTCGTCGTGGCCGGCGGTGCAGCAGCCGGCGCAGCAGCCCCGGCCGCCGCTGAGCAGACCGAGTTCACCGTCATCCTCAAGGATGCCGGTGCCAACAAAATCAACACCATCAAGGCCGTACGCGAAGTCACCTCGCTCGGCCTCAAGGAAGCCAAGGACCTCGTCGATGGCGCTCCCAAGCCGCTCAAGGAGAATGCCAGCAAGGAAGACGTCGAGGCCATCAAGAAGAAGTTCGAAGGCGTCGCGACCCTCGAAGTCAAGTAGTTTTTCGCGGGTCGGACGACCCTTCAGTAAGCAACTTGCATGCCAAAGCGGAACGCGCTATGATTCTCTTTGTGCGTTCCGCTCGGCTGCATCTAGGGTTGCCGGTCCCGGAGCGTATTTCCGTCTTCCAGATCAGCCACAAATCGCGATAGCTCCCGTCTCGCACGGGCTCGGCAGTTTGCGCGCATGAAATTGGAAGATTCGAACATCATCTCCGGCAGAGATTTTGCCGGCGGAATCGCAGGCCAGGCGGCGGACCTGCGGTTACGACTGGAGTGAGTTGTCAGGCGGCGCGGGCGTAAGTTTTACAAGCGGCGGGAATCGGACATTCTGTCACAGTACAGTGCACAATTCGGTTGTGGCGCTCGTGGGGCTTGCTGTCTCTGCGAGCCTTTTGTCTCTTCCCTCGCGTTTTTCTCTCGCCCCGCGTCCCCTTCTTCGCCGCATGACCGATGTCCCGGCCCCGCTCCGTTGTAGCTGGACCTGAACCAAACCCGGCAGCCTCGCGGAGGTCAGATGCACCGCGAAACGGCTGAAGCAAAGCGGAAGCGTAACCCCCCTGCGGCCTTCCGCGCAAGTGAAAAACGGCATTGCACTCCACTTTTTGTGCGGCCGAAACCAAAACCGTACGACGTGTTCCGAACGAGGCGGGATGCATCGTGCGCTGGCAAAAAAGCTCGACGAGCGCAGCATGACCCGGACTGCCGCTCTTCTCTCCCTCGCCACTACGGGTCCTGAGGAGTAACGAATGTCCAACGAGAACCGCGCGCTTCGCAGCCGTCTCGACTTTTCGAAGATCCCAACAGCGATTCGCATTCCCAATCTCATCGAAGTCCAGCGCCGCTCCTACGAGCGTTTCCTGCAGATGGACAAGCTGCCCTCGGAGCGCGACGACTCCGGCCTGCAGTCGGTCTTCACTTCCGTCTTTCCCATTACCGATTTTCGCAATATATCCCAGCTCGATTTTGTGGATTTCTCCATCGGTAACTGGGAATGCAAGTGCGGACACCTCAAGGGTCTCCATCACCTGCGTACGACCTGCGTCCATTGCGGCGCCATGGTCATCACCGACCCGTTCCATCCCGGCGATGTCCTCTGCCAGAAGTGCGGCACCTACAACAAGAACACGCCCGACTTCTGCAACAAGTGCGGCGACCCCGTCGGCCTCCAGCTCAAATACGACCAGGCAGAGTGCGAAGAACGCGGCATGACCTACTCGGCCCCCCTCAAGGTCACCGTCCGCCTTACCATCTACGACAAGGATCCCGAGACCGGCGCCAAGTCCATCCGCGACATCAAGGAGCAGGAAGTCTTCTTCGGCGACATCCCCCTGATGACGCAGAATGGCACCTTCATCGTCAACGGCACCGAGCGCGTCATCGTCTCCCAGCTCCACCGCTCCCCCGGCGTCTTCTTCGAGACCGCCAACAACCGCACCTACTTCCTCGGCAAGATCATTCCCTACCGCGGATCGTGGGTCGAGTTCGAGTACGACCAGAAGAACACCCTCTACGTCCGCATCGACCGCAAGCGCAAGTTCCTCGGCACCATCTTCCTCCGCGCCCTCGGCCTCAAGAGCGACGAAGAGATCCTGCGCACCTTCTACACCGTCGACAAGTTCAGCCTGAAAGACGGCAAGATCTTCTGGAATCTCGATCCCGCCTCCGACAAGGCAACCCACCTGCTCGGCGCCAAGCCCGCGCACGCCATCGTCGCCAAGGGTGAAGAGATCGCGCATTCCGGCCGCAAGGTCACCCCTTCGATCCTCAAGGCTCTCAAAGCCGCGAAGATCACCCAGGTCGAAGTCGAGCAGACTGAGCTCGACGGCGCCATGACCGCTGCCGACGTCGTCGATACCTCCACCGGCGAAGTCTTCATGGAGGCCAACCAGGAACTGACCTCCGACAAGCTGCACAAAATCCAGGAAGCCGGCATCGCCTCCATCGATGTCTTCTTCCCCGAGCGCGATGACATGGGCAACGTCATCACCAATACCCTGCGCCGCGACTCGGTCCGCAAGCCCGAAGAAGCCCTCATCGAGATCTACCGCAAGCTGCGCCCCGGCGATCCCCCGACCCTCGACACCGCCACCGCGCTCTTCGAAGGCATGTTCTTCGATCCGCGCAAGTACGACTTCTCCCGCGTCGGCCGCCTCAAGTTCAACATCAAGCTCTACGAGAATCAGGACGCGACCTCGCTCGATCACCGCACCCTGACGCCGGAAGACTTCTACGCCACCATCCGCTACCTCCTCAAGCTGCGCCGCAACATCGGCATCGTCGACGACATCGATCACCTCGGCAACCGCCGCGTGCGCGCCGTCGGCGAGCTCATGGAGAACCAGTTCCGCATCGGCCTGGTCCGCATGGAACGTGCCATCAAAGAAAAAATGTCCGTGTACCAGGAAATGTCCACGGCCATGCCGCACGACCTCATCAACGCCAAGCCGGTCATGGCCGCCATCCGCGAGTTCTTCGGCTCCTCGCAGCTCTCGCAGTTCATGGACCAGACCAACCCGCTCTCGGAGATCACGCACAAGCGGCGCCTCTCCGCCCTCGGGCCGGGCGGCCTCTCGCGTGAACGCGCCGGATTCGAGGTCCGCGACGTGCACCCCACCCACTACGGCCGTATCTGCCCCATTGAAACGCCCGAAGGTCCGAACATCGGCCTCATCAGCTCCTTGTCCTGCTTCGCGCGCATCAACGAGTACGGCTTTATCGAGTCGCCCTACCGCAAGGTGCGCGACAGCCGCGTGCTCGACTTTGTCCAGATCACCAACGCCGGCGAAAGCGGCCTGCGCGTCGGCGATCACGTCGAGAAGAGCGAAGCCTTCAAGATGAACGAGACGCTGAAGAAGGAGAAGAAGCGGGTCCTCGAGTTCGAGCCTTATTCTTTCTACCTCTCCGCGTGGGAAGAAGACCGCCACACCATCGCCCAGGCCAACGTCGAGCTCAACGAGAGTGGCAGCATCGTCGAAGAACTGGTCAATGCGCGGCGCCAGGGCAACTTCGTCCTCGTCAACCGCGCTGAAGTCGACTACATCGACGTCAGCCCCAAGCAGCTGGTTTCCGTCGCCGCCTCGCTCGTGCCCTTCCTCGAGCACGACGACGCCAATCGCGCGCTCATGGGTGCCAACATGCAGCGCCAGTCCGTGCCTCTGCTCGTCTCCGAGGCTCCCCTGGTCGGCACCGGCATGGAAGGCGTCACCGCCCGCGACTCCGGCGCCGTCATCCTCGCCAAGCGCAATGGCATCGTGGATTCGGTCGACTCCGAACGCATCATCGTCCGCGTCGAAGGCGAACACCACCCCACGCAGCTCTCCCGTGAGGTCGGCTCCGATATCTACCAGCTCATCAAATTCAAGCGCTCCAACCAGAACACCTGCATCAACCAGAAGCCGATCGTCCGTCAGGGCGACCGCGTCCTCAAAGGCCAGGTCATCGCCGACGGACCCTGCACCGAGCAGGGCGAGCTCGGCCTCGGCCGCAACGTGCTCGTGGCCTTCATGCCCTGGCGCGGTTACAACTTCGAAGACGCCATCCTGATCTCCGAGAAACTGGTGCGCGAGGACTACTACACCTCCGTCCACATTGAGGAGTTCGAGATCGAAGCTCGCGACACCAAGCTCGGTCCCGAAGAAATCACCCGCGACATCCCCAACGTCAGCGAGCATTCGCTGCGCGATCTGGACGAGTCCGGCATCATCCGCATCGGCGCCAAAATCCACCACAACGACATTCTGGTCGGCAAGGTCACGCCCAAAGGCGAAACCCAGCTCACGCCGGAAGAGAAGCTCCTCCGCGCCATCTTCGGCGAAAAGGCCGGCGATGTCCGCGACGCTTCCCTCACCTGCCCTCCGGGCATTGAGGGCACCGTGGTCGACGTCCGCATCTTCTCCCGCAAGGGTCAGGAAAAGGACGAGCGCGCCCGGCAGATCGAAACCGAGCATATCGCTCAGCTCGAAAAGAACCTGTCCGACGAAATCCGCATTCTCACCGATGAGCGCCTGAAGCGCCTCGAAGCCATCCTCGGCGGCAAAGAAGTCCTCGCCGACCTGCACGACGAGCGCACCAACAAGCGTCTCCTCGCCAAGGGCGCTATCCTCGATCGCGACACCATCGAGCGCATCAGCACCCGCAACCTCAAGCGCATCCGCTACAACGACAAGGATCCGCGCGTCAACGAGCAGATCGACGAGATCGAGGAAATGACCTCCCGTCAGATCGATGTGCTGCGCAAAATCACCAACGAGAAAATCGGCAAGCTGCAGAAGGGCGACGAACTGGCCCCCGGCGTCATCAAGCTGGTCAAGGTCTACATCGCCATGAAGCGCAAGCTCTCCGTCGGCGACAAGATGGCCGGCCGTCACGGCAATAAAGGCGTCATCGCCCGGATTCTTCCGGAAGAAGACATGCCCTACCTGCCCGATGGCACCCCCGTCGAGATCGTGCTCAACCCGCTCGGCGTGCCCTCCCGTATGAACGTGGGTCAGATCCTTGAAACCCACCTCGGCTGGGCCGCTCACAATCTCGGCCAGCACATCGCCGAACTGGTCAAAAAGAACCAGGACGCCAACGAAGTGCGCAAGGTCATCGCTGAGAAGTTTGCCAACACCGCGGCTCTCCGCCAGCTGAAGGACCTCGACGACACGCAGCTGTTGCGCGTCGCCGCCGGCATGCAGAAGGGCATCTGGTTCGGCACCGCCGTCTTCGATGGCGCCCGCGAAGGCGAAATCAAGGCGCTCCTCAGTGCCGCCGGCCTGCCCACTTCCGGCAAAACCGAGCTCTTCGACGGCATGTCCGGCGAACCGTTCGAACAGCCGGCGACCGTTGGCTATATCTATATGTTGAAGCTCTCGCACCTGGTCGACGACAAGATCCACGCTCGCTCGATCGGACCGTACTCGCTCATCACCCAGCAGCCGCTGGGCGGCAAAGCGCAGTTCGGTGGACAGCGCTTCGGAGAAATGGAAGTCTGGGCGCTCGAAGCCTACGGCGCCGCCTACATCCTCCAGGAGCTGCTCACCGCCAAGTCCGACGACGTCTTCGGCCGTACCCGGATCTATGAAGCCATCGTCAAGGGCGAGGCTGCCATCGAGCCCGGTGTGCCCGAGTCCTTCAATGTGCTCATTCGCGAACTCCAGTCCTTGTGCCTCGACGTCGAGCTCGTCAAGCAGACCCCCGGCGAAGGACCGAAGGACGCAAAGAAACAGCCGGTTCCCGAACTGGCTGCCGCTGATTAAAGGCAGGAGCGGGCTTTAGCCCGCTCAAATTCGCGGGGCTTCAGCCCCGCGAACACGGTAGAAGCTCCGGCCTTCAGGCCGGGGAAATCGGGCCGGCAAAATAAGGGGCTTTAGCCCCGGCGGCCCAAAAGATTCCGCAGCGCAGTCCATCGCGTTGCAAACAGGACTAAGAAGAACCGCAGCGTCGCACGCTTTTAGCTACAGGCCACCGGCTACCAGCTACCGGCTGCGTCACTGCAAGGAGGAACACCTTGTACCGTTCCAGCCCGTTCGAAATGACCAGCCCCATCACCGACTTCGATGCGATTCGCATCTCGCTGGCTTCGCCCGAGAAGATTCGCAGCTGGTCGCATGGCGAAGTCACGAAACCGGAAACCATCAACTACCGTACCTTCAAACCGGAGCGCGACGGTCTCTTCTGCGCCCGCATCTTCGGCCCCGTCACCGACTGGGAGTGCCTCTGCGGCAAGTACAAGCGTATGAAGCACCGCGGCGTCATCTGCGATAAGTGCGGCGTCGAAGTCACCGTCTCCAAGGTCCGCCGCGAGCGCCTCGGCCACATCGAGCTCGCCTCGCCCTGCTCCCACGTCTGGTTCTTCAAGGGCCTGCCCTCCCGCATCGGCCACCTCCTCGATATCTCCCTCCGCGATCTCGAGTCCGTTCTCTACTTCGAGAGCTACGTCGTCGTCGATCCCGGCGATGCTCCCGTCCGCGAGCGCGAGATCATCAAGGACGAAACCAAGTTCCGCGAAATCGACCAGCAGTACCGCCCCACCGGCTTCAAGGGCATGATGGGCGCCGAAGCCATCAAGGAACTCCTCAAGCGCGTCAACGTCGACGAGCTCTCCATCGAGCTGCGCGAGCGCATGCGCACCGAAACTTCCCTCCAGAAGCGCCTCAAGTACGCCAAGCGCCTCAAGGTCGTCGAAGCCTTCCGTAAGTCCGGCAACAAGCCCCAGTGGATGATCCTCGACGTGATCCCCGTGATCCCGCCGGAACTCCGTCCCCTCGTGCCCCTCGACGGCGGCCGCTTCGCTACCTCGGACCTGAACGATCTCTACCGCCGCGTCATCAACCGCAACAACCGGTTGAAGAAGCTCATGGACCTGCATGCGCCCGAAGTCATCGTGCGCAACGAAAAACGCATGCTCCAGGAAGCCGTCGACGCCCTCTTCGACAACGGCCGCCGCGGCCGCGTCCTGCGTGGCGCCAACAACCGCCCCCTCAAGTCCCTTTCCGATACCCTCAAGGGCAAGCAGGGCCGCTTCCGCCAGAACCTCCTCGGCAAGCGCGTCGACTACTCCGGCCGCTCCGTCATCGTCGTCGGCCCCGAGCTCAAACTCCACCAGTGCGGCCTTCCCAAAAAGATGGCCCTCGAGCTCTTCAAGCCCTTCATCTATCACCGCCTCGAGCAGACCGGCCACTGCACCACCATCAAGCAGGCCAAGGAAATGGTCGAACTCCAGGAGCCCATCGTGTGGGACATCCTCGAGGAAGTCATCCGCGACCATCCGGTGCTGCTCAACCGCGCCCCGACCCTCCACCGCCTCGGCATCCAGGCGTTTGAGCCCGTCCTCGTCGAAGGCAAGGCCATCAAGATTCACCCCCTGGTCTGCACCGCCTTCAATGCCGACTTCGATGGCGACCAGATGGCCGTGCACATCCCGCTCTCCCCTGAAGCCCAGGTCGAAGCGTCGGTGCTCATGCTCTCTTCGCACAACATCCTCTCGCCCGCGTCCGGTCAGCCCATCACCGTGCCTACCCAGGACATGGTGCTCGGCCTCTATTACCTGACCAAGGCGAAGAAGGGTGCGAAGGGCGAAGGCCGCGTCTTCGCCAACATCGAGGAAGTCCTCATGGCCCTCAATGCCCATGAGGTCGAAACCCTCAGCCCCATTCGTCTCCGCTACAGCGGCCAGGTGCTCGAGATGAGCACCGCCTACGACGACCAGGACATCACCCACACCGAGCCGGTCCAGTACGAACGTCAGTACATCTCCACCACCGTCGGCCGCGCCATCCTCAACGATGCCCTGCCCGAGGAGATGCCTTACGTCAACGGCCTGCTCAAGAAGAAGGGCATCGGCCAGCTCGTCAACTACTGCTACCTCAACCACGGCCTCGAGCTCACCGTGAAAATGCTCGACCGCATCAAGGAACTCGGCTTCCAGTACGCCACCCGCAGCGGCCTCTCCGTCGGACTCGATGACATGGTCATCCCCGAGGCGAAGTACGCCACCGTGCGCGATGCGGAAAAACAGGCCATCGCCGTCCAGCAGCAGTACCTCGACGGCGCCATCACCAACGGCGAGCGCAACAACAAAGTCATTCAGATCTGGTCGGCCGTCACCGAACGTGTCGCCGACGAGATGTTCGACAACATGAAGCGCGCCGACAAAGAGGGAGCCATGAACCCCATCTACATCATGGCCGACTCCGGCGCTCGCGGATCCAAACAGCAGATCCGCCAGCTCTCCGGCATGCGCGGCCTCATGGCCAAGCCCTCCGGCGAAATCATCGAGACCCCCATCACGGCCAACTTCCGTGAAGGCCTCACCGTGCTGGAATACTTCATCTCCACCCACGGCGCCCGCAAGGGTCTTGCCGATACCGCGCTCAAAACCGCTGACTCCGGCTACCTCACCCGTCGTCTGGTCGACGTGGCCCAGGACGTCATCGTCTCCGAACGCGACTGCAAGACCGTCGAAGGCATCTACGTTACCCCCATCGTTGAGTCCGGCGAGATCATCGAGCCGCTGCGCGACCGCATCGTCGGCCGCGTCTCCCTCGAGAAAATCAAGGACTACGAAGGCCAGGTCATCGTCGATATCAACCAGGAAATCACCGAGGACCTCGCGTCGGCCATCCAGGCGGCCGGCATCGAGCGCGTCAAGATTCGCTCCGTGCTCACCTGCGAATCCCGCCGCGGCGTCTGCATCCTCTGCTACGGCCGCAACCTTGGCTCCGGTCGCCTCGTCGAACTCGGCGAAGCCGTCGGCGTCATCGCTGCCCAGTCCATCGGCGAGCCCGGGACCCAGCTCACCATGCGGACCTTCCACATCGGTGGAACCGCTTCGCGCGTCAACGAGCAGTCCCGCCTCGAAGCCAAAAACGCCGGCTCCATCCGCTTCATCAACCTGGCTACGGTCCGCAGCCGTCAGGGCGATCTGGTCGCCATGAACCGCTCCGGCTCCATCGCCGTCGTCGATGATCGCGGTCGCGAGAAGGAGCGCTACCAGGTCGTCTACGGCGCCCATATCAAAATCGAAGAGAACCAGCCCGTGCAGCTCGGCCAGGTCATGGTGGAGTGGGATCCCTACACCTTCGCCATCCTCACCGAAATCGGCGGCACCGTCAGCTTCAAGGACCTCCAGGAAGGCATCACCCTCCACGAAGAAGTCGACGAGGTCACCGGCCTCTCCCGTCTCGTGGTCGGCGATTCTCCCGACGAAAAGCGCCAGCCCGCCATCGTCATCAAGGGCGGCAAGGGCCAGAAGCGTTACCTCATGCCCAGCCGTTCTCACCTCATGATCCAGGACGGAGACGAGGTCTCCGCCGGCGACATCCTTGCCAAGATCCCGCGTGAAACCACGCGCACCAAGGACATCACCGGTGGTCTCCCCCGCGTCGTCGAGCTCTTCGAAGCCCGCAAGCCGCGCGAAACCGCCATCATCTCCGAAATCGATGGCACCGTTCGCTTCGGCGAGGTCTCCAAAGGCCAGCGCCGCATCTACGTCACCGCCGACAACGGCGAGGAGAAGGAATACTCCGTCCCCCGCGGCGTCCACATCAACGTCCAGGAAGGCGAGCGCGTCCGCGCCGGCGAGCCTCTCATGGATGGTCCGCTCAACCCCCACGACATTCTCGCCGTCCTCGGCGAGAAGGAGCTGCAGGCTTACCTGGTCAACGAAATCCAGGAAGTCTACCGCCTCCAGGGCGTGGCCATCTCCGATAAGCACATCGAAACCATCGTCCGGCAGATGCTCCGCTGGGTGAAGATCGAGGAAGTCGGCGACTCCAACTTCCTGCTCGAACAGCAGGTCGACAAGTTCCGCTTCCGCGAAGAGACGCAGCGTGTCATCACCCAGGGCGGCCGCCCGCCGGTGGGACGCCCCCTGCTGCTCGGCATCACCAAAGCGTCGCTCTCCACCGAGTCCTTCATCTCCGCGGCCTCCTTCCAGGAGACCACGCGCGTTCTCACCGAAGCCAGCATCAACGGCGCGGTCGACAGCCTGCGCGGCCTCAAGGAAAACGTCATCGTCGGTCGCCTCATCCCCGCCGGAACCGGCATGGAATACTACCGCAACGTCGAGCTCTCTCCGGAACTCGAAGAAGCGGCAGCCAAAATCCAGCAGGAAGTCCAGACCGCCTGGGAAGAAGCCGAACGCGAGCTCGAACAGATGCGCCAGGAAGGCGAAGCCGAAGAAATGGCCGCCAGCGAATAACCTTGCGCGTTGTCCTCCCGACCGAAGCGGAGGGACCTGCTTCTCCAACGAAAAGCCCGGCGAAAGCCGGGCTTTTCCGTTTTGCCCCAACCCAAACGGTTGTCATCCTGAACCTCGGTCACGCACAAGCGTGCCGAGGCAAAGGATCCGCGGTTGCTTTTCGAGATCCTTCGATCAACCCACTCCACCTCATCGACAGGTCGAACCGAGTTGCCTTCAGGACAAGTATTTTGGGGACCAGGGCGCCACTGTGCGGCGTCATCCGGAAAGCGCTCCTGGGAACACCTTCCGCATCGCTCAACTCACTTCAGACAGGGAAAAATAATTGTCGTCCGTCGGGAATTTCAATTGTCGCGGATCACGCCACACCGCTTCGTATCAGGGCACGGCTTTAGCCGTGCCAAAAAGCAGCCGCGCCGCAGGCGCTTCCTTGCTGCCGCAGGCCGTCGCGGAGCTCCGAAGGAGGCGCAGCGACTCGCCCCCAATTCCCATTTCGGGAAACCCAGCCCACAATTCCGAACCCCTCCCCCCTCCCGGCCCCGCCGCCCCACCCAATCCGCAACCGGCCAGAGCACAATCCCGGCCCCGGCATACAGCATCACGTTAATCGCTACCGCCATCGCCTCCACCACCAGGGGCGTCACCAGCGAGCGCGGATCCACCGCCTCCAGCGCCGAAGAAATGGCCGCCTCGGAATAACCTTGCGGGTTGTCATCCCTGCTTTTCCGTTTTGCCCCAACCCAAACGGTTGTCATCCTGAACCTCGGTCACGCACAAGCGTGCCGAGGCAAAGGATCCGCGGTTGCTTTTCGAGATCCTTCGATCAACCCACTCCACCTCATCGACAGATCGAACCGAGTTGTCTTCAGGACAAGTATTTTGGGGACCAGGGCGTCACACCGCTTGGTATCAGGGCACGGCTTTAGCCGTGCCAAAAAGCAGCCGCGCCGCAGGCGCTTCCTTGCTGCCGCAGGCCGTCGCGGAGCTCCGAAGGAGGCGCAGCGACTCGCCCCCAAATTCCCATTTCGGGAAACCCACCCCACAATCCCGAACCCTCACCCCAGGGACTTTTTCGTTCCACCCTCCCAACGGATCCGAGAGGCCGCCCCCGTTACCTTCGTGCCCCGCCCTGCCGAATCGCCCTTGAATAGCTCCCGCGCGTCCCCCATCCTGAGGATGGCAATCTGTACGCCAAAAAGGACTCGCCCTCGCGAGTCCTTTTTACTGGGCCCCAGGGCCCGCCGGCATGCGTCGGTCTTGTTCTTTGCCATAACCAGCGCACCACCGCAACACTGCCTCCACGCCTCGCACCACAAGGCAGCCAGTGCAGCAGAAGAAGTACTTTGAAATCTGATAGGGAGGCAGCTTGTACTTTGCATTGAAATACATGCACAGGGTTTCAGCTTCAATCGGCACCCACCGCATCGGATTCCACAATAGATAGGGCCTAATCATTGCGGAATCAAATAGGTACTTGTTATCCCTAAAAACACCGGCCCAATGAATTCAGATACATCCGGCTCAACACCCCCCAGAGATACCCCCGGGGGGGCTGAGGCTCGGTACCTTACGCGCGCGAGGTGCCCATCTCCTCTCTGTGACCGTGATCACCTACAACAACCCGCCTCAGGACCCACACTGGTCCTGGTCGCGATGCTCCATCGCTCTGCATAACGGCTGATCGGGATCCGCTATGAACAATTCGATGGATCGCCCCGGCTCGGACCAGGATTCACAGATCGAGGCGCTCGCACCGGAAAAAAGCCCGATGGACGCCATCGACGAGACCGCCCATTGCGAACCCGCGCTCAGCCCCTTAACCAGAGCTGCCTTGCACGGCATCACGCGCGCGCTCGCTTCCGTCGGCCGGGCCTTTGTCTGCCTCGACCCGTCCTTCCGCATTGTCCACGTTTCAAAGATGCTGAGCGATCTGCTCGGCGAAGGCCCCGCGTCACGCCTGCCCGGCCGCCCCGTGGAAGAGCTCCTCGGAGAAGATCTCTTCGGTCAGAACGGCCAGCTCCGCCAGGCGCTGCTGGCCGGCCACATGCGTGAGGGCTGGCGCGCCACCCTCAAATTTGCCGAGTCCGGCACTCGCCTCGTCTCCATCACGACCGCTCCCATGGTCGCCGACCACTCGGAAATCTGCGACCCGATGGTGCGCTACCTGATCCTGCTGCGGCCCGCTGACGAAGAATCCTGTCCCGATGCAGCCATCTTCTGCTGCGATGCCGTCGGATGCTCGCCCGCCATGCAGCGCATCTTTCGCCTTGTCAATGCCCTCCAGCACAGCGAGGCGACCGTCCTGATCACCGGAGAGAGCGGAACCGGCAAAGAAGTCGTCGCACGCGCCATTCACCAGAATTCGCCCCGCAGCGGCGGTCCCTTCGTAGCCGTCAATTGCGGCGCTCTTCCCGCCGATCTCCTCGAATCTGAGCTCTTTGGACACGTTCGCGGCGCCTTCACCGGAGCTGTCCGCGATCGCGTGGGTCGATTCGAGCTCGCCTCGCAGGGCACCCTTTTCCTCGACGAAATCGGCGACCTTCCTTCGCAGCTCCAGGTCAAGCTTCTCCGCGTCCTGCAGGAGCATCAGTATGAACGCGTCGGCGAAAGCGCCACAAGAACAACGCACGCCCGCATCGTCGCGGCCACCAATGCCGATCTGCGCGGTGCGCTGCGCCAGGGCAAATTGCGCGACGACCTCTACTACCGTCTGTGCGTCGTCCCCATCGACGTGCCGCCGCTTCGCTCTCGTCGCGAAGACATCCCTCCTCTGGTGCATCACCTGCTCAACCGCGTCACCTCGCAACGTGGCCTCGTGCGGCGGATCTCCCCCCAGGCGATGCGCATCCTTCTCGACTATTCCTGGCCCGGCAACGTGCGCGAGTTGGCCAATGTCATCGAGTACGCTGTCGTCGTCGCGCGAAGAGAAACCATCCTCCCCGACGACCTGCCTCAGGAGCTTCTCCACCCCTCCTGCATCGACGACACAGAGGAACGCATCCCTCCACCCGCCCCTTCGCACGCACCGCTTCCGGCCGAGGACCCGGCCGACGAGGCGACCCGCCTCCTCGCTGCCCTCGAAAAGAACCACTGGAAACGAGCCGAAACCGCGAAAGAACTCGGCCTGAGCCGCTCTACCCTCTGGCGCAAAATCAGAGAACTCAAGCTCCAATAGACCGGCCTCCCACCTCTGCAACCTCAGCCCCACCGGAATCGCCGCACGCTGAACAGAACGTTTCAGTCTGCGACGCCGTCGTGCAACACAATGTTTCGCCGCTGTGGGCCTTTCCCTCTAAACCCTTCAAATTCAAGCACCC